>JBJKPN010000091.1:0-3802 GCA_046706365.1 Candidatus Kryptoniota bacterium | reverse complement strand
CGACACATCGAATCCGGAGAGTTCGGCATCGACGTAGGCGTCGAGCATCGAAAGGAGATATGCTCCCGCTATGTACCACGCGTATGAATCCCGCTGGTCAAGGGCCGCGTTCCTGGCGTCGATCAATGTGCTCAGAACAAGTGAACTAGGGTTTGTGTATCCCACTGCTATCGAATCTGCAAGCTGCTGTTGAGCGGCCCGGTACAGCTTGTTGCTGGCTATCCATTCGTAGACGAAAAAGCCCTGCACTCCCCACACTATCGGCACCTTCCAGTAGTTGCCGTTGTATATTTGCCCGCCTCCCGGGAAAATAGAAAATAGTACGGCCGCGAGCGCGGATTTCTGATGTCCGGCTTCCCGTGTGGTATCAGGGGTTTGCGCCGACGCATTCCCCGCGGAGTCGACCGTAATGCGCTGGATCCCAAGCTCCTGGGCAAGAGCAAGCCGCGTGCCTGCCGGCGGAAGGGTGGATAACCGGGTTTGTGCCGTTGAGAGCGTTGGAAGTGAGAGAATCGCGATTATGAGTGCGGCCAGAACGATTCCAGAAGGAATCAGATTTTTACTTTCGGGCAATGATGTCTATCTCAATCAATGCATTCTTCGGAAGCGCCGATACTTCGACTGTCGTTCTGGCTGGTGGATTCTCCTTGAAGTACTCGGCGTAAACCTTATTGAACTCAGCGAAGTCCGCCATGTTCCGAAGGTAGATTGTCGTCTTTATCGCGTTCGCCAGCGAGCAGCCTGCGGATTCAAGAACGGCGCGCGCATTGGTAAGCACCTGGTGCGTCTGCTGTACTAATCCTTCCGCCATTTCTCCCGTAGCTGGGTTCAGCGCGATCTGCCCCGAAAGGAATATTAACCCGTCAGCCTCGATCCCCTGCGAGTATGGACCGATCGGCTGCGGAGCGTTTTTCGTATTAAGTATTTTCAATTTTCGTTCCCCTGGTCCTGAAGTATTATTTCAATGATGCGTCCCAGATCGTCGTCGTTGTAGAATTGAATCTTGATTTCTCCATCGTGCGAGGTGTTGTAAACAATCTTCACCTGGGTGCCTAAATGCGTTCTCAGCTTGTCGATTACGTCGAGTAATACGGGGTCGTTTGGTGTGGGTCCGGTCCCGTTTTCGCCGGCGGAAGACCCGTTGCTTCGGGATCTCTTTACTTCCCTTCCGAGAATTTGCCTCACTTCCTTTTCGACCTGTCGAACGCTCAGGGTGTGCTTCAGGATCTTCGTGAACAGGCGCGACCTTTCCCCTTCATCGTCAATCGCGAGAAGCGCACGGGCATGACCGGCTGTGATATCCCCGTCGATCAGGCTTTTCTGTATCTGAGCGGGAAGCTTGAGAAGGCGCAGGAAGTTGGCCACCGTGGCGCGGTCCTTGCCGACTCTTTCGGCGACTTGTTCCTGGGTAAGGCTGCATTCGTCAATAAGCCGCTGATAGCCGGCAGCCACTTCTATGGCGTTTAAATCTTCACGCTGGAGGTTCTCGGTAAGGGCGAGCTCAAGCATCTTGGTATCGGAATCGACTTGAAGGACATACGCCGGTATTTCATTGAAACCAAGCTCGGTGACTGCTCTGAACCGTCTCTCGCCAGAAACCAGCTCGAAAAGTCCGTCCTCAACTCGTCTGACGGTTATCGGCTGAACAAGCCCGTTTTCATGGATCGAACTCTTCAACTCTTCAAGGGCTTCCCTGCCGAATTCCTTCCTCGGTTGGAATTTGTTTGCTCGAATTCTTGCGACCGGTATCTTCGATATCGAATTGACTGAAGGTTGGTGCTGGACCGGATTTGGGGCGGATTGGAAAGACTGTTCCGATTCTTTCTTGATAAGCGCATCTAACCCCCTGCCAAGTCTTATGTTAGACTTCATGCGGCGTTATCTTCTCTATCTTTCACCTGGGCACTAATCTCTTCATGGCCGTCGGATTTTTGTTCGGGATTGGGACGTTTCGTGTTTCGGTCAACCACTTCACGGGCGAGTTCCATGTAGTGTCTAGCGCCCAGCGAGGCAGCGTCGTAGAGGATAATGGGTTTCCCGAAGCTTTGAGCCTCGGAAAGACGGACGTTACGGCCTATCACTGTCTTGAACACCCTTTCATCGAAGTATCTTCTGACTTCTTCGACGACCTGATTTGAAAGCTTAAGCCGTGAGTCGTACATGGTCAGGAGAACACCTTCGAGCTCAAGATCCGCATTCAGGCTGCGCTTGACTCGCGAAATCGTATTCAGCAACTGACCAAGTCCCTCCAGGGCGAAATACTCGGTCTGAACCGGCACAAGCACACTGTCGGCAGACACAAGTGCATTCACGGTCAATAAGCCCAGCGATGGCGGACAGTCAATGAAAATGTACTCGTAGTCCTCTTTGATCTTGCCGAGAGCATTCTTAAGGAGCACCTCCCTGCTCTCGACGTCGACAAGCTCTATTTCAGCCCCGACAAGGTTGATGTCCGAAGGCATTACCTTCAGAAATGAAATCGCTGTGTCTTTTATCGCGCTTCCCGGTTCCGAGGATCCGATCAGAATATCGTATGTGCTGATGTGCTGTTCATCTTTGTCGAAACCAAGCGAACTTGTCGCGTTTGATTGCGGATCTATGTCGACAAGGAGAACTTTATGTTCCATAGCGGCTATGCACGCCGAGACGTTCACTGTCGTAGTTGTTTTTCCGACGCCGCCCTTCTGATTCGCTATGGCTATTATTTTTCCCATTAGACCGCTATTTCAACCATTTTCGGAAACACTTTCATCTGCAATGAATATAAAGTTAGTCCTACAAAACTTCAATCAGTATAGCTCGAAACAAGCCATCTTTCACTATTCTTTGTGAGAGACCGGCAGCAATCTGTGTCTCTCCTTTTGGTCTCATCGGGTCAAGATAACGCCGAAGCCGAATCACTTCAATTGATTGTGTGGCTCGGCGCGGGTATATTCATCTAAACCAGGTCGTGAGAATGAGAACAATCATCTTTCTTGTACTTCTCGTGGGGGCTTTGGCCTTTTTCGGCATGAACGTCAAAAGGCTCGTGTCCTATCTTCGGATTGGTAAGGGCGAAAACCGGTCCGATCATGCGGACAGGCGTCTGAAAAATGTTCTGTCAATGGTTTTCGGTCAGAAGAAATTGCTGCGCGAACCCGCGGCCGGATGGATGCACTTCTTCATTTTCTGGGGCTTCGTGATACTCCTTACGGCAATCCTCGAGAGTTTCCTGCAGGGTTTCGGAACGAATCTCTCGTTTGCGTTTCTGGGCGTTCTCTACGGTCCGCTGGTTTTCGCGCAGGACCTGTTAGGTCTTCTGGTGGTGGTTTCGGTGCTGTTTGCCCTCCTTAGACGGAACATATTCAAGGTCAAGAGGCTGCAGACAGACAGGCACTCAAGGAATGACGCGAACCTGATTCTATTTCTCATCCTCTTGATCATGGTGTCGATGTTCGTTCAGAACGCGGCACATATCGCCCTGGAGAGAGCGACTCCGGGCGCTAAGGACACACTCGACGCGGGTGCAAGATTTTTCTCCGATTCTCTCTCTTATTTGTTCGTAGGCTACGCGCACGGGGCAATGGATCTCATGTTCGAAATATTCTGGTGGGCGCATGTCACGCTGGTACTCGGTTTTCTGAATTACCTCCCCTACTCCAAACACCTCCATATAGTCTCTTCGACATTCAACGTTTACTTCTCGGGCCTGCAGCCGAAAGGTGAGCTCAAGCCGTTGAATCTCGAGGCCGAAGATATCACGAGATTTGGCGCGGGTGATGTGGAAGACCTGTCATGGAAGCAGCTCCTCGACGGATACACA
>JBJKPN010000090.1:0-4996 GCA_046706365.1 Candidatus Kryptoniota bacterium | reverse complement strand
CCGTGCAGCCGGGAGGAAGTACCGTGCAGCCGGGAGGAAGAGCCGTGCAGCGGAAGCGCCTCCGCGCGTTGCCCGTCCGGAGGGGAAGTACTCGATGAGGTTAATACCTGCAAATAGATCAAGATTCAATGTTTCCACTAACTAACGGAATGAAAGGAGCTGTATTATGGCGAGAAAGCCGAAGAAAACGATCTCTGACTCGCTGACGGGGGCTAAACTGGCGCTCACCAACTCTACCGGCGATCCTGAGATTCCAATCCTGGTGGCCAGGTTCGGTTTTGACCGGACAAGGTTGGACGAGGGAATGGCGATTTATGACGCGGCGGATCGGGCAGTCGACCAGTCGGCGGCAGCAAACGGCGGACAGAAACTGGCAACCGACGCGTTGTTCAAAGCCAGGAAAAAGGCAATGACAAGCTACCAGGACCTTTCCACGATTGTCAAGTTACTTGTGAAGGGGAACCAGGGGGCACTGAGCAAGCTCGGACTGGACAGGCCGATGCCGCGGTCGACGGCCGGTTTCACGACAGCCGGGAAGATCCTTTTCGATAACGCTGCGAACGACCCCGTCATCATGGAAAAGATAGGGACACGCGGTTATACACTGGAGAGACTCGCTTCCGAGCGGGCCAACATCATAGCCTTTGCAGAAGCCGACGAAGTGCAGGAAGCCGCGAAAGGGGCGAACCGGGTCGCGGCGGCAGCGGAGACGGCGGCAATGAAGAAGCTGAACGATTGGATGGCGGAGTACAAAAAGATCGCGAAGATAGCGCTTCGCGATAAGAAGAACCTGCTCGAGAAGCTTGGTATACCCGTTCGCACCACGAAGACCGCCGCACAGCGCAACGCGGGTAAGAAGGCGGCTGCGACGCGCGCGATGAACAGGGCAACGTCCCCGAAGTAGACCCAGGCACCAGAATTATCCTGTTTGTGCCGGCAGGATAACCTCCATGCGGGGCGCCAAGCTGCGCCCCGCAAAATTATATCCGCCGATCATTCCAATCTCTCCCATTTATCTCCCCACAGCACGACATTTTCTCAACCAAAATCGATGGGGATGGGGAGAAAATGAACCTGAAGGATGCCGGAAATGCGTGCTGGGCACCAAGATAGGAATGCGGTGATATTATTGGAACAAGTTTCAGGCTCAATTAACACCGTTTCGTCAACCGGATAATGTCACCGGCTTAACTCCATTTTGCCGGCCAGTGATTGGTACGCCCCTCCAGGGTGTCACTTTCAAATGTGGTGAAACGGTGCTAATTTTTTGAGCATAAAGGACATGGAACACGAGCATAAGTTGAATCTGGAGGAGATTAAGCGAACGCTGGGAATGCGGAAGGCCTTCTATGCGCGCGAGTACGGAGTTTCGCGGATGGCGATCTTCGGATCCTATTCGAGAGGGGAGCAAACCAAATCAAGTGACATCGATATTATGGTCGAGTTTGACAGGCCGATCGGCCTGAGGTTTGTCGACCTGGCCGATGACATGGAAAGTCTGCTGAGAGCCAGGGTGGATTTGGTCTCAAGGAAGGCGATAAAGCCTCGCCTGCTTCGCCTGATTGAACGGGATTTCGTCTATGTCTAAGCGTGATCCATCTATGCTGCTCCACGATATCCTTGAATCGATCAGGAATGTCGAAAGATATACCCACGGACTTCAACAGGAAACGTTTGAGAAAGATCGCAAGACTATTGATGCCGTCGTCCGAAATCTTGAGATAATAGGCGAAGCCGCGAACAGCCTCCCGGCATCATACCGCGAAGGACATGAGGAGATTGAATGGCCGCGAATCATAGGTCTCCGAAACAGGATCATACATGAGTAGTTCGACGTCGATCTCGATATAATCTGGTCCTTATCGCAAATGAACTAACTCCATTGAGGGAGAAGATCGAGACACTTCTCGGCGACGTCGGCACCGAAGAATAGTTCCGGATACTGTTATTGCTTCCGTACGTTCAAGGGTATACATTTCAGTGGGTAAAAGATAGGGACGGATGCAAACATGGGGAGAAGCGGAATGAGAAGCAGCGTCATTATTCTGTCGATGTTCGCGGCATGGGTGCCGCTTTTCGCACAGGTGAAATACTCGATGACCACCGACAGGTCGACCTATCAGTACGGCGATAGTATCGATATAACGATCAAGTCGGTAAACGAAGGAGACACCCCCGATACCCTTTACATGACTCTTTGCGATGTGAACTATTTTGTCGACGGCTATAACCTCGACGCTCACCGTCCATGTCCGCTTGTCATCGTCCCTTACATAATTCCTCCTCACGATTCTCTCACCTGGGGATCGGACTATCTTCCTCCTTTTCCCGTTACCGACACGCTGGCGGCCGGCAAACATTCCATCGTGGGCGAGCTCAACGGCTATTGGATCTCGGACACCGTGTGGGTGAACGTGCTGAGTAACGCAGCTGCTGCCGCGGACATTCTATTCCCTCTTGATAAAGGTGACTTCTGGCAGTACCGCGCTATGATAAAGAATGAAAACGATACCGCTTATTCTGTCGAATATGGTACGCGCATGGTTCTTGGAGATACGACTTGCTCTAACGGCAGAACGTATGCAGTGGTCTCGGATTCCAACCTGGGACCCGGTGGCTACGGCGCCGTCCAGGAAGGACTTATCCGGATTGATTCAGCAACCGGATGTGTGTACCAGTTCAGCGGCGGCGGCGAAGAAATAATCGACAGCCTTGAGATGGAAAAGGGAGATCAACTCATCACATATCCGAGACCTCCTTATCCGCTTACCTGCATTTCCGTAGATACGGAACTTGTATTCGGGCAGATGCGAACCGTCAAGAAGTTCAGCGTGGATTATACCGTTCTGGATCCAAGTGAATTCGAATACGATTATGCCGCCGGGGTCGGAATGATTGAAATGTCATCGTTGGGCGGTCCGTCCGGGAGCGCATCAGCAACAGACTCCCTGGTATTCGCAAGAATCAACGGAATTGAATACGGAAATCTCGTCAACGTACAAACGACACCGGTATCCCCGTCGACGTTCGAACTGTCGCAGAACTATCCTAACCCGTTCAACCCTACGACCGACATCGAATATCGGATTGCGGGTGCCGGATTTGTGTCGTTGAAAATTTTCGATGTACTTGGAAGAGAGGTGGAGACGCTGGTGAATATGGCGGAACAGCCGGGGAGCTATACTGTTACGTTCGACGGGAGCAACCTGCCTAGCGGGGTGTACTTCTACAGACTTAAGGTGGGAAGGTTTATGGCGGTAAAGAAGCTGATGCTGATCAAATGAAAAATCGCGTGGCGAGCAGAGCCGGCCTTATCTCCCTTGTAAGTGGAAGCTCAGTGTCTATCTAACCGCAGAGAAAGGAGAGGAGGCGCGAAGGAGAAAATACTCAATCTCTGTGTTCTCGGCGCGCTCACTTCGCTCTCTGTGGTTAACATAATCTTGAGACTGCCGCCAGGTCTGAGACTGAGCCAGTGCCCTCCTGTAACTTTCTTTCCATTTCACCGGTAATCATGTTATAATACACGCAGAATCGCCGGGTCGTGCCGGTGACCAATACGGCAATATCAACAGCACAACATTTGTCAGACGGGGGATGTTGGAAATGCTACTGAATTACCTGCGAATCGCCCTGAGGGATCTCAGGAATAACAGGATCTTCTCGCTCATCAACATCGTCGGGCTTTCGATAGGCCTCGCCAGTTTTATCGCGATAATGCTTTTTGTCTCGAATGAACTGAGTTACGACAGGTTCAACAGGAACGCCGACCGGATCTATCGCGTACACTTCCATGCATTCTTCAACGACAAGGACATGAACATGGCGGAGAGCTCCGCGCCGCTCGAGCCGACTCTGTTGCGCGACTACCCGCAGGTCGAAGCCGCAACGCGCATCGCATACACCGGCGCTCCGGTCATGAGGTATGCCGACAAAGCTTTCAGCGAGACGAAATTCTTCTGGGCAGATTCGACTTTCTTCGACGTCTTTACCGTCCATTTCCTGCAGGGGAGTCCGAAGACCGCCTTGACCCGGCCCAACTCCATCGTGATCACAGAAGCCATGGCAAGGAAGTATTTCGGCAGCGCAAACCCGATGGGGAAAATCCTGAACGCCGATCACCGGCAGGACTACATGGTTTCAGGAGTGGTCGATGGCTTTCCGGAAAACTCTCATTTCCATTTCGACTTTCTTGTTCCACTCTGGATCCGCCCCGACACGAAGCGTGATATGTGGCTTGGCAATAACTACTATACTTACATCCTGCTAAGGAAAGGCACGAACGCGGCGGCGTTCGAGAGTAAAATGAACCGTGACCTGAGAAAATATATCGGTCCGCAGCTCGAAGGCATCACCGGCCTGTCTTACACTCAGTTCGAGTCGGCGGGGAACACGGTCGGATTTTATCTGCAGCCTTTGACCTCGATTCATCTTCATTCTCATCTCGAGTATGAAATCTCACCGAACAGCGACATCTCTTATATATGGGTGTTCTCGGCGATCGCGCTCGTGATTCTTCTCATTGCCTGCATAAACTTCATGAATCTCGCCACTGCCCGCTCGGAGAAGCGGGCGAAAGAGGTCGGAATCAGGAAGACTCTCGGGTCGAACCGCGGGAGACTTGTAGTGCAGTTCATGTCCGAGTCGATATTCGTGAGCCTCATTTCGGTCGCAATCGCAGTCGGAATCGTCGAGCTCTGCCTCCCTCTGTTCAACAGCCTGTCCGGGAAAAACCTTAGCCTCGGCGTGTTCGACAATTCCTATTCGATTCCGCTGCTCATCCTCCTCGCCCTGGTGGTCGGCGCCATTGCCGGCAGCTACCCCGCGCTATACCTCTCTTCTTTCCTCCCCGCTCACGTGCTCAAATCGGAGGGGAAGAAGAGGAACAGGAAATCGATGCTGAGGAGCATACTCGTAATCTCGCAGTTCGTCGTCTCGATTGTCCTGATAGTCTGCACTCTTGTCATTTACAAGCAGCTCAGTTACGTGCAGAACAAAG
>JBJKPN010000089.1:0-22378 GCA_046706365.1 Candidatus Kryptoniota bacterium | reverse complement strand
AGACCCGCAGGATTCGAGGAGCCGGGCTCTTTGAGGGTGGGCGAGAACGGAGATATTGTCAATGATTGAAAGCTCGAAGGGACGCGAAACGGGGAGCGGCGGTAATGCCGCTCCTCCATTTGTATTTGGACGGAGAGGAAGGAGTGTCGTCATGAATGGGAAAGAGGAAGCATGTTTCGGGCCGGACCACGGTACCAATGACGAGTCCCGCCTGCTTTCTTCGCTGCTGGACGAGATGTCGGAGGGCGCCTTCGTATGGGGCGTGGACGGGAAATGCATCCGTGTCAACCGTGCCGCTTGCGCCATGCTGGGTTACAAAAAGGAAGAAATCCTTGGGACTTATTTCCTGGACCACGTGCGGACCGAGGATTCCCATGGATACCCTATACAACCGGAGTCGGGTCAGTCTATCGAGCGGGGTCCGGTTCGGTCAAGCCTGGTCACGATCGACGGCAGCCTCCTTCCCGTCGAGATTGTACAAAGACTCCTCTCCGACGGGAGTGTTGCGGTCATAGTTCACGACATAACCGGGCGGAAGAGAAACGAAGAGGCGATTCGGAACGTTAACCGGCTTTACGCTACGCTCAGCGGTATCAATCATGCCATCGTTCGGAACAAGGACAAGAAAACCCTCTTCAATACTATATGTCAGGTGGCCGTTGAAAGGGGGGAATTTGACCTCGCGTTTGTGGGGGTCATTCGTGAAGACGGCCGAAGCATGGATATCGTTTCGTGGACCTCGGCAGACGGAAGGGAACCCGGGTATGATGTCCTTGACCTTGCCAACCCACCACTTGATGAATCCGTGATATCTGACTGTCTCAGAACCGGCGAAGTATCGACGAGCAATGTGATTCAGAGATACTCGGACGCGCAGTTCCCTGAGATGAAGAATGCGCAGAGAACTTTCACCTCATCTGCCTGCGTGCCTATACGCACTAAGGGTGCAATCGCGGGCATGGTGATACTTGGACGGAACGACGACAGGAACATCACTGAACAGGAACGATCACTGTTCTCTGAAATAGGAGAGGATGTCTCCTTCGCTCTGGATATGATGGAAATCGAGTCGGAGAGAGTGAATGCGGGTGTGGAGCTGGCTGAAAGTGAGCGGAAATTCAGAACCATTACCGAACAGATGAACGATGCGGTGATCGTGATCACCGATCTGGGTCAGGTCGCTTACGTCTCACAGGCCGCCGTTCCAATAATCGGGTTCACCCCTGAGGAGATTACAGGGAGGCACTTCAGCGAATTCTTGTATCATGAGGACAACGAGAAAGCCTTTTCGTATTTTATGAGGGTTCTCGAACTCGGGGAGTCGGCGAAGGACATAGCATTGAGGCTGGTCAGGAAAGATGGTTTGGTCGCTCACTGCGAGGTCGATGCGACTCCATATAAGAACAGCGAACTGACGGGAATTATCGGTGTGGTACGCGACGTGTCCGAGAGGGTCAGAGCGGCGGAAGAACTTAAACTCGGCGAGGAAAAACGGGTGGACCTTGAGCGCCAACTGATCCAGGTCCAGAGGCTTGAGAGCCTCGGTACCCTTGCGGGCGGAATAGCTCACGACTTCAACAATCTGCTCGGCATCATCACTGGCTATTCCTCCCTGCTCCAAAAAAGGAAAAACAACGATCAGAAGCTGACTAGGGGCCTCGCGTCCATACGGAAGGCAGCCGAGCGCGGCGCCACCCTTGTGAAGCAGCTCCTGACAATAGCGCGAGAGACGGAAACCGTGTTTCGGCCCGTCAGCGTCAACGATTTGATAGATGAGATTACAAAGCTGCTTGTCGAGACTTTCCCGAAAACAATCAACCTTTCCACCAGCCTTAAAAGCGATCTTGCCGCGATCGATGCCGATGCTTCTCAGCTTCATCAGGTTATCATGAACCTTTGCATCAATTCGCGGGACGCGATGCCGCTCGGCGGAGAACTGCGGATAAGTACGGATACAGTGGAGGGTGATGCAGTCAGAGAGAAGTTTCCGGCGGCCGATTCAGCCCTCTACCTGGCCCTGACTGTGGCCGATACTGGAACCGGCATGAGTCGGCCGGTGCAGGAGAAAATCTTCGACCCATTCTTCACTACCAAAATGCCGGGTAAAGGAACCGGCCTCGGATTGGCACTTGTCTATTCCATAGTAAAAAGCCACCGTGGATTCATCAGCGTGGAAAGCGAGCAGGGGAAGGGCACCGTCTTCAGTCTCTATTTCCCGATTCCCGCGCAAGCCAGCATCACAGCTCCTTCGGTTGATGATGCGCCGGATGAGAACAGGGGCGGGAGTGAAACCGTGCTGGTCATTGAAGACGAAGAAATGCTCCTCGACATAATCCGGAATATACTCGTTCCGAAGGGTTACTCCGTACTCACGGCGCGAGACGGCGAAGACGGATTGAGAGTCTATACACAAAACGAGGATAACATCGATTTAATTATATCAGACCTGGGATTGCCCATATTGAGCGGGGAAGAGCTCGTCAATAGGATACTGTCCAAGAATCCCGGTGCCAACATAATGGTGGCCAGCGGTTTCATCGACCCCGATACGAAAACCAGTCTGACGAACGTTGGTGTGCGGAAATTCGTAAATAAGCCCTATTCCGCCGGTGAAGTCCTCGCCGCGGTAAGAGAAGCACTTGATTCCGTTGGATAATGAACGGGAAAGTCTGAATACTCCCGGGACTTTTTCCGGTGATCCATCACGCTCCCGTGAGGTGAAATCACGGGAGCAATGAAATCCCGTCGAGATCAGGAAGATGTCGTCTGCAGTGCCTTCAGTACTTCTTCGACATATGCCTCGTCGGGCAGCGCACCCTCGAAGTGGTGTGTCTCGTTGATCACCACCCTCGGAACACCTCTGACGTTATACTTCATCGACAAGTGGGGAAATTCAGTTGCCTCGACCATATCTGTCTTGATGTTCTTGTTCAGGAAGGCGAGCTGGTGGCCCGTATATACAGCCCTCGGGCAGTACGGGCAGGTCGGGGTTACGAAGACCTGAATGTGAACGGGCTCGCTGATCATTTTCACCTGCTCAGCCACCTCGTCGCTCAGCTCGTGGCTCTGCGTCGAGATCATCTCGATGCTTTCCAGCAGGGAAGCGAACTCGTATCCCGAAGGGATCCCATAGTACCTGATGCCGTAATCGATGTCCTGCGATGCTATGACGGTGGCGGGTATCTTGTCGATGTTGTACTTCTCTACCTGCTCCTTGTCGCCGATAAAGTTGAAGACCTCCAGACTGAGCTTGTCGGAAAGTGCCGTCAGCTCTTCGAGGATCTGTCTTGTTTCCTTGCAGTATTGGCACTCCAGCGATTGTGTAAAATTGATGATCTTGACGGGATTCACCAGGCTGGCGAATCTCTTCTTGATCTCATTCTGGGCTTGCAGGTCTAGAAACATGCTTTCTCCTTGCGCGGCGCGGCCGCGGTGTAAAGATTCAATTGCGAAAGCGGATCCGTCTGGCCGTCTTTACCTGAAAAGGCCACCCTTGCATCAAAGTGCGCTGTCGGGAGGGGGCGGAACATCCCCATCAGTGCGACGGTCGGTCAGGCTCCGCTTTTCATCTTCCGGGGTACCTCGGTGCCTAGGCCGTCTTCTGTTCCGCTTTGCGGGTCGACACCCTCAGAATACTGTAAAGCGGGCAGAAATTTACCAGCGCCGTTGCGAGAGGAATCAGGCCGATCCAGCCCCAGGCTGTATGCGGTCCCCAGAATACCAGGCTTATCAGGAATAATCCGATAACTATGCGGATCCATTTGTCGGCAGACCCAACGTTTTTCTTCATGACTTCCTCCGATTATTTGTTCACACGATTTGATGCCGGAGGGGAAAGAAAGTTTCCCATGACAGAGGCAATATAAGAATGAGAACAATTCCTGCCAAGAATCGTTTTCTCGGTATATTCGTTCTTCTTTGGAAGTCTCTGCACCCAAGAAATTCCTTTTCTACAATCGGCATTTATGCTAAATTATGACAAATCAGAAGGAATGTTGCATGCTTAAACCTAGAAAGAGAATAACAAAAAAGGAACTCAAGCAGGACAAGCTTGTAACCGCTTATTTTAAAACGGTTGAGATTCTTAGGAACAACAAGAAGATCGTCAGCGGGTTGGTAACAGGCCTGATAATAGCGGTAATAGTCGTAGTCGCGTATTTGAATAACGTCGATGCGAACAACAGGAAAGCTGCAACGGACCTTTCTCAGGTTCTCACTTACTTCGACGGCGGGGCATACCAGGTGGCGATCAACGGCGATCCCGCTCACAACATTCCGGGGTTAAAATCAATAGTAGACAACTACGGCGGTTCCGAAACCGGCGAAGCTGCGAAAGTGTATCTGGCGGACTGCTACTATTACCTTGGAGACTACACTGACGCGCTGAAGTATTTCAAAGACTACGGCGGCGGCGACAAGTTTCTCAAAGCCAGCGCGGATGCCGGGGTGGCGGAAGTCTATGAAATCCAGGACGAATACGAGAAGGCGGCCGAGTACTATGAGCGCGCAGCCTCCCGTGACTCCAAAAACTTCCTGACCGCGCAGTACCTGATCGGGGCAGCAAGGAATTACGTCAAGATCGGAGACAAGAACAGGGCCCTCGGACTTCTCAAGCGTGTGCAGAAGGATTTCCCGAATTCTCCCTACGCCACGAACCTGAACTATTACATGGCACAGGCCAGGGTCGAGTAACTCATATCGGGCGGACTGCTACCGCAGGACGCCTGGACCGCGCGGACCGACGGCTTCGGTCTCCACTTCCAATTCCATCAAGATGGCGGTCTCCACAATGCGGAGTGATTCTTCCACCTCACGGCTCAGACCGGAAGAGTAAGAGAACTCTTTCCCCACAATCCCGAAGAAGATTACTTTTTTCGGCAGTTCCTTCAGTGTTCGTGCGAGTTCTATGACCTGTGCGCAATCGAAACCATGGCTCGACGAAGTGAAATGCTCAGTGGGTACACCCTCCTTGCCGATATCTACCCGGAAAACCGTGCCGGCGGCGGCAGACGACCTGACAGCATCTGTTATTATCAGTGCATCAGTGGAGCGCATCAACTCAAGGAGGTCGAACTGATCGCCCGTTAACTCAGCCGTCCTGACATCCGCCGGCACCTTGTCTATCAACATTCTCACTGCAAGAATCCCCGCACCGTCATCGCCGCGCTCTTTATTACCGATTCCCACCACTGTGAATCTCCACTTCCTTTTCCCGTCCTCCGAATAGACCGGGATGTTGCGGGAATGTAAGCGATCCTTGTTCAAGAGCTGTACCGCGAGTCCTTACAAAATTTCAAGTTTTAGAAAATGTGTAGCGCACGATATGCAGGGATCGTAGTTGCGCACAACCTGCTCAGACCTCAGAGTCAGATCCTGTTTCGGCATATCGATGTTGGCCGTGACGAAATTTCTGAGGTCCGTCTCGATCATCTTCTGGTTCTGAGACGTGGGAGGAACAATCTTCGCGTCCCTGATGAGGCCGTTCTCCCCGATCAGGTATCGGTGATAGAGGATGCCGCGCGGGGCTTCGGTGCAGCCGAATCCGAATCCGGGTCGAATTGAATAATCGACTTCAGGCTTCCCGGGCTTCTCGTAATTCTCTATAATCCTGATTGCTTCGTCGCATGCATAGAGCGTTTCGACGGCGCGCGCGATTATGCTCTTGAATGGATTTGTAACAGGAGGCTCGGCCTTCGCCTCTGCGGCGGCCCTGCGGGCAATCGGGGAGAGTTTTTCGAAATTCAAATTATATCTCGCGAGCGGACCCACGAAGTAGGCTCCCTTGCCCTTCATCTCCGACTGAAGTGCGTTTGTGTAGGAGGCATGAATCTCGTGGAAGATAAGCTCGTATTCGCGCACATCGATATCCAGCCCTTTGTTCGAGACGATCCTTCCTTCGTTGAACGGGTATTCGTCCGGATGACTGAGCGACACGAACTCGTAATCGTAATCGAAACTGGGAAATGGAAGCGACGCGGTCCAGAGTACAGTTTCGTAGGCCTCATCACGGGCCTGCTTCAGTTTCGTAAGTATATCGTCGAAGTCAATTCTCTCCGGCAACTTGTAGAAGCCGCCGACCTTGACATTTATGGGATGAATCTCCCTGCCGGCGAGGAGGGCGACAAGGTCGTTTCCGGTCTTCTTGAGCCTGAGTCCTCTTTGGACGGCTTCCGGATGATCCTTGGCGAGCTGGAGCGCGTCTTCGTACCCGAGGAAATCCGGCGCATGAAGCATGTACACGTGCAGTGCATGGCTTTCGATCCATTCGCCGCAGTAAAGGAGGCGGCGCAGCTCCCGAAGCTGTCCGTCCACCTTGACGCCGAACGCGCTCTCCATCGCATGGACGGAGCTCATCTGGTAGGCCACCGGACAGATTCCGCAGATGCGGGCAGTAATGTCGGGAGCTTCGGAGTATTTCCTGCCGCGCAGGAAAGCCTCGAAGAACCGGGGCGGTTCGAATATCTTGAACTTAACGTCGTCAACCCGCCCGTCTTTCATCTTCACGAGGATTGAGCCTTCTCCTTCAACTCGAGCGAGATAATCGACTTTTATCGTTTTTCCGGATTTACTTTTCATGAGCTTCACTCTCTCTTCGGAATGCTTCGGCGTAAGCGTTGAACCCGCGGAACGCGAGTGATATATCGCGGCGGGTTTCACCGAGCTCTGAGAAGCGGCCCGCCAGTGCTGCGGTGTTCGGCGACTCCATCGGTCCGTAGCAGCCGTAACAGCCCCTGTCGTAAGATGGGCAGATAGCGCCGCAACCCGACTGCGTCACGGGACCGAGACACGGGGTGCCGTGAGCCACCATAACGCAAACATTTCCTTTCAGCTTGCAGTCGACGCAGACACTGGTGGTGTGTATATTGGCCTTTCTCTTATTAAGGAATGCGTTGATAACCTCGATCAGCTGGTACTTGTTGATGGGACATCCTCGCAGCTCGAAATCGACATGTACGAACGATCCGATCGGCAGGGATCTGTCGAGTGTGGAGATATGTTCCGGAGACGCGTAGACTACGCGGACGAAATCCTTTATGTCTTTCCAGTTTCTCAGTGCCTGGATGCCTCCCGCGGTCGCACAGGCGCCGATCGTGATAAGCGCGCCGCACAATTTGCGGATCTCCCGGATGTGCTCGACATCGTGAGGCGTTGTAATACTTCCTTCAACTATTCCGATATCGTACGGCCCCTTTACCATTCGTCGGCTGGCTTCCGGGAAGAATGCGATGTCTATCGCATCAGCCACGGCCAGCAGTTCTTCCTCGGCGTCCAGAAGCGACAGCTGGCAGCCGTCGCAGGAGGCAAACTTGAAAACAGCCACCTTCGGCTTGCCTTTACTTCTCCGTGCCGCCATCTCACAGCTCCTTCTTATCAAGCAGGTGATCGATATCGGACAGGCGAAACACGGGTCCGTCTTTGCAGATGAACTTCGGTCCGAACTGGCAGTGCCCGCAAAGGCCTATTCCGCATTTCATGTTCCTCTCCATGGAGATATAAATCTGATTTTTTGAGAGTCCCCTGCGTTCGAGTTCTTCCACTGTGTATTTCATCATCACCTCGGGACCGCAGACCATGGCGATAGTCGATTGTGAGTCCAGCTTGATATAGGAAAACAGATTTGTCACCACGCCGATATGGCCTTTCCAGGAAGAGTCGCCGCGGTCGACCGTGACTATCACCTCCATGTTGGGGACTTTGTTCCACTCCTCGAGCTCGACCCTGTAAAGCAGGTCGAGCGGGCTCCTTGCCCCGTAAAGCACCACTATTCTCCCGTACGACCCTCTTCTTCTGATCAGCGAATATATTACCGGCCTCAAAGGCGCGAGGCCGATTCCGCCGGCGGCTATGCAGACATCCTTTCCTGCCGCCTCTTCGACCGGCCATGCCGATCCGAACGGTCCGCGCAGCCCGACCGTGCCGCCGCGCTTCAGTCTGGAGAGAGCCGAGGTGACTAAACCGACCCTGTGGATTGTGTGTGCAAGCACGCCCGGCCTGGCGGGATCGGAGCTGATCGAAATCGCAGATTCTCCCGTTCCGAATGCATAGACCATGTTGAATTGTCCCGGTCTGAAAGCAAAGCCGGCGCCGGCTGAAACCGGCGAGTCCAACAGGAGCGTGAATGTGTCATCCGTTTCCCAGACAGTCTTCCTGACCGTCGCCAGGATGGGGACCATTGCGCCGGGTGAAGTTGAATGAGTCTGCTGTATGGTCTCTATCATTAAATAAACTCCGAAGGAATATTTCGATATTATTCAGACTAGTAATTTTCTCCCCGATCGGTCGGGGCGTTCCCGTAAACGTCGAGCAGCTGCAGCCTCGTGGCTTCGAGCCGCCTCTCCAGCACTTCGGAAAAACGCCGGAGCATCTCATACCCGAAGTGATAATCTGTCTCGCATTTGGTTCTCAGGCACGTGGCATCTATTGCAAAGGCGTGAACCTGCTCCACTGCATATGCGTCGAAGTGCCAGCGGTACGGCGAAATGATCCACGACCAGCCGAGTACCTCGCCGGGCCCGATCGTCTGAACTCTGATCATCCCCCTCTCTCCTCCGGGGAGTTCCAGGGCGATCCTCCCGGTGCGAATAAGGTAAAATGTCCTGGCATCGTCCCCTTCCTTGAACAGCCTGGCCCCTTCCGGCACCATGATATTCGAAGCGCACGATGTGAGTGTCTTCAGAAGTTCCTGATTCATATCGCTCAGGAACGGGTGCTTGTGTAGCGATTCAGTTAAGTCTTGCACTTCCATGACTAATCTCCTTTTCGCTGATTTGTTCCTGAATCTCTTATCACCCTTACCTCCTCAGTTATGTCGATGCCGACGGGACACCACGTAATGCATCGCCCGCATCCGACGCAACCGGGGACACCGAACTGCTCGACCCACGATGAGAGCTTGTGCGTAAGCCACTGCCGGTATCGCGATTTGGCAGAAATACGGAAATTTCCCCCCGCAACTTTCGAGAAGTCGGCAGAGAAACACGAATCCCAGCGTCTCACGCGCTCGGCGTTTTCGCCCGAAAGGATTGTGACGTCTTCAACTGTCGAGCAGAAACATGTCGGGCAGACCAGCGTGCAATTCCCGCAGGCCAGACACCGCTTTGCGACATCATCCCATTGCGGATGTTCAAGGTTATCCACAAGGAGCTTCGGCAATCCGCTTATCATCATTTTCTTGTCAATGCTCGATTCGGTCGCCCGAATCACCCCTTCGGCCGCCGCCACATCTTCCTTGCCCGCGATTACAGTTTCCACAGACCGGATGATTGAATCCCCCACTTCGCTCCCGATTTTCACGACAAAGTAGTGCTCGTTTTCCGCAATTACTTCTGTCAGGGACAGGTCGAAGTCTGCAAGCGCTTCCGGCCCCGTATTCATGGAGCTGCAGAAGCAAGTCCCGCCGGCAGTCGAACAGTTGACGGCGACTATGAAAAGGTTGCGTCTCACGCCGAAGTAAGCGTCATCCTTGTAGTCCCCGGATTGGAAGACCCTGTCCTGAACGAGAATTGCACTCAGCTCACACGGACGGACCCCGACGAAGGCATACTTCGTATCGGGAATTTCTGATTCCGGGAGATCGTAGGACTTGCCGTTCTTTTTAATCGAGAACAGTCTCCTCACCGGAGGATAGAGGAATCTCTTCCATGACTGCGGAGCAGCGTTGAATGCGAAACATGCATCGTCGTTCCGCTTGTGTAGTCTGTATGTCCCTCGCTGCTGTTCATCCGTCCATCCTATGGGAAGCTCGTTCGCCGACGCAATTTTGTCGTACACAATCGCATCGTTCCTGATTGTTGGCCCGACAGTGGTGTATCCGTTTCCTTGCAGTGCCGCAAAGAGCTGTTGAAGATTTGTTCTATCTAGTCTTAGTGTGTTATTCATACTTTGAAAAAAGCTGTTTGTAGTCCCCTTGAAATGTGCAACGCCTGTGCCAGCATCTGAGCTCACGAAATTCCGTTGGAAAAACGTGCGGTGCGCTGAGGTATGGCTCTTTTGTGGGACAAAAAGACACCGGCGTACGATTATGACTGTTGGCTTTCCATACAGGCCTGATTTGCATCGTGTTTGATTTTTCTACACGGATTATCGAATGCAGAGTGGATAAGAGGCAAAGCCCCGTCTGAATCAGGAGCCCATTTCGAAAGCGTAAGACCTGAAAGTATTCATTAAAGGCACTGTTCCCGCTGCTCGTTTGTATTGGAATAATTAGCAGGATACAATAGAAAGCCAATGTCATACTGAGTTGGTGCATTCTCCGCCATTGAATTCAGCATGAGCAACGCACAAATATGGACGTTCGCGGTCAGGAAATGCGACAATACCTATGGTTTGAATGCGAGCTCTGTGTCATGCAAGACAGGCTGTCCGGATTCGTCCACGTGGACTTCTGCTGTCATCCCCCAAAGCCAGGGGAGCTCTTCGACCATCTGGGAAATTCTGCCGAGAAGCTGCTCGCACTTTTCTGACCCCGTCACTCCAACGGTTTCCAGCATTGCTCTCGTGTCCCTGTCCGTCAGCGGTGTTATCCTCTGAACAGATTGCCTGCCGGGGACGTTCAGGATCATAAGCGGTCCGAAATGTGGATCGGACCTGATGCCGATTTGGCATTCACTCGAAACTCCACTGCCCTCGGTGGAGCTTGTGTGCGCTCTGATTGATTCGTCGACGTGCACGCCGAAACACGAAAGAATCTCCGCACACTCTTTCCCCTTCACCTTGACTACGCCGCTGGCGGAGGACTTAGCATCCACTAGGCCTGTCAGTTTTGCATGTGCAGAATTCACGTCGACATCTTCGTACCACAACAGCCTACCCTGCGGCTGCATCCGGTTCTTCGCGTACTCTGTGACTCTTGCCAGCGCGAGCGCAGCCGACTCGGGAAATCGGTATGATGGGAATACGTACCGTTCGGTCTTCCCGGTCAGGAACGCAGCCGAAGCGGCGACCTGGACCGCCTTGGCTGTGCCCATCAGGCAGAGGACGACCGGTTTGTCCGTGCGTGCTTCCTTCTGGGCAAAGACTGTGCCTCTCCGGATCGCTCTCCCGATAGGCTGCGGATCGCACCCTCCTATGCATGCAAAGATAGCGATAAGCGAGTCGACATTGTCCCTCGCCAGCAGCGAGGTGGTCATCCGTTCGTAATCGTCTGCCCCTGCGAGAGGTCCCAGGTTGGTGATATTCTCCATCGACACAGACAGGCCGTTCGCTTCGCAGGCGTCGGCACAGATTGTCAGCGCTCCGCCGGCGTTGCTGATTATTCCGACACGACCGCCTTTCGGCAATGGCTGGTTCGCGAGAAGCATCGTTATGTCGAACATTTCCTCGAGAGTCTCCGCCCGGATGACGCCCGCCTGCTGAAAAAGGGCATCGACCTCAACATCAGATTCTGTGTCGCTGCTCCGCACCTGTGCTGCTTCTCGCCCGGCCTTGCTCCTCGCGCTCTTAACGCAGAGGATCGGCTTCTTGTATGAAATTCTCCTCGCAACCCTGGCGAAACGCCGCGGATTCCCGAACCGCTCAAGATAGAGGAGGATGATATCCGTGGACGGGTCCTCCTCCCAGTATTCAAGAAGATCGTTTCCCGAAACGTCACCGCGGTTTCCTCCGGACACGAAAGTCGAAAAACCTATTCCCCGCTCGACGGCATAGTCGAGTATCACTATGCCGAGCGCCTCGGTGTGGGAAAAGAATCCTACTTTCCCGGGCGGCGGCATCAGCCCCGCCAGGCTGGCGTTCAGAGTTATTCTATCGTTCGTATTTATGATGCCGAGACAGTTCGGCCCGATGAGCCGCATCCCGTTTGACCTGACAAAGTCCACAAGCTCGTTCTGAAGTATTGTTCCCGGCTCCCCGATATCTGCAAATCCCGCGCTCAGGACAATCGTTCCCTTTGCGCCGACGCTGACGCTGTCTCGGACGACTTCCAACACGTTCTGTGCGGGCACTGCCACGACTACAAGTTCCGGGCGTTCGGGCAAGGCCGACACCGACGAATATGACCGCACTCCCTGGATCGAAGCGGCCTGACTGTTTACCGGATAGACGGTGCCGGTAAAATTCGATTCGAGGATGTGACGGAAGACCAGGCTTCCGACGGCACTTGCGTCTCGCGAGGCGCCGACGACCGCTATCGAAGAAGGGTTTATGATGGGCGTGAGAGAGTTGGCCGTGGCCAGCCGGTCTCTCAGCTCGGCGCGCTCGCGAACAGCGACATTGCCTCCGACGGGGAACTCGATGTGGATTGTGCTTCCGCCTGCCGCCTTCACTATCTCGAAACCAGCGTCGCGAAAGACGGTCATCATCTTGTCGTTGTCGGAAAGCATTTCTGCCTCGAATGCCACAAGCCCGTTCGCTGCGGCGATCCCGGCCAGCCTTTCCAGCAAAAGGGTCCCGATCCCTTTGCCGTGAAACTCATCGTCGACGAGGAACGAGACCTCGGCCGCATTCCTGACGGCGAGACTTGCGTAGCTTCCTATCCCGACGACGACTTCTGACGATTCATCCCCCAGTATTGCGAGCAAACTCGCACGTTCCCGGGGCTCGCAAATGCACATTTCTTCTATTGTCGCCTTGGGAAGGTAGCTTACACCAGCCATGAACCTGAAATAACGGCTTTCAGGCGACACCTTGTTGACCAGTGATTCCACGGCAGAAGTATCTCCGGCGCCTGCAAAACGGAGGGTTATACCGGAACCATCGCGCAGCAGAACGTGCTCGCGGTAGTCTTGCCATTCTCTAATGATCCTGAACATGACGCGGCCCTTTTTCTGAACGCAATTTAAGCGTCATTTCCGCTTTGTAAAAGTCTTTTCATTTGTATGCTAAAACTTTATACTGAAAAAATGAGTTATGATAGTGTTGGAGTGACCGGGTTGATGGTATCCGAACAGACTTTTCCCGGCTCAAGTTACTTTGAACTAAAGCGCTTTGCACAAAGCTAAAGGAGCACCCACGATGGCAGGCACAAATCCACTCGAAGTTAATGAGGCCCAGATAGCGGCGCACTGGAGAGAGGAAGAGTATTATCAACCATCCGCAAAGTTCATATCGCAAGCGAACCTGGCCGATCCCGATGTGGACAGAAGGTTTAGTCTTGAAAAATTCCCGGAAAATTTCAAGGAGTACGCGGATCTGCTCGACTGGTACAAGTACTGGCATACGACGCTGGATACCAGCAATCCTCCGTTCTGGAAATGGTATGTCGGCGGACTGTTGAATGTGAGTTATAATTGCGTTGACAGGCACCTTAAGGGAAACAAGGGGAAGGCCGCTTTGATTTTCGTCCCGGAGTTCGAGAGCGAGCCGCATGTGACAATTACATATCAGGAACTCTATGTGAGGGTGAATGAAACCGCTGCGTTGCTGAGGGATTTTGCCGGCTTGAAAAAGGGTGACAGGGTTACTATCCACATGCCGATGGTCCCCGAACTACCTGTCACGATGCTCGCGTGTGCAAGGCTCGGGCTCATTCACTCGGTGGTGTTCGGTGGATTTAGCGGATCGGCATGCGGAGACAGGATAGCCGATTCCGGCAGCAGGGTGCTTATTACCATGGATGGTTACTACAGGAACGGGCAGGTGCAGAATCACAAGGAGAAGGCGGATGTAGCCGTCGCCCGTGCAAAAGAACTTGGCTTCGCCGTGGATAAAGTGCTCGTCTGGCGGCGTCATTCCGGAAAGTACGTTTCAGCGACTCCCATGGTCGACGGAAGAGACTTTTTCATGGATGAACTCCTGAAGGATTTCAGAGGCAAAAGAGTGGAGCCGGTCCCCGTTGCTGCTGAAGATCCGCTCTTTCTGATGTACACCAGCGGGACGACAGGAAAGCCGAAGGGAATTCAGCACAGCACAGGCGGTTACCTGTCGTACGCAACCGGGACGGCGAAGAATATTCTAGACATCCACCCCGAAGATATTTACTGGTGCATGGCGGATATCGGCTGGATAACGGGACATTCATATATAGTGTACGGACCGCTTGCTCTTGGAACGACAAGCGTCATGTACGAAGGAGTGCCGACCTACCCCGATGCCGGCAGACCCTGGAGGATTGCGGAACAACTGAACGTGAACATCTTCCATACCGCTCCGACTTCGATCAGGCAGTTGAGGAAGATCGGCCCGGATGAGCCGAAGAAATACGATTATCATTTCAAACTGATGGTGACGGTGGGCGAGCCAATCGAGCCGGACGTGTGGAGATGGTACCACTCCGAAGTCGGGAAGAAAGAGGCGGTAATCGTCGACACGTGGTGGCAGACTGAAAACGGCGGCTTCCTTTGCAGCACGAAGCCGGCCCTGAACCCGATGAAACCGGGAAGCGCCGGGCCGGGAGTTCCGGGAATCCACCCGGTCGTCTACGACGAGAACGGCAACGAGCTCCCTCCCGGTACTCAAAAAGCGGGAAACATCTGCATCAGAAATCCATGGCCCGGAATAATGCAGACGATCTGGGGAGACCCCAAGCGCTATGTCCAGACATACTATTCGAAGTATTGCAAGGATCCGAACAGCAAGAACTGGAGAGACTGGCCCTACTTCGCAGGCGACGGCGCTCTGTACGCCGCTGACGGCTACATACGAATTCTCGGTCGGGTCGATGACGTCATTAACGTTGCAGGTCACAGACTCGGAACGAAGGAGCTCGAGTCGGCCTGCCTGACAGTGCCCGAGGTCGCGGAGGCGGCTGTCGTGCCGGTAGTCGACCAGATCAAGGGGAGAGTGCCCGAAGTTTACATAGCACTCAAACCGGGCGTGTCGCTGGATCACGGCGAAGTACAGAAGAAAGTGGTAAGTGCGATAGAAAACATAATAGGAAAAATCGCACGCCCGTCTCATGTGTGGGTTGCCGACGATATGCCCAAGACGCGGTCGGGGAAGATAATGAGAAGAGTCCTGGCGGCTGTTTCCAACAACATTCCCGTCGGCGACGTAACGACGCTGGCGAACCCGGACATAGTGGAGCACATAAGAATTATGGTGCAGTCAAAGTCCGGGCGGGCTGCCGGTGGAGAGACGCCGGAAGATATCAAGCGATTCGGACATTCCGAATGACCCGGCACTAGGACCGGCAACTGAAGATTCAGGCAGATCAGGAGGGCCTGTCCAAGGGGGCAGGCCTTTCCTTTTGTCCCCTTCCGAATGTGAGGTTTGGCATACTTGCGATTTACATTGAAAAAGAGAGTGTGTCCCTTGAAATGCCCTCATTCCCTTGATTTGCAAAGGATTAAGCGCATCCTTAAGTTGAAAGGAGAAGAGTGGCGCCGCGCTTCGCGAATCAGCCTCTCTTGATTGCATCGCGGTTCTTATCTGACAATCACGGCCTCGCTGTCTGATGTCGGGCAATGCCGGCAAAGAGAGAGGCAATAACGTTACCGGTCAGGACTTTCGATGATTCCAATTGAATACTTTCTTCTGGTAGGTTCGATTCTCGTCCTTGTGAGCATCGGGATAGCGAAGCTATCGGATAATCTCGGTGTTCCCGTGTTGCTGCTGTTTCTGGTAATCGGGATGCTGGCGGGGTCTGAGGGAATCGGCGGAATTCATTTTGCTAACGCCGGTCAGGCTCAGTCGATAGGAATCGTAGCGCTCATATTCATCCTATTCGCAGGGGGCTTGGATACGAAGTGGCACGATGTGAGGCCGGTATTCTGGCAAGCCGCGGGGTTATCGACGATCGGTGTATTAATGACAGCCATGGCGGTTGCTCTTTTTTCGGTTTGGCTTCTGGGGTTTTCCATACTGGAGGGCCTGCTGCTTGGCGCAGTCATTTCGTCCACCGATGCAGCGGCCGTATTTGCGGTCTTAAGATCGAGGCAAATAAGTCTTAGAGGTAACCTTAAACCGCTGCTTGAACTGGAGTCGGGTAGTAACGATCCGATGGCCGTTTTCCTCACAATTGTAACTATTCAGATGATGACGCTTCCGAGGATTTCGATTCCTGGCATTATTCTGCAGTTCGTGGTTCAAATGGGTGCTGGAGCATTATTCGGTTTCGTTCTTGGGAAGGCGATGGTGCTTCTGTTGAACAAGCTGAGGGTCTCGGCGGAGGGTATATATCCGGTCCTTGTTCTCGCATATGCGGCGTTCGTCTACAGTTTAACCGCGACGCTGGGCGGATCCGGCTTTCTCGCGGTTTATATCTGCGGACTTGTTGCCGGGAGTAGCGAATTTGTTCAGAAGAAGAGTCTTCTGAGATTTTTCGACGGGCTTGCCTGGCTGAGCCAGATCGGTATGTTTCTCACTCTCGGCCTCCTGGTGACTCCCTCGCATGTGTTCGCTGTCGTCGGAGCAGGATTGCTCGTCTCCGGATTCCTGATGCTTGTGGCGCGGCCGCTGAGCGTCTTCTCAATCCTTAGTTTTGCCCGCTCGAATTGGCGCGACAAGACGCTTGTGTCCTGGGTGGGTCTGAGAGGAGCGGTACCTATCATACTCGCGACATTCCCTCTAATCGCGGGATTGCCGAAATCGGAGGTAATCTTCAACCTGGTTTTCTTCATCGTGATAACGTCCGGACTGCTTCAGGGTTGGTCTGTTCCGGGAGTTGCGCGCCTTCTGAAAGTTGATGCGCCGCTGCGCCGGAAGCCGAAATACCCAATCGAATTCGCGCCGATGGACGGCATAAATGCCGACCTCGTCGATTTCATGGTGCCTAACAATTCGGCCGCCATCGGGATGTCGCTCGTCGAACTCTCTTTTCCGGAAGACACTCTGGTCGTACTCATAAGCAGGGACGAAGAATATGTTGTTCCCAGCGGAGGCACGACGCTTCAGGAAGGAGACACACTGCTCGTGCTTTCGAGCGAGAAGTATCTCCCTGAGATTCGTGCGAAGCTTTCGAGGCCGAAGAGTCAGGCTCCCGAGCACGGTGATTGAATGCTGCGGATGAATTCCGAAGGTGGACGGCGACGCCTGAATGAGCGGTCCGGGGAAAGGAAGGGGTGTGTGATTATTTCATCTTGCGAAACGTCAAGACGACTTCGCCTGCGACGAAGAACTGCCTGTCGTCTTGCGAAAAGCTGAGGACCTGGTAGGATTTGTTCGAAGGCTTCAGATGAATTTTGCCGTTTGCCGACTCGTATAGCCTGACGATCAGGACTCCGGCCGCACTCCCCAGCACCAGAGAATTTTGTTCGAGCTCAGGAGCTCTTCTGCATACCACATAATCTCCCTTAAACAATCCCATGTAATTCATTGCATCGTCGGAGACTCTGACGGCAAAAAGCTCTCCGTCGGGGAGGAGCTTGGCATCGAAATGGAGGACGTCGATTATGTTTGAGAAAATTATTTCGCGCGATTCAATTCTGGAAACGACGGGGATTGTTCTTACGGATGGAGGGATATCCGGATTTGTGAGCTCGGCCTTCGGGAGGTTGATTCCGCGCGAACGCCCGGCCTCTCGTTCTATGAAACCCTTCTTTTCGAGTGCCTTAAGGAGATCGCTGACGGCGCGTGTCGATTTGATCCCCATTTGTTCACCGAGTTCGCGGAAAGTTGGCGGCTTGGAGTGATCCTTCATGAAGTGTCGAATGAACTCAAGTGCCTCGCCCTGCCGTTTAGTCAGACCTCTTGCCATCGCACCGTAAATTACGCAACACAAGTTTAGCGGTCAAGATGCCCGGGGCGTTTTTATTCGGTTTGTTTAGCAAAAAGATTATAACGGCAGTAAATATCGCCTAATCTGCGAAATTCGAGGAAATTTGAGACGTTTTGAGAGTGGGGAAAAAGGTGGAATTTTCTGCTTGACTTTTGGGCCGCGTTGGTTAAATTTCCAACGTGGTGGGGAAAAGTGGGGAGGTTCTCAGCTTTTCCCGGTGTTTACTAAAAAAATGTGGAAGAATAGAGGAAGATGTCGTCATTCAAAGGACGGTACGAATACGTTTTAGACTCCAAGGGAAGGCTAAGTATCCCCGCAAAACTGCGGAAGAGCCTCTCAACCGAAGCTAACGACACTTTTGTCGTCACGCGCGGAGTCGAGAAATGTCTCTACGTTTACCCCCTCGATGAATGGCGGCGGCTCGAAGAGAAGCTCCGCTCCCTCAACCAATTTCTGGAGAAGCATAGATACTTCATCAGAACCCTCCTTATGTGGGCTTCCGAAGAATTTCCTCTGGACTCACAGTCTCGCATAACAATCCCCAAAAACTTACTTGAATTCGCAGAAATCGAAAAAGAGGTCGTTATCATCGGCGCTCTCGAGAGAATCGAAATCTGGAACCCGAAGACCTTCAACGAGTATCTGAATTCGCAGCCTGAAAGCTACGCAAGTGTAATCGAACAGATCATGGCAGTTAATGTCAATAAATAATGGCGGTCTATCACGAACCTGTTCTATTGAAGGAGAGCGTCGATTTTTTGGTCACTGATTTGAGTGGGACTTATGTGGATGCGACCTTTGGAGGAGGGGGCCATTCAAGAGAACTTCTATCCAGGCTCGGCGAGCAGGGCCATGTTCTGGGGTTCGATGTCGATTCGAACGCAATGACTATTGCCGAACAGCTTTCCGCTTCCGACAGAAGGTTCACGTTCGCACGCAGAAACTTTTCCCGCTTATCCGAATCGCTCGATGAAATGACGAGCGGTGCGGTGAACGGTGTCCTCTTTGACCTCGGCGTGTCATCTTATCAGATCGATCACGAGGAAGGGTTTAGCTACAGACGGGACGAGAGGCTCGATATGAGACTCGACACCCGCCTCGAAGTCTCCGCGTATGAAGTCGTGAACTCTTACCCTGCGGATCAGCTCTCGGAGGTGTTCTGGAAATACGGTGAGGAGCCGCGCTCGCGGGGCCTTGCCAGGGCAATCCTGAAAGCGAGAGAGCGCGGGATAATCGAGACAACTTCGCAGCTCGCCGAAATCATCGGACGAGTCTGCGGGAAGACGCCGAAAGTCCTTTCGAGAATTTTCCAGGCGATAAGGATAGAAGTCAACAGGGAACTTGATTCGCTGACTGCCGGGCTCGACGGAGCCGTCAGTTCGCTCGTCCGTGGCGGCAGAATTGCAGTCATATCATATCATTCTCTCGAAGACAGGATCGTAAAGGAAAAATTCAGGTATGAGGCTGCGACCTGCATTTGTCCGCCGAGAACCATCGTGTGCACATGCGGTAAGGTTGCAAGGCTGAAGCAAATCACACGTAAGCCGGTCATGCCCGGCCACCCGGAGATATTGAGCAACCGGCGGGCGCGAAGTGCCAAGCTGAGGGTTGCCGAGAAGATCATATGAGCAAAGAATCGAAGAAGCCGCAGCCGCTTTCTGAGCCGGCAGGTGAATCCGGTGGGGAAGACAGGCGCAAACCCGCTTCCTCCTCGCCGAAAGTTTCAAGGTTCATGGTGATCCTGGTCGGGATAGTCGGGGTGCTTCTTCTGATCGTGAACGACAGCGTAACGGTGCACAGGCTGGTGTCGGAAATAAGCTCGCTCGATTCAACATACAGTGACATGAAGATTCAAAACGATTCTCTGCAGGCGGAATTGAGAAGGCTGTCGAGTGCCGAGCGAATTACCCGCATAGCCTCACAGAGACTGGGCTTCGTATACAGCTCACAGACAATGGAGCAAATTCAGGTGGACAAAGGCAGGCTGGAGCAGGCCGAAAAGGAAGATGCAAGAGACAGTACAAAATAGCAGGAAGAGAACGCGGCCGCGCGTCAATTACCGGGGCCGTGTCGATTTTCTCAGAGTCATCTTCGCGCTGATGTTCGTGGCCATTGTGGCGAAGCTTGCTCTCATCCAGGGGGTGAGCGCGGCGTATTATCATCGCGTCGCGCAGGATCAATATGAAAGCAGGGTTACACTCCGTGCCGATCGCGGCCTGATATTCGATTCGAACGGGAGCCTCATCGTATCTAACACTTACGGCTACTCATACGCCGCAGATCCGAAGATACTTCATCCGGACGAGAAATCGAAGATTGCAGAGAAATTTGCGGCGGTATTCGGGCTTCCCGCCTCTTTTTTCATGAATAGGTTGAAAACCGATTCCAAGTTTGTATGGCTGGCCAGGGATATCAGTCCCGCACAGGCAACGGCATTGCAGGGTTTCAACGTTTACGGCCTTATCCGCCTTAAGGATCAGCAGAGGCTTTATCCTTACGGTTCCGCTGCCGGGCAGGTTCTCGGATTTACAAACGTAGACGGGAAGGGAGCGAGCGGGGTGGAAATGGAATTCGATTCGCTCCTCGCGGGAAAGAACGGTTACGAAATAATGCAGGTCGACGGGATCGGGAGAAAATCCCCCTCGATCGATTACCCGAAGGTCGACCCCGTTGCCGGCTGCAACATCCAGCTTACCATCGACATGAACATCGAGCAGATTGTCGAACAGGAACTGGCGGCGGGCGTTGAGAAGGCTAAAGCAGCTTCCGCATCCGCCGTTTTCATGAATCCTCATACCGGCGCGATTCTAGCCATAGCTAACTATCCGTCATTTGATCCTGCGAACTATGACAAGGTTCCATATAATGATTCGCGAGACAGGGCGATAACCGATTCCTATGAGCCGGGATCGACTTTCAAGGTGGTCACGGCTTCCGCGGCTCTGGAGGAAGGAATAGAGAAGCCGAACGATTTGATATTTGCCGACAACGGGAGCTACACCTATTACGGAACCGTGATCCGGGACTTCGAGCCGGCGGGCTGGCTGACTTTCAGGCAGGCTCTCGAATTATCGAGCAACGTCGCCTTCTCGAAAATCGGCCGGAAGATAGGGGCGGACAAATTCTACAGGTACGCGCGGGATTTCGGTTTCGGTGCTCCGACCGGCATCATGCTCCCGGGCGAAGTGCCGGGAGAATTGATCAAGCCGTACGAGTGGTCGAGAGTCTCTCTTCCGTTCATGGCGTTCGGCTACGGCGTCATGGTGACGACGCTGCAGATGGCCACCGCCTATTCCGCGATTGCGAACGGCGGGATTTTAATGAAGCCCTATATAGTGGATAAGATTACCGCCGCAGACGGAAAGGTCATTTTTCAGAACTCGCCCATGGAGATACGCAGGGTCGTCAGTCCGGAAGTCGATCAGACTTTGAACGGAATGTTCGTCGATGTCGTCGAGCACGGAACAGGGCGCGAGGCACAGATGAAGGACATGCTGGTTGCGGGGAAAACGGGGACATCCCAGCTGCTGGTCGACGGCAAGTATTCCAAGAAATACTATCACGCCTCTTTCGCCGGCTATTTTCCCGTTCCCAACCCGGTGATAGTCGGGTATATCATGGTGGATTCTCCGCTGAACGGCTACACCGGAGGAATCGTATCCGCGCCGATCTTCAAACGGATCGCGGCCCGCATTTACGGAATCATGCAGCGTAAATCAATTAACCTGCCCGATACGGGCGAAAGACTGGCCGACCAGGGCACGGACGCCGCGGCTCCTGAGTCGCAAAACCGTCTGGCCGTTGCAGACAAAGAGAAGGCAGGCGCTGTCGCGGATCCGTCAGGGCTCGTCAGGGTTCCGGACGTCACATATCTCGACCGTCGATCGGCGGTCGCCATTCTGAATGGTGCCGGTCTGGAAGCATCGGCTTCGGGCGACGAAAAGTACATTGTGCAGTCCGAGAAGCCTTCTGCCGGCACGATGATACAAAAGGGCTCTGTCATCCGGCTCGAGCTTGCGGATGCGAGACAAATTGCACACATGCCGAATTTCATCGGTGCCAACGTGAGGAAGGCCGCGACTTTCTTCTTATCTGCAGGTATCCCGTTCCATGTCGTCGGGAGCGGTAAGATTGTCGGCCAGGTTCCCAGGCCGGGGACGCGCATAAACAAAAGTATTACCGTAACAATTAATTGTGAAGATAAACAGTTGGATATTTCCGGGCTCTTCAAATGATGCTCAACGAACTTATCAAAAACGTTTCGGTGAATGAGATTGTCGGTGAAACTGAAATTGATATAACCGGCATGGAATTCGACTCCCGGAAAGTCAGCGAGGGTTCGCTGTTCGTAGCCATGAAGGGCGCGCAATTTGACGGCCACCGCTTCATAGTGGATGCAATAGGTAGCGGCGCGAGCGCGGTCGCGGTCGAGGACAACAGTATCGTCAATGACGACTACTTCCTCTCTCACCACACCACCAAACTAGTTGTTCCGAATACCCGCCGCGCTCTGGCGCTTTTATCCGCGAACCTGTTTCACCATCCTGCCGACCGCCTGAAACTCATCGGCATTACCGGCACGAACGGCAAGACAACCTGCACGTATCTCGTCAATTCCATCATGAAGGCTGCGGGGGAAAAGGTCCTGCTTGTCGGGACCATCAATTACCTCCTCGACGGTCAGCCTTTTGAAGAGGCTACGCATACCACGCCCGAGTCACTCGATCTCAACCGGATGATGTCCCTCGCTCTCGATCGCGGCGCTGTGAGCGCGGTGATGGAAGT
>JBJKPN010000088.1:0-31056 GCA_046706365.1 Candidatus Kryptoniota bacterium | reverse complement strand
TGACAAAGCGCGCGAACGGAGCAGCTGCCGACGTGCCGCTTGCCGGTTTCCCACACCATGCAATCAATCAGTATCTGCCCAGGCTGGTTAAGGCCGGTTACAGGGTCGCGGTCTGCGAGCAGCTCGAAGATCCGAAGTTTGCGAAGGGAATAGTAAAACGGGATATCGTCGAGGTGGTAACTCCCGGAGTGAACTTCTCGAATGAATCCGACAAGGTCAACAACTACTTTGCAACGCTCACGACAGACGGAAACAATTTCGGAATGGCATTCTGCGACGCGACTACCGGGGAGTTCCATTTTGCGCAGGGGGGACTCGATGAGCTGGAGACATACTTGACGAGAATCGAGCCGCTTGAAGTTGTCATTCCACGCGACCTTGCGGAAAATATCGAACCGTTGATTCAGAATTGTCTCAGAAGAGTGATTGTTACGCGCCGCGACGATTACATCTTCAATTTCGACTACGCTTACGACAAGCTCATCCGCCATTTCAAAGTCCAGAACCTGAAGGGCTACGGACTCGAATCGCGACCGCTTGCCGTACAGGCTGCAGGGGCTTCGCTGGATTACCTCGCGGAGACTCAGAACGGAAACCTCTCACATATAGTCGCGATGTCTGAATTTACCTCATCGGAATTTCTTGAATTGAACCGGGCCAGCAGGAAGCATCTGGAAATCCTTGAGAGCGCTTCGGAAACCGGGTCCACGCTGGTCGGCATACTTGACTCGACGGAAACATCGATGGGCGCAAGGATGCTGCGCCGAGTTCTGCTGCAGCCGCTGAAGAAAGTCGGGGAAATCAATGCGAGGCTGGACGCAGTAGATGAGCTTGTCAAGGAATCCCGAATTCGGGGCGAGCTGAGCAGCCAGCTCTCCGGTTTCGGCGACCTGGAGAAGCTTGTGGCAAGGATTTCCACCAGGCGGGCGTCGCCGCGCGAGCTCGGCGCATTGAGAACGATGTTGTCGGGAATGCCCGCAATAAGGGAACTCATTTGCGCGCTCAAGGCCGACTGCTGGCGGGAAAACGAGACAAACATTGATGTCGAGCCGGAACTGCTCAAAAAACTTTCAGAGACGCTTGCAGAGGATTTGCCTAACCACGCATCCGACGGCGGCGTCATAAAGAAGGGCTGCGTCCCCGAGCTGGACGAGTTGCGCGAGCTTGCGTTCAATGCCAAGGACTGGATTGCCAGGATGCAGGTCACCGAAAGGCAGCGCACGGGAATTACATCTTTAAAGGTGGACTACAATTCCGTTTTCGGATACTATATCGAAGTCACGAAGTCTAACCTCTCCCGCATCCCCGACAATTATATCCGCAAGCAGACGCTTGTCAACGCCGAACGTTTTATCACGGAAGAGCTGAAAGAATACGAAGAGAAAGTCCTGCATGCGGAAGAAAAGATACAAAGGATGGAGACGGAGCTGTTCGAAAAGCTGCTCGGTGAAGTAGCGGCTCATTCGCAGTCTCTCCTGCGGACGTCCGGTGCACTGGCGCTGACCGATGTCCTTCTCTCCTTCGCGAAGGCCGCCGTCGACAATAATTACGTCAGGCCGATGGTCGACGAATCGCACGATCTTGAAATAGAAGCGGGGAGACACCCGGTTGTCGAGAAGGTTCTCCCGAGCGGAGAAAGTTTTGTCCCGAACGATATCGTCCTGAAGGAAGGCAAGGAACAGATAGCGCTGATAACGGGGCCGAATATGGCGGGCAAGAGCGTGTTTATCAGGCAGGTTGCCGTGATAATCCTGCTTGCGCAGGCAGGGTCGTTCGTCCCCGCCAGGAAGGCGCGCATCGGAGTGGTCGACAAGATCTTCACTCGAATCGGTGCTTCGGACAACATCAGCGCCGGCGAGAGTACGTTCATGGTCGAGATGCAGGAGGCAGCGAACATACTCAACAACGCCACTCCCGGCAGTCTCGTCCTGCTCGACGAAATAGGAAGAGGCACCAGTACTTTCGACGGCGTATCTATCGCATGGTCGATGGTGGAGTATCTTCATCAGAATCCCGGGCGGGCGGCGCGAACATTATTCGCAACACATTATCATGAGCTGAACGATTTGTCTGACCTTTACCCGCGAGTCAAGAACTTCAAGGCGGATGTGCGCGAGTACGGCGGGAAAGTGATCTTCCTGCACAAGATAGTCGAAGGAAGCGCGGACCATAGTTACGGAATTCACGTTGCGGAAATGGCAGGCCTGCCCAAAGCGGTGACCTCCCGGGCAAAGGAGATTCTCAGGAACCTGGAATCGTTCGAACTCTCGGCCACGGAATCTGCGGCGTCACAGCCCGCGGCCGGCATGCCGAAGCCGCGGAGGGTCATTTCCAAAGGAAGGGGCGGCGACCTTCAGATAGAAATGTTTCAGCTCGGCGATGAGGAGCTCAGGAAAAAAATCAAGGATGTGGACTTAAACAATCTCACTCCGGTCGAAGCCTTGAACAAGATTGCAGAAATTAAAAGGATGGCAGAAAAGGAAGATTAAATGGATCCGGTCGGAAAAGTCATATCAGTCCGGGGGGCCACAGTCACGGGCGAGACCCGTGTCGCTGAAAGCTTCAGCATCGGCTCGTTCATATCGATACCGATAGAGGATTACAGGATAATAGGTGTAGTAACGGCACTCGAACTCGCCGAGGGTGATTCAGTCAGATTCTCGGCGGACCTGTTCGGTCGCTTCGGCGGCGGGAGGTTCGAACGCGGTACGGAGCGGCTCCCGTGGCCGGGAGCTGAAGTGCGCATTCCCACAGAAGGCGAGTTGGAGCTGATATTCAATGCCTACAGGAGATACGATTTCGCCTTCGGGGAGATTTCCTCTCTCAGCGGAAAGAAAAACTATATAGACCCCGATAAATTTTTCAGCAGGCATGTTGCGGTCGTCGGTGCGACAGGTTCGGGCAAGTCTTGCGCAGTTGCTTCGATCCTGCAGAAGGTCGCCGGACTTCCCGGCGCGCGGATCATTCTTCTCGACCTGCATGACGAATACGGTGAAGCCTTCGGTGAGCTTGCCGAACACGTGAACATCGGGGAGTTCGAGCTGCCTTACTGGGCGATGAATTTTGATGAATTCGCGGAGACTTTCATCGATCCCGACGATCCTTACGCACGAACGGAAACGGTAGCCCTATCGGAGATCATTCTTAACAGCAAGAGGCTGAAGAATGCAAAGTACAAAGACTTCATCACAGTCGATTCGCCGGTTTACTTCGATATCAATGATGTCAAAGTGAAGATGCAGTCCCTCGATACGGAAAGGCTTCCGGACGGCAAAGAGGGGCCATTTTACGGAAATTTCACCCGGTTTATCTTCAAGTTCGATTCACGCATGAACGACAAGCGTTTCGAGTTTCTCTTCAAGCCGAAGAAATTCAAATCGACGGATACCTTTGCTCAGCTCATCGAATCGCTATTCGGACTAAAATCCGGTAAGTCACTGGTGGTTCTCAACCTCAGCAACGTTCCCTCGGAAGTGATCAACGGACTGGTTTCTCTCCTCGCCCGCCTGGTGTTCGACTTCAATATGTGGAACCCTTACCGCGCGAACGTTCCGATACTTCTGGTGCTCGAAGAAGCCCACAATTATCTCAGCGAGCACAGCTCGTCGAAAACCGCCCGCCGCACCATAGAACGGCTCGTCAAGGAGGGGAGAAAATACGGCGTCAGTTGTATGATTGTCGGGCAGAGACCGCTGGATATTTCCGAGACGATATTGTCTCAGTGCAGCAACTTCGTAACTCTGAGGCTGTCAAATCCCGACGACCAGGCGTATGTCGCGAAGCTCGTACCCGACTCGATGAAGGACTTGCTCGATATAGTACCGGCATTGAAGCAGGGAGAGGGATTGCTTCTCGGCGATGCGTGCATCCTTCCTTTGCGAACGAAGATCGACCCGCCCAATCCATTCCCGAAGAGCAAAGATGTGGACTTCTACACCAAGTGGAGCATCCTTCCGCCCGCAGTTGACGTCGACAACGTCGTGGAGCGGTGGAGAAAGATCAGCTACTGATGAATCAGAGACAGCTCTATCACGCAATAGAGAAGATTGCGTCCAAGGATCACAAGACCGACGAAGAGGTATTGGCCAGCGTTGTCCACGAGATAATAAGCTCGGATGAGATTCGAATAAAGGGCGGACGTATCTGGAAACTCATTCCGAGGAAGAACGCATATATACTCGTGAAACAGCTCGGCCAGGTGAGGTCGTTGTCCGAGGGATTCGTCATAAAGGTTTCCGAGTACATAGACTTCGTCCGGATCGGAAGCCAGAAGACGCTACTCTCGTCGGAGCAGAACCAGGCTCTTCGAAAGGGCGGGATAGAAAGATACTCTGCCACCGGCGTCGGCGAAAAGATAAAGGTAAAAGGAGTCCCGCTCTATCAGTACATTTTGGCTTTCAACACCGACGGCGACACTCCGGAACTGGTCGACAACCTTAACGTAATAGGCAGTGCAGTCACCGCCGTACTTCAGGGGAGGCATGCGCTTGCCAGGACCAAGCAGCTCGAGCAGGACCTGGATAAAGCGAGAGACATTCAACGCAGTATCCTTCCGGACCACGAACAGAAGTACGGCACATACATGTTGTTCGGCGTATCCGTCCCCGAACGAGTTGTCGGCGGCGATTTCTTCGATTATATCCCGGCCGGTGAGGAAGGCGAGCGGCTCGGCGTCGCAATCGGCGATGCGGCAAGCAAGGGGTTGAGTGCCGCAGTCGAAGCCCTGTACGTATCGGGCGCACTGAAGATGGGAGTCGAGCTTCAGACAAATATGTCCTCGCTTGTGAAGAAGGTAAACAATCTCGTGAATTCTACATTCTCCGATTCGCGCTTCGTAACACTCTTCTATGGCGAATTTACCGATGAGAAAAGCGGCTTGTTCCTTTACGTTAATGCGGGACACAACCAGCCGTTCTTTTTCAACAATCGCAAATCGGAAATCACTCAGCTCGAGACGACCGGTCCCGCCCTCGGGATAGCGCCCAATGCCCGCTACAGGGTTGGGAACGTTAATTTTGAAAAAGGTGATGTTCTCATCCTGTACACCGACGGCATCACGGAGGCTACCGACAGTGATTTTGCATTTTTCGGCGAAGAGAGGCTCAGGAGAAGGCTGTCCGAGATAGCAGACCTCAAGCCGCGTGAAATATGTTATCATCTTATGGAAAGCGTTCAAAAATTCTCGGCGTCGTCAAAATACGCGGACGACAAGACACTGGTGGTCATAAAAAGAATGTTATAGGAGCTCCGATGTTGGAAGAGACGATTCGGATTGAAGATAGATTGAGGGACGGCGTTTCCCGTCCGCCCCGCGTGAAGCTCGTCAAGGCGTTCGCCAATTCGTTCAAAAACGTAATTGCAACCGCGCGAACCTGTTATTCCTCGAAAGGGATTATCGAGGACGAGTCGATCGAAATGGATAGATACCGCACCCTGGCGCTTGATATCTACGAGGCCGGTCACCACACGACCTTTCAGCACGCGACATTCCAATTCCAGATTTCGGACGTATCACGCCAATTCATTTGGTCGTTTCTGCATTCTCATCCGTTCTACAACTCGGAGCAGGTCAGCCAGCGGTACGTCGAGGTCAAGGATGGAAACTATTTTGTCCCGCCGTTGAAGGGGGAGGCCCTTGAAATCTATGTCAGAGCCGCATCTGCCCAGATAAATGCATACAGGAAGCTCGTCGAACTTCTTTCGAAGCCCGCGGCAAAGGAGTATTTCAAGGTATTTCCCAAACGCATAAACGACAAACGCTTTGCGGGCGAAATCAGGAAGAAAGCGCAGGAAATTGCCAGGTATGTGCTACCTGTCGCGACGTTCTCATATCTCTATCATACCATCAGCGGAATAACGCTTTTCAGGTATGCCAGGATGTGCAAGTCCGGCGATACACCGTATGAACAACAGCTCGTCGTGGATATGATGGTACAGGAACTGCTGAAGTACGATCCGAATTACCGGTTGGTTCTCGACGAACCTCTTGACGAGAAATTCTTCACCGCCGAAAACGATCACAGGGGGAAGGTCTCGTCGGCCTTCATCGAAGAGTTTGACCGCCAGCTCGGTGGTCATGTATCGAAGCTGATCGACTACAAGGCGAACTCCGAAAAAGCGATAGCGGGTGCCGTGAGAGAAATCCTCGGCAAAAGCTCCGCCGAGCTATCTGACGCGGAGGCAGTTGCGATGGCGATAGACCCGGTCCACAACAAAGTCCTGAGGAGTTCTCTGGTGCTCACAACGCATGATAAAATTTCCAGGGCGCTTTATCATGGCTCCTACACCTTCAGGAAAAAGTTGAGTCACACTGCAGATTCGCAGGATCAGCGCCACAGAATGACGCCGGCATCGAGACCGCTGATCGCCGAACACCTGAGAAGCGACCCCGATTACATTGTGCCGAAACTCGTTCTTCTTGACGAAGGTGCTGAAGAGCTCTACAGACGCACGATGGAGATGACGTGGAGATCGATCGATAAACTGATATCGATCGGGGTCAACACCGAGTTTGCGTCCTACCTCCTTCCGAATGCCTTTCCGATTAGGTTCACCGAGTCGGCCGACCTGCTCAACCTTCATCACAAGGCGGAAATGCGGCTTTGCTACAACTCACAGGAGGAAATCTGGAAGGCGACGCTCGACGAAGTCGAACAGATAAGAGCAGTTCATCCCGACCTGGGCAAATTTCTTCTTCCCCCCTGTACTATCAGGGCGATGGCCGGGGCGACTCCTTATTGTCCCGAGGGAAAACGTTACTGCGGGGTCCCGGTTTGGAAGCTAGATACGTCCGAGTATGTCAGGACGATATAGCATGTGATGCAGGCCGCAGTTTACAGGGTTGCAGGCTTTCTTGTGATGCTTTCCGCAACAGTTTTCATTCTCAGTCATCGTAAGGGAGGCCGTCATGAAAAACTCTCCGGTTGGCGGAGAATTCGAACTGGTCTGATTCTCGTAACTTCAGGGCTGGCACTGACAAATCTCGAGTTCCTTGTCCATGGCGGGATGACGATTCCCTACGACATCGTTCAGTACGTCGGCCTCTATTTCGGAGGCATTGCGGCGGTAGTATCCGGGCTTTCACAATTCATCGGAGCGATTCCGGAGGAAAGGGAAGAGCCTGAGAAAGCCCGGACGACGGAAAGTGTAGACGACAGGACCGAAGAGTTCTCACGCCACCTGTTGAAGCTCGAGGAAAACAGCATGGCCCTCGCGTCTCCGGGAAGCGTGCAGGAAATCCTCCACTTGATCGTTTCAAAGGGTGAGGAGATATCCGGCGCGTATCTGGCCGTGCTTATGCTGTTTGATCAGTACTCGAACACGGTTAACTCCGGCCATTACTCCGGGAGAGGACTGAAAGGATTCGAGAAGCTTGTTTCGACCTTCGACTTGAATCCGAGGGCGATTGAACTCTCGCCCGAGAAAATGTATTTCCTGAAGGAGTTGTGTAGAAGCCGAAGGATCTATTCGGGAACCGACATGAACGAGTTCCTGAGTTTCTTCACCGGAGAAAGGCCGCAGGCGGAGTCGCTCGGTCTCTCTGACGTAAAACGGTTTGTTCTTGTCCCGCTTCAAATAGGCGGGAAGGCGGACGGATTACTATGCTATCTCTTCGTCGATGACAAATGTCCTGAAGTTTTGCTCGAGCTTTTCGGTCATCAGTGCTCGCTGGCGCTGCGTAACTCGCGTCTCTTCGAGCAAATGCAGCAAAACGCCATCGCCCTCGAAGTTCAAAGGAGAAGGGCTGAAAACGCTAACCGATCCAAGTCCGAGTTTCTCGCCAATATGAGCCATGAGCTGCGCACGCCGCTTAACGCCGTCATCGGCTTCAGCGAAATCCTTCATACGGATTTGAGCGATATGACGCCCGAGATGGCTCAGCAGTTCATAGACAACATCAACAGCAGCGGACGTCACTTGCTCGTGCTTGTAAATGATCTTCTGGATCTGTCGCGGCTCGAGATAGGGAGGCTGAAGCTCGAAAGATCGCATTTTGCATTGTCGGAGGAACTGAAGCAGGCGGTAAAGATCGTGGAACCGATGGCCCAGGAGAAGAACATCAGTCTCGTTACAGACTTCCAGGAGCCGGTTGAAGATATTTTCGCCGACCCGCAAAAACTCCGACAAATAATCATAAACCTCCTTTCGAATGCGGTCAAATTCAGTCACACGAATGGGAAGATAAACCTGAAGGTGTGGAAGAAAGAAAGCGCAATATATTTCTGTGTGGAGGATTTTGGAATGGGAATCAAGAGCGAAGATATAGACAGGCTGTTCAAGCCGTTCGAACAACTGACTCAAAATCCTTATGCCAGAAAATTCAGAGGAGTCGGTCTCGGGCTTGCGCTTACCAGACGTCTTGTCGAGCTTCATGGGGGACGAGTCTGGGCTGAGAGTCAATTGGGAGAAGGGTCTAAATTCTTTTTTACGGTGCCGCAATAATGGATTCAGAAAAAAACTCCGGCAAGAGCCGGGAAAAGAAATATACTATCAAGAAAAGCGTCGTAGGCGAGGCCGAGCGTCGCGTGTTCAGGATAAAGTATGAAGAGGATCTTAATCCCGATCAGCTCGATGTCGTCAAAACGATCGATGTGCCTGTGCTGGTCATAGCCGGTGCAGGGACGGGCAAGACCAAGACGCTGATATACCGCGTCGCTTACCTGGTCGAGCTGGGGTGCAATCCGCAGTCGATACTTCTGCTGACCTTCACGCGAAAAGCTGCAGGCGAAATGCTGAAACGGGCGGGAGCGCTTCTGAAATCGACATCGGCAGACGACGTGGCCGGCGGGACGTTTCATTCGTTTGCGAATATGACTTTGAGACATTACGCAAAAGTACTCGGCTACAACGAGCAGTTCACAATTCTCGACGATTCCGATGCTGCCGACGTCGTGAACCTTCTCCGGACACGGCTCAGCCCCGAGAAGAAGTCGCAGCGCTTCCCCAAGAAGGAAACGCTTGTCGACATCTACAGCAAGTCGGAAAACACACTGACAAAAATAGAAGAGATTGTCTTCAGGGAATACCCCAGGTTCATCGAGCAGGTGGAGGACATCTTAAAGCTGAAGAAACAGTACGACGACTACAAGCGCAAATACAATCTTATGGATTACGACGATCTCCTTAAGAATCTGAAGGAGCTTCTTGCGCAGAACGAGTCTGTACGCAAGGCGATCAGCGGAAAGTACAGCTACGTCATGGTCGACGAGTTCCAGGATACGAACAAGGTACAGGGGGAGATCGTCAGGTATCTCGGGATGGACAAGAATAACGTCATGGTTGTCGGCGACGACGCTCAGAGCATTTACTCGTTCCGCGGTGCCAATTTCAGGAACATCTTCGATTTCCCGACTTATTTCCCGAACTGCAGGATCATCAAGCTCACGGAGAATTACCGCTCGGGCCAGGGAATACTGAACTTCACCAACAGGGTTATCGACGCAGCAAGGGAGAAATACGAGAAGGAATTATTCTCGAGGAAGAAGACCGGAGACCGGCCCGTTATCGTCGGCGCCGAGAACGAGAACGTGCAATCTAAGTTTGTCGTCCAGAGAATCCTGGAGCTTCGGGAGGCAGGCATCACACTGAACGACATAGCGGTTCTCTTTCGTTCGTCTTACCTGTCGTTCGACCTCGAAATAGAGCTTACGAGGGCAAATATCCCGTATGTGAAATTCGGGGGTATGAAGCTCGTCGAAGCCGCGCATATAAAGGATGTTATCGCATTTCTGAGAGTAATCGAAAATCCGCAGGATGCGGTCGGGTGGCACCGAATACTGCTGCTGCATCCCGGCGTCGGCCCGCGGGTTGCCGAGAAGGTGCTCGACCGGCTTGCCCACACCGAAACGGGGGAGAAATCGGGCGGGGAAGAGAGCCGGCTTAAGATTCCTTCCAGCGCTGACGAGCTTATCGACTTCATATCGGATGAAGGCAAGAAGGTCGCGCAGCCGGTGGAGAAAATTGAAGCGGTCCTCAGGTATTACGAACCGCTGATGCGGGACAAGTATGACGACTATGCAAAGCGCGAGAAAGATCTCGTGATGTTCACTTCGATAGCCGAGCGGTACAAATCGTTGCAGTCGTTCCTTGCTGACCTGGCACTCGAGCCGCCCACCGAGAGCGTGGTGGACCTCGGCGAAAAAGACATGAAGGAAGAGCAGATAACGATTTCGACCATCCATTCCGCGAAGGGGTTGGAATGGAACAGCGTGTTTCTCATTTGGGCACTCGACGGCAAGTTCCCTTCGATGTATGCCACGGACGACGACGAGGCAATCGAGGAAGAGAGAAGGCTGATGTACGTCGCATGTACTCGCGCGAAGGAGAATTTGTACGTCACCTACCCTATGAACGTATATGACCGGGAGACAGGCAAGATCTTCACGAAGCCGAGCAGGTTTATAGAAGTTGTCCCGCCGGAACTCTTCGAGCGCTGGAACCTGGATTTCGAGTAGAAATCAGCAGAGCCGACAAGGCGGTAAAGTCCGCACGAGCATTCGGGTGAAATTTCTGATTCTCAGAGGGAAAATAGCTTACCTGCACGACAGAACCCTGATGAAAATTACCCCCTCTCAGTCGGCTATCATGGATTGAATCCGGATCTGATTGCGGGGTCAGATTTCAAAAAGAAGCGGATTCAACGGGCTTACTGCCGGCTCACCGGGGCCTGCTCCCGGAAGAAACACATTCATGTCTACAACCTGGTATGTATTCGGCTCGTCCACTATTCTGGTGCCGTCCGCGTAATAGATAACGGTCATCACTTCTCTCGTGGATTTGCTCCTGTTCGGGTAGGCCGAATGAATTGTGTAACCGGAATGGAAAGTAGCGTCACCCGCCTTCAGCGCATGACTGCGGCATTCGTATCCATTTTCTTTCACGACACGTTCGACGACCTCACCGCCCTCCTCAGATATTGGCGAAGAGCTGGCGAGTCCCTGATGATGGGAACCGCACGCGAAAATCATAGTTCCCATCTCTTCATCGACGTCGACCAACGGCATCCACATGGTAATTGTCTTGTCCGTTTTGAGCGGCCAGTAGAACATATCCTGGTGCCAGTAAGTCTTTTCGCCGCTTGGAGGCTTGAAGAGCGCCTGATCATGATACAGACGAACTCCTTTGACACCCATTAACTGCGCGGCGATCCCCGCAAATTTGCTTGCGAGCACGAATTCTGCCACCCTGTCGTCGAGTTTCCAGGCGTTGGTAACCTGATGGAACATCCTTCCGTAGTCGTCGAGCCTTCCCTGGGTATCGCGGCTCTCGACCGTCGACTTGACAACGCTCTCAATGACCGGTCTGAAAGCTTCGATTTCTTCCTTTGATGCAACTTCGGGGAGGTAAACATATCCATTCGAGTCGTAATACTCAATTTCTTCCGGCGTTACGATTCTTTCGGGCAGTAAAAGCGAAGCGGGATTGACCTTGTTTTGCATTTCTTCTCCTCAGACTCATTTGACTCGCGGTAACAACTGTAAATCCATAATCACTAAACGATTCGATTGCCGACACTGTTCCCGGCTTTCTTACATGTAATCGAATGAAAGGAGGGCCTGATTCAAGCGGGTGTACGAATAAGAGGTTTCGACAAAACAATCTCGGATGTCCGGATGAAGGGGGACTTGTCCGAACCAGATTCCGGGAAACTTCGGCCCGGGCTACCAGTCGACGAGTTCAGAGGTGAGAAGTCCGGCGATTATGAATGCACCTCCGACCGCGCCAATAACGCCCACGAATTCCCCGAATGCGAAGAAAGCTATGACATTCGCGAGAACCGGCTCCATGGAGAAGATGATCGCCGCCCTCACGGGAGTTGTCTCACGCTGGTACTTCGTCTGGAGATAAGTGGCGAACACTGTGGCGAGAATCGAAGTGTAGAGGAGCGCCCAGAAAAAGCCGACCGTGAAATGAACGTGCATCGTTTCGACGAAAGGTGCCGCGATTATCGAGAGGACGGCCGTTTCAGACAATTGAAGGAAGGTCAGCTTCGAGACATCGTATTTCCTGGAGTATACGTCGAGGTACACAATGTATATCGCGTATGAGATCGCGCAGAAAAGGGTAAGGATGTCACCGATGTTGAAACCCTGTCCGCCGGGAGAGGTCAGTAGAAACAACCCGAGCGCCACCAGGCCGACGCCGAGGAGGCTGGCCCTGGTCGGCATCTTCCTCTCTATCACAGCCTGGGCAATAGGGGTGAAGGCGACGAGAAGTCCCGTTATAAACGCCGACTTTGAAGCTGTAGTGTATTTCAGCCCGACTGTCTGAAGTGCAAATCCGATCATAAGCAGAAATCCGAGGAAGAGGCCGCTCAGCAGCGTTCCCCTGTCCATCGTGAAGTAGTCCCGCCTGTATATCAACGGAAATATGAGAGAGGCTATCCCGAATCTTATCGCGACAAATGTGAGCGGGGAGACGTCGGAAAGTGCAAACTTCACCACCGCGAAGGTCCCGCCCCAGATGAATGTAATCGAAAGGAGAATTATCTCGGCCCTTCGGCGGCCGGAACCAGTCACGGCATCGCCCGGTCGGGCGTCAGGAGAAAGGGACATATCTGGAGACGATGTGTATCAATTCCTGCTTGTAGATGATTGCTACGAGCGAGACAACGTAGAAAGCAATGTTGATTATCATCGGCTTGTCGGCGAGGATCACGCCTGTCGGGTTCTCTCCTAGTCCCATCTTGTGAATGAGAAGAAGATATCTGAATATCCCGTAAACCACAAAGATAGTCGTGAAAATGAGAGCCTCGGTTCCGAATGCATGAACCGTGCGCTCGGAGACTGTGTATAACGCATAAGTTATGATCACGCTTGCCGCGGAGACCGACAGTATCTGGTCGATCAGGCTCAGGTCGTAGTCGGCCAGGACCTTTCTAGCGGCTTCACTGGTACTCCCTTCCATCTGTACGAACTCGCTCCTTCGCTTCGCGATTCCCAGAAAAATTGCAATGAAGAGAGTAGTCATGACGAGCCAGCTCGAAATCTTCACATCGATGGCATAGCCTCCGGCAAGGATCCTGAGGATGAATCCGACGGCTATCACGAACACATCGATCAGCACAACCTTCTTGAGGGCGAATGAGTAGAACAGGTTTACGATGATGTAGAATGAAATCGCAATCCACGCGCCGATCGGCACCCGGCCAACTGAGAGCAGCAGGAATGACACTATCAGCAAAATGCCCGATGTTGCAAGTCCGGTTCCGGTCGATACCTGTCCGGAAGCTATGGGGCGGTTTTTCTTCACAGGGTGTACAGCATCCAGCTCCCTGTCAGCTATGTCGTTGACAATGTAGATGGATGACGCGGCGGCGCAAAAGGAAAGAAATGTCAGAAAAGACTGTGAAAACAGCGATACGTTGAAGAGATTCTTCGAGAATATGAGAGGCACCACGACGAAGACATTCTTGACCCATTGGATGGGTCTCATCATTCTCAAGCAGCTTGTGAGTTGTCTCATCATTCCCGTTCTTTGATGAAATTCACGTGCTCAATTTAGCCAAATGAAGATGAGCGTACAAACGAAATTGTATTTCGGGGTACACGGAATGACTTTGTTTTTTCTCGGCCGGATAAATATATTTTCACGATGTTTACGACATTTCTTATGATGTTTTTGGTGGCTATCTTTGCCGGCTTTTTCGGAGCTCTGGTCGGGATTGGAGGAGGAATAATCATAGTGCCTGCCCTGACTCTGCTCTTTCATTTGCCGATTCACACCGCCATAGCCGCGAGCATTGTGTCCGTGATAGCTACCTCGATTGCAGGTGCGCTTTCATACGTCGATCAGCAGATCACAAATGTGCGGCTGGGAATGTTCCTGGAAATCTCCACGACCACCGGAGCGCTGGTCGGAGCTTTTGTCGGCGTCCTGATGCACGGCTGGATGCTCAGCCTCATATTCGGAACGCTTATCTTTTATATGGCAATCGTTTCCTACCGCTCGAGAAAGACCGAGGACCGTTTGATCGAATCCGGCGGTTACATGGAAATCACCGGCGACAGACTGTCGCGGGTGATGATGCTGGAGGGTTCCTATCACGATGAGGCCGCGAACAAGGAGATCGAGTATCACGCGACCAGGACGGTTGCGGGGAGTCTCGTCGCATCGCTCGCAGGCGTCGGCTCTGGGTTGTTGGGGATAGGCGGTGGAGTTATTAAGGTCGCAGCCATGAATTCGATGATGGGCATTCCTATGAAGGCGTCGGTCGGAACGAGCAAGTTCATGATAGGGGTAACCGCCGCGACGAGTGCCGTTGTTTACTTCATCGCGGGCGGGATAGACGTTTACATCGTCGCTCCCGTCGCACTCGGCACAATGCTTGGCGCAACAGTGGGGAGCATGGTCATGAATAAGCTCCACAGTCGGGTTATTAAGATGGTCTTCTTTCTTCTAATGATTTATCTTGGATATCAGATGATTGCCAAGGGACTGCTGATGCAATTCAATTTCAAGCTGCCGGGACTTTTATGAGCACAGGTGTACAAGAGGCGCAGAAATCGGAGATTCAATTTATTAACAAAGTGGTTGCGATCATTTTGTCCACCGGGATGTTCGCAACCGTAGGTTTTTACCTCATAGGGTTGATTCTGCTCTTCATTAAAGGTCGTCCAATCCCTAGCCTGTCAGACCAGTATTTCCATTCCTTCGGTGAGTTCTTCTCTTATCTCACAACACTCCACCCACGTGCATTTCTTTACCTCGGCACGGTCTGTCTTATCCTTACTCCGGTGAGCCGCGTCTTCATATCGATTATCGCGTTCTGGAAGGAGAAGGATTTCAAGTATGTCGGCGTCACCTTTATCGTCTTCATGGTAATAGTGATCAGCGTGATTATTGGGAGTGTGTTCAAGATAAATGTGGGCTGAATTGCGCGACAAATCATGGCTGCTTGATTCGACGAGGGGGAGCCGCTAAGTTCCTGCAGCCGGGACCGGATTTAAATTGATTTTATTCGTTATTATTGGTAAAATGTTGTGCAACTAAGACTTACAAAGATGAGAAGATCTACAAAAGTATTCATTTGGGTAATCGGCATAGTTATTCTGGGTAGCGTACTGATAGCCATACTCTTGTCGGGTGGTCAAACGGCCCGGAACGGGTACGATCTTTCGGGAGGAGGCTCCAAAATTGCGGTTGTGAATCTGACCGGAACGATAATGTCTTCGAGGGAGATCGTTTCGGAACTCCAGACTCTTGCCGATAACTCAAGCGTCAAGGCGATAGTTCTTCGTGTTGACAGTCCGGGGGGTGGAGTCGCGGCAAGCCAGGAGATCTATGAAGAGGTTAAGTCGATAAGCGACACGGTCAAGCCGATAGTTGTGTCGATGGGATCGCTCGCTGCCAGCGGCGGCTACTATGTTAGTTGCGGTGCTACCCGCATTGTTGCCGACCCCGGTACGATCACCGGCAGCATTGGCGTGATAGCAATGTTCCCGAACTACGCCAAGCTTATGACAAAGCTCGGATTGCAGATGGATGTAATCAAAAGCGGGAAATATAAAGACTCCGGGTCGCCATTCAGGCAGATGACCGAACAAGATAAGAAGTATTTCCAGGGTGTTGTGGATAATAGTTATGATCAGTTCCTTGACGTCGTCGCTGAGAACCGCAAGCTGCCTATCGACAAGCTGAAGAAATTCGCGGACGGACGCGTGTTCACCGGTGCGCAGGCACTGAAGCTGGGGTTAGTGGATACTCTCGGCTCATTTCAGGATGCAATCAAGATTGCCGCTCATCTGGGTGGGATCAAAGGCAGGCCGGTTGTCGTCGAGCCCACCGAGCGAAGGACTCTTTTCGATTATTTTTTCGGTGATGTTTTCTCGAAGCTTCACATTTTCGAAAAAGATTTTATCGAGCAACCGATCTTGCAATACAGATTTGCGCAATAGAGCAATAGAAAGGGAGAGTAATGAGCGTTACTAAAGCTGACATTGTCGAAGAAATTGCCTTGCGAACGGGGTTGACGAAAATCGAGACACAAGCAGTTGTGGAGGGCTTTCTGACTTCGGTGAGAAACGCCCTGGCAGAAGGTAAAGCGATCGAGATAAGGGGATTCGGAAGCTTCAAGATCCGAAAACGGAAAGGACGGATGGCGCGCAATCCGAAAACGGGGCAAGCGTATCCCGTGAAGGAACAGTTCGTCCCGTATTTCAAGGTGTCGAAGGAATTCAAGGCCTTTGTCGACGAGCATCTCGGAAAGGACACGCCCGGAAACCAGCAGGGGAGCATCGAGGAGGCGACCCAGAAATGACTGCAAGGTTCTGTCCCCAATGCGGGACAGAGTTGGCCGGCGAGTTTAAGTTCTGCCCGAACTGCGGAGCAAAGATCGAAGGATTGCCGGCCAATCTTCCACAGGAAACCCCGGAAGCCTCCGGGGAAGAAGAGTCGGAGCTGGTCTGCCCGACATGCGGATTTCACAATAAAGAAACGGCAAAGTCGTGTGAGTCTTGCGGGTCTTATCTTGCAGGCGCAGTAAAAGAACCCAGGGAGCATCCGGAAAGGGAATCAACCGTCACTCCCGAGCCGAGTCGTCCGGCGGAAAAACCAGCTCAACGGAAACGTGCGCAGAAGAACTCTAAGAAGAAAAGCAGCAGACAAGGAAGTTCGCAACAGCACTCGTCCGCAGGGAAGAAAGTCCGCCTCGAACCTTATCAGATCGCGACAATTGCAGCCGCCGTTCTTCTTGGAGCGATCTTCGTTTACGGGTTGTTGAGCTCTAAACCCACCGCCAGTTCGCAGGATTCTCCCCCTGCCTCGCAGCAGCAAAGCACATCGAGCGGACAGCCGTCGGCAGACGTGCTCCATGAGATTAATCGCCTGAGAGAAGTTATCAACAAGGATCCGGCGGACCTGGGGTCGACGTTGAAACTCGCTAATATGCTTCAAGACAACCAGATGTACGATCAGGCTGCGATATATTATAAAAGGTATCTCGAGAAGAAACCGAAAGACGTCGATCCGCGCGTCGACTACGGAGTGACGCTTTTCGAAGGGGGCCATGCCCAGGAAGCTCTGAGCGAATTGAAAGAAGCTCTCAAGCTTGACCCCCGACATCAAATAGGCTGGTTCAATGTTGCGGTGGTGTATCTGAACCTCGGTGAGTTTGACAAAGCAAATGAAGCGCTCAAGACATGTGTGAAGATCGACCCCAACAGTGAAATTGGCAAGAAGGCTGAACAAACTTTAGTACAACATGCAAACATCGGCAATCAGGAGGTGAAGTAGAATGCCAAGTGGTAAGAAACGAAAACGCCACAAAATGGCCACACACAAACGAAAGAAACGTCTCCGGAAGATGCGTCACAAGAAAAAGATTCGTTGAATATAGTATGATTCTTGTCCCGGTCCGCATGTTCTCTGACCCGCGGACCGGGAAGCGTCTTTATACAACCACAAGGGACGAATCGCAATGCAGAAAATCAAACGAGCTTCTCCTTTCATTCTTGTAGCAGTCTCTCTGGCATTAATCTCCCAGGTTGCATTCGGGTGGGGATTCTGGGCTCATAAGACAATTAACAGGGCGGCAGTCACCCTATTGCCGGAACCGTTGCGGGCGTTCTATGCCGCAAATGTCGATTATGTGGCGGCGCACGCCTCTGATCCGGATCTCCGCAGGGACATCGTTAAGAATGAGGGAGACTATCACTATCTGGACATGGACGACTACGGGGAATATCCGAATTTCAAGGTGCCGCTCACATATGAAGAAGCGGTGAAAGAATACGGAGAGGAAACGGTAATGAAAGATGGAATGGTGGCGTGGCGTGTCGGATGGGACATCGATAGCCTCACGGCTGCCATGAAAGCCGACAACGTTCCGCTAATTCTTCACCTTTCTGCCGACCTCGGCCATTATGTCGCCGACATGCACGTCCCTCTCCACGCAACCAGGAATTACGACGGCCAGTTCAACGGTCATATCGGAGTCCATTACAGGTGGGAGACCGGAATACCCTCACATTTCGGCAATAACTATTCGTTCTCCGGAATCGGCGATGCGGTCTATATCAAACACCCCGTGGAACACGCCCTGAAAATTCTGACCCACAGTTATTCACTTCTAGGCAAAGTCTTCGCGGCCGACAGCATTGCAAAGGCCGGCATACCGAAAGGTCAATTGTACCGGGTGGAACAAAGGAACGGCCGGAAAGAATACATCTACTCCGATCAATATTACAAGAGGTTTAGTGCTGCACTAGACGGTATGGTGGAGGCCCAGATGCGAGCAGCCACTCGGGCGGTTGCATCATACTGGTACACCGCATGGATAAATGCGGGCAAACCAAAGCTCGGCAAGGACTGACAAAAATGAAATCCCCCAAGATTGTTCCCAATAGAATATATCTGAGCGAACGAGAGATTCCGAAGAAGTGGTACAATATCGCCGCCGATCTTGGCGGACAAATGCTTCCTCCGCTCGATCCGCAGACTCAACAGCCGGTCTCTCCGGACAGGCTGGCGGCCATCTTTCCGCAAAGACTTATCGAACAGGAAGTGACGCAGGACCGTTTTGTGAAAATACCGGAAGAGATTCTGAATATCTACCTGAAATGGCGTCCAACGCCGCTCGTTCGTGCGCGGGGATTGGAGGAATTGCTTGAGACTCCTGCGCATATCTATTTCAAGAATGAGAGCGTCAGTCCCGCGGGGAGTCACAAGCCGAATACTGCCGTTGCGCAGGCGTATTATAACAAGCTCGAAGGCGTCAAGCGATTGGTAACCGAGACCGGTGCGGGACAATGGGGAAGCGCTCTCTCCATGGCCTGCAACTACTTTGAACTCGGCTGCAAGGTTTTCATGGTCAGGTCTTCCTACAACCAGAAGCCCTATCGCCGCGCGATGATGCAATTATGGGGGGCGGAAGTTACCGCCAGCCCCAGTGAGGAAACCAAGGCAGGGAAGGAACTCTATCAGCAGAACCCTGATTCTCCGGGCAGCCTCGGAATGGCAATCAGTGAAGCTGTGGAAGTTGCCGCAAGCGATCCGGATACGAAGTATTCGCTCGGCAGCGTCTTGAACCACGTCCTACTTCACCAGACCATAATCGGTGAGGAGGCCTTGAAACAGCTTGAAAAAGTGGACGAGTTCCCTGACACGCTCATCGGGTGCGTCGGCGGCGGCTCCAATTTCGGAGGATTTTCATTCCCGTTTATCCGGGAAAAGCTGGAAGACAAGCCAAGGGCAAAAGCGATGCGGGTTATCGCGGTTGAGCCTACTGCCTGTCCGACTTTGACGCGCGGAGTTTTCACCTACGATTTTGGTGACACCGCGGGATTGACTCCTCTACTCTCGATGCATACGCTTGGTCACGCGTATGTTCCGCCCGCCATTCATGCGGGCGGGCTGAGGTACCACGGTGTTGCTCCTCTCGTATCAGTCCTTGTCAACAACGGTATCATTCAGCCTGTGGCATACTCTCAGAACGAGGTATTCGACGCGGCCCTGAAATTTGCGAAGAGCGAGGGCATAATTCCCGCGCCCGAGTCATCTCATGCGATCCGTGCCGCGATCGACGAGGCGTTGCGCGCAAAGTCGGAAGGAAAAAAGGAAGTGATAGTCTTCAATATGTCCGGACACGGTTATTTTGACATGAGTGCGTACGACGATTACCTGCAGGGCCACCTGGCGGACAGCACGGTCGACGAGGATGAACTTCAGAGAATGCTGAATCAGCTTAGGCACCAGACTGATTCAGAATAGAGGTCACTGCCGAGGATCAACCGGGTCTTAAAAAGGGCGGTTGGGGCTGCGTTTAATGTCGCGCAGCGTTCGATGCAGGCCCGGATTGCATCAAACCAGGAAGAAGACCCGGGAAGCGTAGAGAACTCGAAGCGATATATGCTTATCTTCTGCGTCCTCAACACTTAGAATAAGCCCGGGGCTGGCCCGAAGACCGAGACTGAGCCAGGGCTCAAAGTTCCCTTTTCTTGATTTTTACCGTAGCCGATGATAACTTGAAAATGAGTTAAAAATAACAGGAGGTGTATCATGGCACACGAAGAAGATGGCTTTGCAAAAGGATTGTTCCTGGGATTCATTGCGGGGAGTGCCATTGGCGCAGTCACGGCGCTGCTGTTTGCACCTAAGTCGGGCGAGGACCTTAGAAAGGACTTGCAGGCGAAATCCAACCAATTAAGAGATACAGCTCAAGCTCAACTGCGTCAGGCAAGGGAAAAAGCAGAACAGCTTGTCAACGAGGGAAAGAAAAGATCGGACGACATAGTCGGGCAGGCAAAAGAGCTTGCCGGGTCAATTGTCTCCGATGCGGAAAGAGTTCTGGATCAGGCGAAGGGCGAGGGAGGTAAATTGAAGTCGGCCGTCAAGGCAGGCACCGACGCGTTCAAAGAGGAACGGAGCAAAAAGAATTAGGGGGATGTCGTGGAGACATTATTTTTAATAGCTGCTTCGATTGCCCTTCTCGCGATAGCTGCTGCGGGCGTATATTCGATCGTGTTGATGAAGGATACAAAGCAGGTCCTCAACCAGATTGAAAGCTCTGTCCGGGAAATTTCCGAGGCGTCGGCCCCGCTGTTGAAAAACTCCGGGGTCATCACAGGAAAAATAAGGGAAATCGCAGAGAGTGTCGACGGCGAAGTCACGAACGTAAAAGGGGCGCTGGACTCGCTTGTGGGTGCCGTCAACGATCTCATCGAGCTGGAACAGAGAGTCAAATCGAAAATCGAAGAGCCGGTTATGGACACCGCCGGTTACGTCGCCGCCTTAGCCAAAGGAATCAGAGCATTCTTACGAGTTCTCAAAAGCTAAAATGAAAGGAGCTGCGCGTGAAGGAGTATGTATCATCCAGTTTGAGGAATATTGCTCTAGTTGGCCACGGCGGATCCGGGAAGACCACCTTCGCTGAGGCAGTCCTTTTTGCGGCGGGGGTCACAAGCCGAATGGGCTCCATCGCAGAAGGGAATACCGTTTCAGATTACAATCACGACGAAATTGAGAGAAAGATTTCCGTAAGCACGTCGCTGCTCCACGCGGAGTGGCGCGATCTGAAGTTCAACATCGTGGACCCTCCCGGCTATCCGGATTTCATGGGGGAAGTCAAGGCCGCATTGAGAGTGTCCGATATTGCGATCGTCCTGGTCAAGTCCGCTGAAGGAATCGAAGTCGGAACCGAGATCGACTGGTCCTTCATGAAGGAGTACAGGAATGCATCCCTCCTGGTTGTAAACAAAGTTGACGCTGAGCATTCCGATTTTCAGAAAGTGGTGCAGCAGATCGGAGACAAGCTTTCCCACGATGCAGCGGTCGTGCAGTTCCCAGTCAACGAGGGACCGGGATTCAACAGCGTGGTCGATGTCCTTAAGATGAAGCTGCTTAAGTTCGATGCGAATGAAAGAGGGAAGTACACAGAAGAAGCGATACCCGGCCCGGTCAAAGAAGCGGCCGACAGGTACCGGGAAGAACTCGTGGAGAAGCTGTCGGAAACGGATGAGAATCTCCTGAATGCATTCCTTGAGAACGGGGGACTTGGCGATGAGCAGATTGCAACAGGGTTGAAAAAAGCTGTCGCCGAGCGAAAACTCTTTCCCGTTTTCGCTGCTGCCGGACAGCAACTCGCAGGCGTGACTTCGGTCCTGGATTTTATTGCAGAATATGCACCGTCGCCTGATAATGCGCCCGAAGGCGTCGGCTACAGGGCAAACGGAGATCATGAAGAAGTAACGCTGAAGTGCGACCCCGGGGCGGATACGGCGCTGTTTATCTTCAAAACTATTTCGGAAAGGAACATAGGAGAGCTTTCTCTTTTCAGAGTCTATTCCGGAATCGTGATGCCGGGAATGGACCTGATCAACCAGGTCAACGGGAAATCGGAACGACTGGGTACGCTTTATGTCCTGAACGGAAAAGACAGGAAGGAAATCTCGAAGGTGATCGCCGGGGATATAGCCGCTGTCGTGAAGCTGAAGGACACGCACACTAACAACACGCTGAGCGGCAAGAGTTCTCCGGTAATCATGAAGAAAATTGATTTTCCGGAACCGATCATGAGAGTTTCGATCGTGTCAAAGAATCGTCATGATGAAGATAAAGTAGCTTCTGGATTGCACGCCCTCCACGAGGAAGACCCGACATTTCTTGTCGAAGTTGATTCGGAACTCAGCCAGACAGTTCTCAGCGGGCAGGGAGAGATGCATTTGCAGGCCGTTACGAAGCGGCTCAAAGAGCGCTACGGCGTCGAAGTCGATATGGTCGAGCCGGACATACCTTACCGCGAGACAATCAGAGGCGTAGTGGCGGATTCGGAATATAAGCACAAGAAGCAATCGGGTGGACGCGGCCAGTACGGACACGTACATGTCAAGCTTGAGCCATTGCAGAGAGGCGCGGGATTCGAGTTCGTCGACGCAGTCGTCGGTGGAGTGGTGCCCGGGAGGTTCATACCGGCAGTCGAGAAGGGCGTTATCGAGGCGATGGAGCGTGGTGTCATATCGGGTCACAAAGTAGTCGACGTTAGAGTCACCCTCTTCGACGGCACGTCCCATCCAGTGGACTCTGATGAGATATCGTTCAAGATTGCAGGTTCGATGGCCTTCAGAAGGGGCTTCAAGGACGCGAAGCCGATTCTGCTCGAGCCCATCTACGAATTGGAAGTTCTCGTTCCGGATGAGCACATGGGGGACATCATGGGCGACATTTCCGGACGGCGTGGAAAAATTCTCGGAATGGAAGCAGAAGGGGCCAATCAGAAGATCAAGGCTCAGGTGCCCCTGAAGGAGCTTTACAAATACGCGAATATCCTCAGAAGCATGACGCAGGGACGCGGTATCTTCAAACAAAAGTTCTCACATTATGAGGAGGTCCCGAAGGACGTGGCAGAGAAGATCATCGCGAGCGCACAGAAAGAAAAAGTCGAACAAGAGTAGAATGCGTTTCCGGGTCCCGAATTATCCACCCGGAATTCACGACGTTAAACCTGACGATATCACACATGGAAAGACTCTGGTCGCCCTGGCGATCTAAGTACATCGAATCGTTCTCCAAGAAGGAGAACGGAAAAGAAAATGTCTGCGTGTTCTGCGAAAAGCTCTCCGAACAGGACGACGAAAAAAATCTTATCATTTCCCGCAGCGCGCTTTCAGCAATTATCATGAATATTTACCCGTACAACAGCGGCCATCTTATGATCGTACCCTTCTCCCACAAGAGTTCTTTCGAAGACCTGACTGAGGAAGAGGGTGCAGATGTAATGCGGCAGTCTCGGGTCGCTATCAAGCTGCTGCGACTGACCTCGCATCCGGAAGGGTTCAATTTCGGCGCCAACCTGGGAAGGGTAAGCGGTGCCGGCATCTATGAGCATGTCCATTTTCATGTCGTGCCGAGATGGAACGGCGACACGAATTTTATGCCTGTGCTGGCCGATGCAAAGGTGATATCGGAGGGGCTGGAGGTCACCTTCAAGAAGCTGACGGAAGCGCTCGCCTCCCTGAAGTCATAAACCCCGAAGAGAGTAACGGATAGAACAAGTGCTGTGTTGATTCCGGCGCCGGTCGGATTTTTACACCCCGCGGACGGAACTCTGGGACAAAATGGCTAAATTGTAGCGTAAATCAAGCTTGATGCACTGAAATGAGAAAAAAGAGAGTCCTTTTTATATTCGGCACACGTCCCGAGGCCATCAAAATGGCACCGCTAATAAAGTCGATCTATGCCTCGGACGAATTCGAAGGCAGAATATGCGTGACTGCGCAACACAGGCAAATGCTCGACCAGGTGCTGGAAATATTCTGCATCAAACCCGACCACGACCTGAACATAATGACATCCAACCAAAGCTTGTTCGACTTAACTTCCAGAATCGTCGCCGGGCTGCAGGGAATACTTGCGGAAGAATCCCCTGACCTTGTCGTCGTGCAGGGCGATACGACGACAACTTTTGCTGGCGCGCTTGCCGCTTACTATGCGAAAACAACTGTGGCACATCTGGAAGCAGGACTGAGAACAAACAACAAGTTTGCTCCTTTTCCTGAAGAGATTAACCGAAGGATGACGAGTGCCATCGCCGATATCCATCTTGCCCCGACTGAATGGTCGCGTGACAACCTTATCAGGGAAAACGTGCCGGCCGAAAGTATATTTGTCACTGGAAACACGGTCATAGATGCGCTCTTTTATGTCGTCGGAATGTTGAGGGAATCGAAACCACACTATGCCAATTTGTTCAAAGGCATCGACTTCAATAAGAAGGTGATCCTGATAACCGGCCACCGGAGGGAGAATTTCGGAGAGGGATTCAGAAATATTTGTGAATCTATAAGAGAACTCGCTTTGAAGTTCTCAGAGGCTGAATTTCTTTATCCGGTTCATTTCAATCCCAATGTACGCAAGCCGGTCAACGAGATCTTACAGGGGATCAGCAATGTCCATCTCGTAGAGCCTCTCGATTACGAGCCGTTTATCTATGCGATGGACAAGTCTTTCCTGGTCCTCACGGACTCCGGAGGCGTGCAGGAAGAAGCCCCTTCACTCGGTAAGCCGGTCCTGGTCATGCGGGATACGACAGAACGCCCGGAAGCCGTGGAAGCGGGCACAGTGAAGCTCGTCGGCACGGACAAGCAAAAGATTGTCGATGGCGTATCGAGCCTCCTTGAAGATGAGAAAGAGTATGAAATAATGGGGCGGGCTCATAACCCTTACGGAGATGGAAAGGCTTCCGAACGAATCGTAAAGATTTTTCGGGAGCATTTCAACAAGAAGTCCGCGAAACAGGAAGCGGCATAAGTGGAAATTCCCAGGTTCGAACTTGTCATATTCGATCTCGACGGGACGCTGGCGGATACCAGCCAGTTGATATTCGACAGTTTCAATTTTGTCATGCGAAAATACAAGTCGATTGAAATGACCCCGAAGGAGATCATGTCGTATTTCGGTCCGCCGGAAGAGGTTGCAATAAAGAACATCATGGGGACGGACAATTTCGATGCGATATGGCACGACTACCTTCAGTACTACGAAACCCACCTCTGGCAGACGAAGCTGTTCGAAGGAATACCTGAACTGGTCGATTCCTTGAAGAAGACCGGTGCGCATCTGGCCATATTCACCGGCAAGGGCAACGCTACGACCAATTTGACCCTGAGACATCATGGCCTCCTTGAAATGTTCGACATCATAGTCACCGGTTCGGAGGTCACGAATCATAAGCCGAATCCGGAGGGGGTCCGCGTCGCACTCGAACGGCTCGGAGTTGAACCTTCCGGGGCCGTTGTGGTCGGCGACTCGCTTTCGGATTACAAGGCAGCTACTTCAGCACAGACCCACTTTCTCGCGGTGATTTACGACGGTCTTGCAAGGAACAGATTCGACAATATCGATTGTACCAAGGTATCGTCGGTTAAGGAACTTTCGGCAATCCTGCTGGACGGCGAACAGCAGGGGAGCGTGCGATGAACTTCGGATTGTTCGACAGGTATTCCAAGTATCTTGCCGGGGCGGCTCTGCTGATCGCACTGCTCACTTACTGGCGATTTCGGGCTATGGAATTCCCGGCAGTCTTCGCATACGTTGCTCAGCAAAATGTCGTGCACACGGCGATGTTCCAGAGTCTGATGTCCAACCGCTCCATTCTCTGGGATTTTTTCGGGCAGATCGACAAGATGACGATGCCTCACTCTATTGCGTTCATCCGAATCGCCGGTGTCATTTTGCTGGTCATAGACTTCGTGCTTCTCTACAAGCTAATCAACTTCGTTCTAGGGCAGAAGTTCTGGGGCTTCCTCGGAGTCTTTCTCACTGCTCTTTCTCCCTTCTCGGTTGTCGCTGCAGTATCGGGGGGACCGTCCGCAATTGCCGTGACGGTTGTGATTCTCTTTATTATGGCCCTTTATAGAAATGAGTATGTGTACGCCGGGATCCTCGCGGGGGCGGCGTATGCCGCGAATCTGCCCGGACTTATCATGTTCCTGATCGTAATTCTGGATCTCCTTCAAAATCTTGAGGACAAGAAGAATCTGGTCAAGCGGCTGCTTTCGGCAGCGGCAGGTTTCTTCGCTATCGCTATTGTTGTTACGCTTTATTCTGTTTACTCAGGTCACTCCGGGATCTTTTCGGTTCCGCTCGGCGACACGGATTTAAGGTGGGCTCTGGAAGGGATGATTCCCTTGATGGTAGTGAGCGTCCTGAATGTTGCCGGCATAATATACCTGATCGTGAAGAAGCGATATGACGTCTACAGGACGCATTTTCACATCTTAATGTTATGGGTCACATCTTCCGCGCTTTGCATTGTTCTGCCTTCTACATTGAATCTTCTGTTTGCCTTCACCGTTTCATGTGTACTGGGCATGTTCTTCCTCCAGGGGTTCGCTTCCCTCTGGAAAATCAGGATGGTATCGCCCGATACTTTCGTCTTTGTGTTCGTGGTGCTGCTTCTCTTCGGCGACATCTACTCCAACAACAACTATCTCAAGAATGTCGTAATGGAAGACAGCTTTCAAAGGAGCGAGGCGGTGGAGGAAGTCGCGGCTACGATTCTCAACGTACAGGGCAGTTCGATGCTTGTCAGCAATTTTGTACCGGCTGAATTGTCTGTCAGACTTGGAAGGGTGGTCTATGCCGTGGAGGGAGAGCCTCTTCCGGTATCGAACACGATCGGCTCGAACTACTCTACGATCTTCGTGACCAGGAGGAAGACAAAGGTGGACAGTCTCTCGAGTAACTGTAAGGACCTGTTCACAACGCGATATATGGAAAAAAACCGGGACTACTATGTCCAGGTAATAGAATGCAGAGAAAATAAATGAATGAAAAAGTAAACGTCGGCGTAATCGGAATCGGACATCTCGGGCAGACCCACGCACGTCTCCTCCGGCAGATAGGATCGGCAAATCTTGTGGGAGTGTTCGACGTCGACCGCACGAGGTCGGAAGGAATTGCGGCCGAGCTGGGGATAAGAGCCTTCGGCTCGATGGAGGAACTGGAAAGATCGGTGGACGCAGTATCCGTTGTCGCACCAACGAGTTTCCATTATGAAATTGCCGCCGGGCTCATCAAAGCAGGCAAGCATTGTTTTATTGAGAAGCCGATCACGTCGACAGTCGAGGAGGCGGAGAATATATGTGCGCTGGCGAAAGAAAAGAATGTCAAAGTCCAGGTCGGCCATATTGAGCGCTTCAACCCTGCCGTACTTGCGCTTTCCCATTTGAAGCTCGAGCCGATGTTCATAGAATCCCACCGCCTCGCCCAATTCAAGCCGCGCGGCATAGACGTAGCTGTAGTCCTCGACCTGATGGTTCACGACATCGATCTCATCCTTAATTTTGTGAAAAGTCCCGTTACGAGCATCGACGCGAGCGGAGTGGGAGTGATTTCCGACACCGTGGATATAGCGAATGCCCGGATCAGATTTGCCAACGGCGCTGTTGCGAATCTGACTTCCAGCCGGATTTCACAGCATCAGATGAGGAAAATGAGACTCTTCCAGCGTGATACATATATATCCATAGATTTTGCCGAAGGGATGGCGGAAGTCTACCGAGCGCTTCAGCCCGGAAGTCCGTCTACCGTCGGGCTGAGTCTGGGGACGATCGGCGTTGGGGAGTCAAGCCGGGTGATAACGTACGAACAGCCCGAGCCGCCCCAGGTAAACTCCCTGAAAATGGAACTTGAGCTTTTCGTGAAGAGCATACAGGACGATACGCCGACGCCCGTGAATCCCGAGGATGCCACCAAAGTCCTCGCCGTTGCGGATTCAATTGTGAAGCAGATTGAAGATTCCAAGAAGCTTCTGAATTTCTGATACCGGACAAAAGCGGCAAATCGTACCGGCATGACTCCGAGGCTGCGCGGGTTGCGCCATAAGATTCTTACTCAAGCACCTGATCTGGCTGGAAGGATTCTTGTGCTGCCATTGATGCAGCTGACAAACATTGAATGTTCGACAAAAAACAGTTCTACAAAGAGTGAATAGTTTTGCAGATGACTGAAGAAAAAATTTTGAATATAGACGAACCTATCCTTCTGGGAGTCGGGGAGGCCGCAGACAAGGCGGGCATCAAGGCTTACGTGGTCGGCGGCTACGTGAGGGACCTGCTGCTCGGCAAAGCCAGCAAGGACATAGACGTGGTGGTGATCGGCGACCCGATTTCTTTCGCGCATCAGTTGCAGAAGGAGTTGGGAGCGACGGGGCTGGTCGTCTTCGAAAAGTTCAGGACAGCTCAGATGACTGTTGAGTTGGGGACCGTCGGAGACGCAGGCAATAGAATGCCGGTCAAGATTGAAATTGTCGGGGCCCGCAAAGAAAGTTATGATGCGATGTCGAGGAAGCCACACGTGGAAGAGGCGACACTCGAAGAAGATCTCGCGCGGCGGGATTTCACGATAAATGCTATGGCAGTCGGTATCAATCGGGCAGTCCTCACTTCTGAGGGCAGAAATACCGGCGAGCTTGTGGACCCCTTCGGCGGACAGAAGAGCCTTTCGAAAGGGATCATAGATACGCCGCTGGAGCCTGAGGAGACTTTCAGTGAAGATCCGCTCAGGATACTCCGTGCAATCCGGTTCGCCTGCAGGTTCGAGTTCTCACTGTCTCCCCGGGTCAGGAAAGCCGTCGAAAAGATGGCGGAGAGGCTCAAGATCGTGTCGCAGGAGAGGATTACGGACGAGTTCATGAAGGTTCTTTCTGCGCCGCGCCCCTCCATCGGTTTGAGGCTGATGCATGAAACGGGAACGATGAAATGTGTTTTCCCTGAAATGACCGATCTTCCGGGAGTGGAACAGAGGCAGGATCACCATCACAAAGATGTTTTTCTCCATACTCTGAGCGTCGTCGACCATCTTGCTGAGGTGTCCGACAACGTCTGGCTCCGGTTTGCGGGACTGGTTCACGATATCGCGAAGCCGGAAACCAAGAAGTTCGTCGAAGGTGTCGGCTGGACCTTTCACGGTCACGATGAAATCGGCGCCCGCAAGATGAAGAGGATATTCCAGCGGATGCGGCAGCCGATGGACAGACTCCCGTACGTCGAGAAGCTTGTCAGGCTCCATCTTCGGCCGATGGCCCTGGCAGTCGAAGGCGTGACCGACTCTGCCGTCAGGAGGCTCCTGTTCGAAGCGGGGGACGATTTTGAAGATTTGATGAAGCTGTGCCGTGCCGACATAACGAGCAAGAACAAGAAACTGATCGCCGAGTATTCGAGCAATTATGAGCTTGTGGAGCTTCGGGCAAAGGAAGTGGAAGAGAAGGACAGGATCAGGAACTGGAAACCCCCGATAAACGGGGACGAGATCATGGAAATGTTTGGGATCGAACCTGGTATAGAGGTTGGCGTCCTAAAAAAGGCTGTTGAAAGCGCGGTTCTGGACGGACTGATTCCCAACGATCACGATGCTGCAGTCGCTTTCCTTAAGTCAAACCGGTTAAAATTGTTGCAGGGAAAATGAAACAGTCTCAGGGCTAGTCCGTCTAAATTAAAGAGGTATCATAAAAAAGCTGTTTATTTCGTCAAATTCTGAGGAGTTGCTAAATGCTTAAGAAACTCATGGCTATTGGTGTTCTTTTTGTGCTTGCCCCGTTTGCCTTTGGGCAGCAAGGCGATATTCCGAAACAGTTGGATCTACACGACTGTATCGGCATTGCGTTGCAAAGAAATTCCACTCTTCTGCAGTCACAATATCAGGCTGAGAGCCAGCGCGCGAGGGTAATGACTGCCTACGGAAGCCTCCTGCCTTCGTTGAGCGCCGACGCCGGGTTCACGTATTCATACAGGGAATCACCCGCAGGTTATGTCGTGATAGGCGGGACTTCCATCCCCGTGTCGAACAGTCAGACTAGCCGCACTTACTCCGGCGGAGTAGGGGCAAATCTGACATTGTTCAACGGATTTGCGAATTATGCAACTGTAAACCAGGCTACTTCAGCGAGTCATTCTGCGCAATTGACTTTCGATCGTTCCAAGCAGACGGTGATAAGTCAGGCGACGCAATACTACCTGTCGGTTTTCAATGCACGCGACCAGTTGAAGATTAGCGAAGACAATCTGAAGAGAGATCAGCAGCAGCTCGAAATCATAAAAGAGGAAAACAGCGTAGGCTCTGCGTCGATCGCGGATGTTTACCAGCAACAGGCGACCGTCAGCAACGATGAGTATTCTCTCGTTCAGCAGAAGAATGCTTATGATTTGGCACAGGCGAATCTGAAGTTCTACCTCGGAATTCCGGTTACCGACAGCGTGAACTTCGTGGATGCCGGAATAAACAGCGAGATCGATACCACTCAGTTCACGCGTATCAATCAGGAGTTCAGCAGCTCGGCCCAACTTATGGAGAAGGCTCTCGGTTCGAGAGCAGACTATCAGGCGGCGCTGGCCAACCTGAATGCTGCCAACTCGAGTTTGACCATTGCCAAGGCAGCATATTCTCCGACGATTAGTGCTTCGGCAAGTTATGGAATAAACGGTCCCCAGACCAGCCAGATCGATCAGAACAAGAGTTTGTACGGGCAGCTGAGTCTTTCTCTCCCGATTTTCAACGGCTTCCAGACGCAGACGAACATTCAGATTGCAGATGTCGGTGTGAAGGAAGCGCAGGAAAACGTGAGCAACTCGCGGCGTCAGGTTCAACTCGACGTCTACCAGGCCCTGCTGAATCTTCATGCTGCCGAGAAGCAATACGAGTCGGCGGTACAAGCCGTCGCATACGCGAAGATTAACCTTGAAACTGCTCAGGAAAAATACAAAATTGGCAGTGCAACTCTACTGGACGTGCTTACGGCGAACGCTCTTTACACTCAGGATCTGTCAAACAGGGTTGTTGCTGCTTACACATATATCCAGAATAAACAACAAGTCGAATATGCTATCGGAACTATAAATTACTGAGGCAAATAATGGCAAAGAGTAAGAAGAAAAAGAAGATATTCATTTTGTCAACGGCCGGGCTGCTGGTGATAATTCTGGTAGCCGCCATAGTAATCGGTGGGAAGAAAGAGCCGGTGGTGACAGTCCAAACTGAAAAGGTCGCCAGACGGACCATCACTCAGGTGGTGACCGCTTCGGGTCAGGTAGAACCAAAAGATATAGTCCCGATCAACCCGGAGGT
>JBJKPN010000087.1:0-3732 GCA_046706365.1 Candidatus Kryptoniota bacterium | reverse complement strand
CGTCGCGGTCGAGTATCGGACAGGCGCTGGCAAATTCGACCGCCTCCTCGAGGCTCGCCGCCTTGATCACGCAGAAGCTGGCGACGACTTCCTTTCCTTCCGCGAACGGGCCGTCGTTCACTTTCTTATTCGTCCCGCTGACGACTTTACCGGAATCCGTAAGCCGCTGGCCGGGGGTGAGTTTTCCTTCCTTCAGACGCTTCTCCATCCACTTTTGCCATTTCATCGCCTCTTTCTGAAATTCTTCCGGCGATGCGTTCTTGTTGTCGAACCCCTCTTTGAATCTGAACAGAAGCATGTAATCTTTCATAATACCCTCATCTGGTTTTGTTGATGTTATATTGATGACGAACCCGATCCGGGGAATTGGACATCGGAGGGGAGACGCTACGCCCTTGAATCCTTCCGCCGAATATTGTCCCGGTACTCCTTGTACTGGCGCGGCATGTCTTCCATCGTCGCGACTTCTCTTATCTCGACTATTCCTCCGGTATCTAGCACCGGGCATCCGTTCGCTATCTCGACGGCCTCGTCGTACGTTTCGGCCCTGCAAATCAGGTACCCGCCGAGAATCTCTTTGCCTTCCGCGAACGGCCCGTCCACGACCGTTCTCGCTTTCCCGACGACGTGTTTGCCGGACGGGAGGAGAGGCTGTGCCGCCACGACTTTTCCGGCTTTGCCGAGATCGGTGAGCCATTTTTTCCACTGTTCCATGTTCGCGGCGAATTCGTCGGGCGGCTCGTCTACGATACGCTCAAATCCTCCCCTGAACAGAAGTAGGTATTCTTTCAATTGCGCCTCCTCTTTCGTTTCGTAGTCTGCCGGTTCTTCTCTTCCTGCCCGAGATTGAACTCCAGCGCGAGATTGATCCAGAAATCGAAATCCTTCCTTGTCTTCATTCCCGATTCGTCGATCATGATCATAGTCAGCGACGTTTTCCGCTTCATCCTGAGCGGCGTGCAGCCGTCGCGTCGCATGACGGATTCCATCGAATCGGGTCCGATACGGCACATCATTTCATTGCCGCGCACCCCGAGGCACATCCTACCGTTCACCATGAAGACGAGGAAGCCAAACATTTTCTTCTCCTCTATTCTTCCGTGATGTACGAGTGTGCTCCTGATCCGGTTGGCAAGTTCTTCGTCGTAGGGCATGTTCCCTCTTGTTATTGAGCCATGAAGGTCTTGAAGTCCTCGGTGTCGAAATAAATGGACGACGATGCTATCCGGTCGCCCTTCACCGACAGAAATTCAACAACCTCCTTTGTCGACGTGTTCCCCCTTGGGGAGCGCAGATCGTAGGCCGCGATGACACACGCCTTATCGTTCTCGACGATAATTTCTCTTGTTGTCACGCCCGTTACGGCGCGGAGGAATCTTTCAGTTATTTCGACGTAAGAGGCTTTGCCGCGGGTCGATTGCCCCGGCATTTTGAACGCCATCTCGTCGGCAATCAGGGACTGCCAGTCGCCTTTTTTGCCGACGGCGTCGAAGTATTCCAAGACCGTTTCCTTCGTTGACGGATTTGTCATTATGCTTCTCCTTAACCGTATTCTAAGGCTTTCTGGCCGCGAGACTGCACAGCATTTCCGAATGTAAGTTGAGTCCGATGTTCGTGATGTTTGCCATATGTTCTGTTGCCACGAGATAGACGATCTCGCAGATCTCCCGCTCGGAGTAGGAGCGGCGCATTCTTGCGAACGTATCGGGATCGACTTTCTTCCTCCGAGTCAGCTCGCTTACGTAGTCCAGCGCCGCTCGCTCCGCATCGGAGAACAGCGGGCTCGTTTCATATTCGTTCAGCGCGTCGAACTTCTCCATGTTCATCGATTTCTTGATCGCAAAATACCGTCCGGAGTCCATGCAGAACGAGCACACATTTATCCTCGAGACCTGCTGTCGTACGAGCATTGCGAACTCTTCGTTCAGGACAAGTTTCCTGTCCAGGCTGTATGCCTTGAAGCCGAACATCGCAAACGCAACGGGCATGCGGGCGGTGTATACTCCGAGCCCGGTGAGCACCTTTCCGAACTGGCGGCGCGTAAACAAATACAATAGTTTCATCGTCAACCCTTTAGGTCTTTCGACCGGGGGAATGAACGGGGCATCGGTGTCCATCGTGTCTGTATGTATTGCTTCCGTCATCATATCTTTCTTCTCCTTTCACGCTTTCTTCCTGCTTATGTCGCACAACATATCCGAATGAATATTCAAACCGACGTTCGTCATGTTATAAATGTGTTCGCTCGCGATGAGCCAGATTATCTCACACAGCTCGCGGACCGAATAATATTTCTTCATATTTTCGAAAAGCTCCGGGTCGCCCTTCTTGTTCCTCGTCAGCTCCGTCGCATAGTCGAGGGCTGAGCGCTCGGCATCGCTGAACAGCGGATTCGTGCGATACTCTTCGAGCGCATCGAACTTCCCGAGGTTCATCGACTTTTGTATGACGGCAAAGCGGGTGGCGTCCATGCAGAAGAGACAGACGTTGATCCTCGCGACCTGCTCGCGGATAAGAAGGGCGGTCTCCTCCGGGAGTTTCGGCTTCTTGTCGAGCCTGCCGACCTTTGTATAAAACAAACCGAATGCGTTGGGCAACCGCGCGGAATGTACCGCCAGCGGCGTCATTACTTTACCGAATTGCTTCCGCATGAAATAGAAGACGATTTTCATGAGGATACTCTTCGGCTTTTCTACCGGCGGAAGGAATGGACGGGTCGTGTCGGCCGTGACAGATAGCGTATGTTCTGATCGCAAACTCATGTTCTTCTCCTGTTTGTCGGACCTTCGGCAAAAGCGGCACCAGGCTAAAGTGCTGCTTAAGCCTGGTGCTGTTTTTTGTTCAATCTCACCGCTTCGACGATTATCGCCTTTAGTGCCGCCCCATCTACGGCATCGCCTTCGAAAAAATCGATGGCGCGAACCGTCTTGCTGTCCAGGCGCGTATTGAAAAGTTTTTTCGGATCCTTTATCCGGGCACCCCTGGGAAATGTAAGCCTCACCGCATTCTTGAGCGTGTCTGCCATGCATATTATTCCATCGTGGGACCAGACGGGAACTCCCAACGGTTTGGAGGGCTTCTTCCACTTCACCTCTTCGACGAGACCAGGGTCGGCCTTCCTTATCACACCGCGCAGCTGTGACAGCTTTTTGCCCCGCCAGTCGCCCGGCTCCCTGATTATGGCATCTATCTGCTGAGACACTGATTTCATTTTCGATTTACCTCTTCTTCTACGACGATCGTTTTCGGATTACAGCTAAAAACCTCCTGAAAAGCTCCAAGCTCCAACCCACAAGGTCCAAACTAGAACCAACAGCTAAAGAACCAACTACTGACCTGCTATTGTCCGGAGTTGGATATTGGTCCTTTAGCGATTGTTTGGAGCTTGGTGTTTGTCCGAAGGACCACATTCGTGGGAACCTGGGATTTTCTATTCGCAACTTATACAGTCTCCTTCTTCACGGTTTAGGACCAGGCCATCGTTTGTACGCTACAAACGCGGCCGGAATGGCGGGGATCACTCCCCATAGAATGCCGGGAAATCCGTGGTACTGTGTGTACAACGCGATTCCCAGAAGCGAAAGCACGGACAGACATGCTGCCGCGACGGAGTTCAGTCTACGAAGTTTTACACCGGGCAGGATTAAACAAAGTGCGAGCAGAATTTGCAGTATGCCCACGCCTACCCAGACCGGTTTCGACAAACCGTTCAAGGCCCATTGGGCAGCGACT
>JBJKPN010000086.1:0-26416 GCA_046706365.1 Candidatus Kryptoniota bacterium | reverse complement strand
TCCCGATCTACGATTCACATTTGAAAATACTGGACAATGACGGGAAGGTCTTGTTTGAAGATTCCGCGGATAAAAGGGCTTACACTACACTTCAGGATTTCTATTTCGAAGTCGACGGCCTACTCCTTTATGTCAGAAACTCCAATGAAATAGTCGCCGTGCAACTAGACTGACTCCCCCCTTTCCATCTCCTCGCCGGAAAGAGCTATTCTGCAGGCTTCAACGTAGGGACAGTAGGCACAAACTTTTTCCTGCGGAAATGTCGTCAGGTTGAATCGTCCCGATCTTGCTCTCCGCACGGTATCATTGAGGAACAATTCAGTCTCTTGCATCAGCTCATCCATTGTTTTCGGATATGTCGCGGTACTCGAGGTTTTGCGAGTGCTTTCAAAGCTCTTGTTGTAGCGCAGTTCCCCTTCATCATCGCGCACAATAAACTCGATCAATTCCTTCCCGTCTTCCGCATTCAGCAGCCTGTCCCTGTTCAACGATATGAACGCCGCTCCCGCTGCCAAACCCGGTTGCTCTTCGGATTTCAGGATTTCATCGAAAGCTCTGAGATAGAGAAGCAGCTGCGGACTGATCTTATCATGGATTACATCCCTGTGGCTCGCATTGACATAGGAAGTCTTGTAATCCAGAATCGTCAGACCGCCGGCGTTGGAATCGATCCTGTCTATCTTCCCTCTAAGAGAGACTTCCCCGACCTTCACCGGCCCGACCGCATCTTCACCCCCGCCCTTCATTCCAAAACCGAACTCGAACTTCTCGGGGACAAACTCGTATTCGGAAAGCTTCGACTGGACTTTCGACAGGAACAGTTCCAGCGTGCCGGGCACGGACGTCGTCCCGAGGATTGCCTGCCTTTCGACTTCGAAGAGGTCGTGCTTGATGCCGAGCTCATCCAGAATTCCCCTCCCTGTTTCGATCAGTAGCGCGAGCTCATCCTTGCTGCGATCGAGTCTTCCCTGATTCGAGAGCTCGTCGTAGAATCTATGCAAAATTCTGTGAAGCACGGCTCCGCGTTCGATCGCGCTGAGGGATGTCTCAATTTCCTCGACCTCGGCAACCTGCAGAATTCTGCGTGCGAAGTACTGGAAGCCGCACCTCGTAAGCGATTCGATCTGCGCCGCCGAAAAGATCCTCGATTTCATCTCGGAATCGATCTTTTCGACAAGCTCTTTCTCCGTTAGATTTCCTGAGAATTCGCTGTCCTTGTCGCCCTCATGTCTCGCCGTCTCCGCAATCTTGCACCTCTGCAGGTTCGGGGGGAGCAACGCGAGCGAATCAGTCTCTTTCACTTTTTCACGAAAGTCCCGGCACAAAGTCTCGGCCTCGATTAGATCCTGTCTGTTATATATGTCGACTTTGCTTTCTGTTTCAGGTGAGGCGTCGATGTGCGAAACTTCCGCTATCTCCTCGAAGGCGTCGATGAATGACGAACGTATCAATCGCACCTCGTCCACCTGAACCGGGTGAACGAGCTGCAAAGACACTTTCGATGAGCCCGCCGCCTGGTAGAACAAGTGCCTCTGAAGGTACGGATGCATCTCCTTGTTCTCCTTCTGGAGACTCAGCGGGAGAAATATTTCGGGATCATATTTGGTGGGCAGTTCACCCTCCGTCAGACCGACAATAAAGAGGTGGTCGAAATCAAGTCCCCGGATCTCTTCCAGCGCCGTCACGTATACGCCGTAGCCGTACTTCTGTCTTATGTTGTAACGTGTGAGTGACAGGGCAGCCCTCAGATTTTCCATCCAAATGCTTACCGGCAGCGGACCGCTTCCCTTTACCGTCTCAACCTCGGCGACCTCTTCGAGCACGCCGCGGAACGAAGCCAACGCCTGCGTGTCCCTTTCCACGGCCTCGGCAGAAACATATTTGACATCCAAACTCACGATATTCTCGTGGACCCGCAGGCTGGATAAGAGTGTGGTAACGGCCGACTTGAATTCCTCCGGAGTCAGCACATGGTTAAAAGGCGAAAGCCTACTCTCGATGCCGTCGATGAGCCGGCGTGCTTTTGTAAGAGCCGAAATATCGTGCGCGATCTGTGCCGCATTCTCCTCTGCGATTTCTCCGCTCAATCCCCTTAAGAGGATCAGGCGGGCTTCGAGCGACTCCCGGAAGCTCCTCAGCCCTCGTTCGAATCTGCAGGATGCGGCGGCTGAGTAGAGTATGCTGCCGGCCTCACTCGCATCGGTGCCTTCATCGATGGTAAGTGCCCTGTTCGTTACCGCTCTCAGAAGAGCCGTTCGTTCGTAATCTGTCGTCTTTATGTCGATGAAAGATAAAACGGCATTTACGACGGGATTCGACTCGAGCGTGTATCTGTCGGTTATGTTTGCAGGTATCCCGTACTTCGGGAAAACTTCGCGGAAGATCCGGGAGTAGTCCTGAGGCAGATACGAGGCGACGCAGATCCTGTCGGGGTTTCGTCCCGGCTTATTCCCCATAATCTCTTTTATCTTCTTCGCAACGAACTCAGCCTCGCGCAGTTTGTCGCGTGCATTGACAACGAAGACTCTCTCTCTCAGGTCGCGTCTCTTCTTCGGCGTCGCTTCAGAAAAGAGGTTCATAGCAAGGAAATCTCTGAAGTCACCTTCATGCCGGTCGTTCCCGGCTCTTTGCTGCCTTTGTTCCTTGAATCCCCGACTTCGGAGCTCGCTGGAAGTGGAGAGCATCGTCCTGAATATATTCTCATTTCGGTCGCTGCAGTCGAGCTTGATAACGAAGGAAAAGTCTTTACGTGAGGATAGCAGCCGAAGGAACTCGAGCTCCGGCTTCTTGAAGCTGTAGAAACCTTCCACGTAGAAGGCGCATTTCTCCGCGTGGATTTTCCCGAGCACGTCGTTTGAAAGCGAAAGGCGTGTATTGAGATGCGACAGAAGCCCGGCCGCATCGATGAACTCTCTTCCGCGGGCGTTCTCGTAACCCGAGTAAATAGCCGCAAATTCTTCCAATTTATGACGCTCGGACTCCCCAGACGCCAAGACGAGATGCCTGAAGTCTTCCGGTGTTATCCCGTTTTCCTTGAGGTAGTCGATCTGATCGACGACCTTCTTTATCGTCCCGATCGGCGCGACGCCTTTTCGAGCTCCGGGACGGAATGAAGCGTATTTAAAGAACCTGAAGTCACCGGCGGAGATCACCTCGCTTACGAGCATTCCCTGCATCGAAGGCGAGATCATCTTTCTTCCGTCGTTCAATCTCGAGAAAACCTCGTGAGCGTAGAGTTCGAGCGTGTATACGGGCAATTTCCCGAAAACAAGGCTGTCGACAAGCTCGCGCTGCAGCTCGCGCACGCGACGCCGAGTCGGTACGATGTAGACGAAGTCGTAGTTGCCGGTACGTGAGGCAACTTCTACTTTCCGGCGAATCGAGAGAATGAGCTCCTCATCCACCGGTCCCTCGATGTTCTTCGCCAGTATTACTGCCATTATTCTATCTTCGGCTGGTCTTCATCGATATTGGCAATCCCCAGGAGACGCTCCCTGAATCTTCCCAGCGCCTCGTGCGATTCACCGTACTTGTTGGAAGCATTCCGCAGATGCGTTCCGAGCGTATCGAATTGGTCGTCGAACTTTGACAGCGAATTCTCGAGCTGGGCAAGCTGATCGCGCACGAGCTGCGCATTCTTCTCGATCTGCATCCCCTTCAGTCCTATTGCTATTGCCTGTATGTAAGCGTAGAAACTGTTGGGAGAAGCGGGGACGACATGTTTCTTCATGGCGTAGCGGTAAGCGCCGTTTTCGTCGCTGTCCTGCATCAGGAGCTCGTAGTACATGCTCTCGGAGGGAATGAACATTATCGCGAAGTCGAACGTATTCTCGGCCGGCTTGATGTATTTCTCGGCTATGTCGTCGATCTGAGTCTTGACGACTTTGGAGAACCTCGAAAGTGCGCCGCTCTTCTCTGCCTCCGTATCCGCGTTCACATACCTCTCGAACTCGTCCTTCGGAAACTTCGAGTCGATAGGGATGATTCTCTCCGAAGTTCTGATGATGGCGTCGACCTTTGAACCGTCCTTGAAGGTGTACTGGAATTCGTAGAAGCCCTGCGGTATCACCTGCTTGATCAGTTCTTCCAGCAGCGTCTCGCCGAGGTTTCCTCTCAGTTTCGGTGAGCTCAATATGTTCTGAAGTTCGTTGATCTGCTTCCCGATCTCTAGCATGTTGTTGCTCGATTCCTTCAGTTCCCCGAAATCCTGCTTCAGCGAAGAGAAGAGCTTGTTGGCTTCGGAAAGCTGTCCGCCGAGCTGCCCTTCGAAGCTCGACAGTCGCTTCTCGACTGACCCACGAAGGTCCTCGACCTGCCCGCCGACGATCCGCGAAAGCTCCGAAATTTGCTGCGCAAGCTGGCTTATCTGCTTGTCGGTAGCGGCCATCGACTGCCCAAGCCGCTGGTCCACCGAAGCAGTCAGCTGCTCGACCTGCTTCCCCACGATCGTCGTAAGCTGAGACATCTGCCCGGCAAGCTGGTTCACCTGTGAGTTTGTACCCGCCCGGTTTTCTTCCATGCCTTTCGAGAGCGTATTGCTCACAAGCTGAAGCGTGCTTGCCAGGGATTCGCTGTTCGAGCGCGAGGTCTCGGCAACCGACTTCACGGCAGACTCTACGTCTGTCTTGAACATCGTGAAGAGCTGCATGGTCTGGTCCGAAGACAGCTGTTGTTTCACCGAAAGATTTTTGAACTGCATAAACAGGAGAACGATTACGACAAGTATTGCGGCAATGACTGCCAGTATAGCTATTTCCATTATTTCTCCGCTAAATTCGAGGCAATTAGTTCAAGAGGGTAAAAGACAAAAAGGTTCAGCAAGACAAATCCGGATCGGACCGCATTCCGGGCACATCCGACCCGCAATTCAAGAAGGTTATCGCTGCCGCACGAAGGCCCGGCTCCTTGGAGCCTTTGGCGCTTCATCCCTTTTCAAAACATCTTCTTCCTTCTCATAAGGTACGCCGTCAGCCCTCTGTCAAACGGAGTCGAGGTACTGAGAAGTGTATAGTCTATGTCGTTTTCAAAGCATCTGCTTTTCAAATCGTGGACAAAATTCTCGACTCTCTTCTTGTACGCGGACCTGAGAGCCGATGCTTGAGTGGAAATCCGCTCTCCCGTTTCGAGATCCGTGAATACCGCATCGCCCGGGAAATCGAGTTCCACTTCCGAGTCGTCCAGCACATGGAAGGCGATCACTTCGTTCTTCCGGTGCCTGAAGTGCTTCAATGCCGTGACGACGCTCTTCGTGTCGTCAAGAAAATCGCTTATCACAATGATGAGTCCGCGCCTCTTTATGCGTTCCGCGAGGGTGGAAAGTGCCGTCGCAGTCGACGTCTTCGAGTTCGGCACAAGACCCGACAACTCCGTGAGAAGCAGCTTCATGTACGAATAGGTCAGGTGTGGCTCGAAGAATTTCCTCACAGTCTCGTCATAGACCGCCAGGCCGGTCGCGTCCTGCTGCTTCATCATCAGGTATATCAGTCCGGCTGCAAGATACGAAGCGTACTCCAGCTTGGAAACGCTGCCGCGCCGCTTGAACCCCATCGATTTGCTCGCATCCACCAGGATGTATGCTTTCAGGTTCGTCTCTTCTTCATATTGCTTGATGTAAAGCCGGTCGCTCCTTCCGTAGACCTTCCAATCGATATTCCCGATGTCGTCGCCGGGGAAATACTGCCTGTGTTCGGCGAACTCCACACTGAAGCCGTGGTACGGACTCCGGTGCATCCCCACCATGAAACCTTCGACTATCAGCCTTGCGCGAAGTTCCATGTTGGAAAGTTCGGAAATAAAACCTGGGGTCAACAACCGCAGCGCGTTCTCGCTCATACGTAGAGAAATTTACTTAACTAGTCATCCAAAACCACCAGCAAAATTTCCGAACTTACCACTTGACATTCGACGTGTGGAGAAGTAATTTAGACGTGGTCTTAATAACGATAACAAACCCGCCCGGCCACCCGGGCCGAATACGAAAAACACGGAGTCGGATTGAAAAGATTTTTTCTGTTGATCCCTTTTATCACGACGATCTTCATAACGACAGCCCGGGCCCAGGACAAGTACTACGTCTGGACCGCTCCTTACGAGACGACGGACGCAAATGAATTTGAACTCGAGAGCTATTCTTACTTTCTCACCCCCTCCCTTTCGGACAACACGCACTCGCTCGTTCAGGAGTTCGAGCTCGAGTACGGAGTCACCGACCGCCTGCAACTGGGAATGTACCAGGTTTTCAACCGCGACTATCCCGCCGGCAGCGGCGAAGCTTCGTTCATGATCGAGGCTCTGTACAAGCTCGCGGGAAGAGACCGGTGGATCGTCAACCCACTTCTCTATCTTGAGTATGAGCGCCCGTGGGACTTCAAGTCGCCCAATCACCTGGAGGCCAAACTGGTACTATCGAAGGATATCGGCAGACTTAACGGGACAGTCAACGGAATCGGGGAATTTGAGTTCGGCGGGAAATCCGACTTCAGCCCGGAGTTGAGCGCCGGGGCAAGCTACCTGGTTGCCGACGGCTTGAGGGCGGGAGTAGAAGGCTTCTTCACTTTGAGCGACGAGGACAAAAGTGCCGACGAAGATTTCAGCGGCTCCGGAGTAGGCCCGACGGTATCGGTCTCGACCCCGTGGTTCGACATCACTTCCGGAGTGTTGATCGGAACCTCTAGAGGCGCAAACGCCTTGAATTTCTGCACAAACATCGATTTTGAGCTGTAAACAGCTGGACACGGGAATCAAACCCCGCAAGACAGAATAAGGACAAAACTTAGATGCGAAACGAAGCACCAGACCCCGACTTGAAAAGGAGCCTTTCCAGGCGTAACTTATTTAGACTTAGTTTAAACAAAGCGGTGACGATGGAAACGGCAAGACAAAAATTCGAGGACTACCTTCGCGAAGAGAACTACCGCGTCACTCCCGAACGGTTCGAAGTTCTCGACGCTGTAATGGGCACCACCGGGCACTTCGATGCCGACGAGCTCTTCCTCACATTGAAGAAGAGCGGGAGCAAGGTTTCCCGGGCTACGGTCTACAACACTCTCGATATTCTCGAAGAGTGCGAGCTCGTCTTCAAGACAAGATTGAAGGACCACGGGTCGAGGTACGAGAAGGCTTTCGGCAGATCGCACCACGATCACCTGGTCTGTGTGAAGTGCGGGAAGATCGTGGAATTTGTCGACGACGGGATTGAACAGGCGCAGCAGGCGATAGCCAAGAAGTTCAAGTTCAGTCTCATCAGCCACTCTCACCAGATCTTCGGTTTGTGCCCCGACTGCAAAAACGGACAATAACCTGAGGGTTGCGATTACTCCATGAATGCTTTTCAGGCAATACTCAAAGAGAAGACAATGACGGATTCGACGGATACGGCAAGCAAGGGCTCGGCTATCGGCAGACGAACATTGAAGGATCTTTCCGTCGGCGAGACGGCCCGCATCACCGATTTCCTCAAGGAGAATGACGCCATCAAGAAGATAGAGGCGATGGGACTGCGAAGAGGAAAGAAGATTACGATCATGCAGAAGCTAGGACGCGGCATAGTCGTCAAGAGCAGCAATTCGAGAATCGTGATCACATCGGACGTTGCGAAGCACATAGAGGTAAAATGAACAAGAGCATAAAGGTTGCCCTCGCGGGGAACCCGAACGTCGGTAAGACCACGCTGCTGAACCACGCTGCGAAGACCAACCTGAAAGTGGGGAACTGGGCGGGCGTAACGGTCGAAAAGAAGGAAGGGTTCGTGAATTACCGCGGCTACGATATTCATTTCATAGACCTTCCCGGAATTTACACTCTTGAACCGATCTCTGAAGACGAGTGGATAGCATACAATTTTATCGCAGAAGAGAAGCCCGACGTCATAGTCAACGTCATCGAGACAACCAACGCTGAGCGCGACCTCCTGCTCACGACGGAGCTTCTCGAATTCGAGAGGCCGATGATAATCGCCCTCAATATGTCGGACGAAGCGGCCAAGCTCGGCATCGACGTAGATATCGAGCATACAAGCGAGCTCCTCGACGTCCCCGTCATAAGGACGAACGGCAGAAACGGAAACGGCGTGGAACAGATGCTCGACAAAATCGTCGAGAGCGCACAAAACCCCAGGTATCCCAGGGCCCCCAAGTACCACGAACAGATCGAGACTCTGCTCGACAGGATTGCCGCCGACGGCGAGGGCGGATTCGGTACCGCACGTGAAAAGCCGAACAAGCGCGCCCTTCTGAAGATCCTCCAGGAAAGCGACGGACGATACGAGGAGAAAGCCAAACTTGAAAAATCGCTCAAGAAAGGCATTGACGGCATTATAAAGGAGGAGAGATACGCCTTTGCACGCGGCCTCTTCGACGAGACATTCAAGAAAAAGAAGTCTACGGGGCGGGACATCACGGACAGGATAGACAAGTATGCCCTTCACCCTATATTCGGGTTCTTCATATTTCTCTTCGTGATCTTTCTCCTCTTCAAGATATCGTTCGATTTCTCTACCCCGCTCATGAATTGGACGGAGAGTTTCATCAACGACTTTCTCTCCCCACTGGCCCTGTCCGCACTGTCGCATGTCGGCGCGGGCAAGTGGCTGCCCCAGTTCTTCTCACAGGCTATAGTCGGCGGGGTCGGCTTCGTATTAACTTTTGTCCCGCTAATCGGAATGATTTATTTCCTTCTCGCGCTCCTGGAGATGTCGGGCTATATGCCGAGAATCGCGTTCGTCATGGACCGCTTTATGCACAAGCTCGGCCTGCACGGAAAGGGCATGATCCCGCTCCTTCTGGGATTCGGCTGCAACGTTCCGGCCGTTATGGCGACGAGGACGCTCGAAAACAAGAGGGACAAATACCTTGTAATGGCAATGATTCCTTTCATGAGCTGCCCGGCCCGGCTCGTCGTCTTTTCGTTTTTCGCTGTGCTGTTCTTCGTCCACCCGGCAGTCGTGATTTTCGGGCTTTACCTCCTTGGAATTCTGATCGGCCTTCTCACGGCGTTCGTGCTGAGAAAGACGGCCTACAGGGGAAAGCTCTCTCACTTTGTCATGGAACTCCCGCCTTACCGCATCCCGAGGATCAGAACCGTATTTCAGATTACCTGGGTGCAGGTGAAGAGCTTTTTATACAGGGCCGGCACCGTGATTTTCGCCGCGTCGGTTGTAATCTGGGTACTCCTGAATACCCCGCCGAATCTCAAGAACCAATCCGACAGCGCCGCGGCGTACGTCGGCAAGGCAATAACTCCGGTACTCGCGCCTATCGGAATAAAGGACTGGAGAATTTCCACTTCACTGATACCGGCATTCCTGGCAAGGGAAATAGTGCTCAGTTCGATGGGCACAATATACTCCGTCGACATTCAGCACAAGACTACGGAGTTCCATTTCCTGCCGGCCCTGGAGGGACAAATGAAGGGGCTCGCCGAGGCAACCAAGGCAAGCTGCATGTCGCTCCTCACTCCGGAATTGCAGACCCTCCAGACCGATTCGGGCCAGCAGAGTCTCCAGACAGTCATCCGATCGAGCTTCACGACTGCCTCAGCCCTGTCGTTCATGATATTCCTGCTTCTCTACACTTCTTGCCTGGCGACCGTGGCAGTAATGGTCCGGGAAGGCGGGAAGAAATTCGGGCTGTTGTTCCTTGCGTACAGTTTCGTGATTGCCTGGGGCGTAGCGTTCGTCGTCTACCAGGTGGGGAGTCTGATATGATTGGCGAGATAATCTTCATGGCCGCCATCGCTGTCATAGCGGGGCTTGTAATTTGGCGAAACGTGAAGAAGCGCAGCAAGAAGAGCTGCTGCGAGTAGGGGGAATCAGAGGTCAGAAGTCAGAAGTCGGAGGTCAAAGGTGGGAAGTCAGCGGGTGCTTTTTCGACTATTCATCAGACAAGCCCTGCCGCCGTCGGCCGTGAAATACTCGCACTCACTGCAGTGAGGCGACGTCGTCGGGAGCGTCCCGCCGGATGGGTAACCACCGTTGTCCGCTCCTATTCTCTTCATTTCACCGATCATTAATTCCAGCTCACCCTCGAATTCCGAAAGTGCTTTTCGAGAATAGGCTTTGCGAAGGTATCTTCCCGGTTCACGTGTAAACACTATCGTCACGTCGATCTCGCTCTGCGCAGGCTTCAGGTTACCGCAAAGAAGGGCATACAGCTTCATCTGGATTTCATACCCGGCGTAAATCTCTTCCTGCGATTTATCAAGCCTGTTGGTCTTGTAGTCGAAGATATGAAATCCCTTTTCGTCTTCTACGAGAAGATCGAGTGTGCCGGTAAGGAAATCGTCACTGAATGTTCTGGTAATCGTCTGCTCGGTGAACTTCTTCCCGCGCGCGCCGATCTCCGCTATCGTCGCCACAGCGTTGGATACATTCTCGACAATGACGGAAACGAGCTTACCATTTTCGGGTTCCGTTGAGCTCTGCCCGAATTCGGCCGACACTGCGAGCTTCGCGGCCTCCGCTATCGTGTTCGCGCCCGTCTGACCGGATGTCATAATTTGCTCGAGCACTGAATGGACGAGACTTCCTTTCACGGTTGAGGATATTGCATCGTCGAAATCATCTGAACCACCGCCGGGCCGCGGTGTTCTGCTCGTTTTGGCGTTCCCGCCGAGATTTGTATCCGGCGCGGGCATACCGAGCCCGTATCTCAGGAAGAATTTCGTGGGACAGAGTTTAAATGTCTGGAGCACGGTCGCGGAATAGAATTCCCCTCCGCTCCCGGCCGATACCGGCTCCAGAGACACCTTCCCGACCTCGGGCTTCCGCCGAATCTCCGCGGCTTCGATCTTGTCTACTTCGGGTACAATAGTAGTTGCCAGCATTCTGCCCGAAGGGTACTCGAAATAACCGGATGCCGGCGGCGATGAGAGATCGAAGCTTTTCACCAAAACGTCAGTGAAGGAATTGATTCCCGACCTGCTCCCCTGCTTCCTGGATGCCGTAGTAAGGACAAGCTTATCCATGGCTCTCGTGCATGCAACGTAAAACAACCTTGCGATTTCAGCCTGCTCATTCATGCTCTCGAGTTTCGCATAAAGAGTCAGGGCCGGCGGCACTTCGTTGCCCACGAAGGGGAGCACCCCGACGATGTCGTTTATTACGATCTCCCTGCTCCTGTTGGCAGTCGCATCACAGAACGGAACGAACACGACGGGAAATTCGAGTCCCTTTGCCGAATGAACGGTCATAATCTTCACCGCATCGACCGCTTCCTCGACTGCAGCCTGCCCCTCGCGCGCGGTTTCTTTGAGATATTTTATTCGCTCTACGAAATCGAAAAGGTTATTGAATCCTCTCCCTTCAAATTCCCTGGCAATTTCGAGCAGCTTACGTAAATTCGCGATTCTCTGGCCGCCCGTCGGCGACAGCCTGTAAGCGGCCAGCCAGCCGGTTCTCTCGAGTATGCGGTTGATCAGCCGTGGTATCGTTAGTCTCTGCGCGAGTTGAATCTCCTCTCGAAGCACATTCGCCGAGTATTTGACTTCCTCGCTGGCAGTATTTGATTCCGAAAGCACGAGCAACTTTTCAAAAAGGGTCGAACCTTCCAGCAGGGAAATCCGGTATAATTCGTTTTCGGAGATGCCGAAAAACGGCGAACGGAGAATCGTCAGCAGCGCCAGATCGGAGTTGTTGTCCAGCAGAAATTTCAGGTAATTTGTCAGATCGAAGATTTCCTGCGAAGTATAGAACCCGATTCCCGACGAGACCACGTAAGGCACCGAGTATTTCGAGAGAGCCTCTTCAAGCAGGGCCAATCTTGACCTGGTCCTGAGCAGAATCGCCACATCTCCGAACGCGATGTGTCTCGGCTGTTCGCCCGACTTCACGGTTCTTACCATTTCCCCGGAGTCGACCATCTTTCGAATTCGAGACGCCGTGAAGAGCGCCTGCTGCTCACCGGCCGTCGCCCCGCCCTCGTCCGGCTCGTCTTCGGGAAAATCCGCCTCCCGCCTTCCGTTTTTTTCCGAGATGAATACCACGACAGGATCTTCAATTCCTTCCCGCCTCCGCGGGACGAGTGCCTTGTAAGACGTCTGGTTTCCGGAGGGAAGCCCCAGCGACTCGAATGTGCTGTCGCCGGCCATAACCTTTACGAAAACCGTATTCACAAATGCCGCGATGTCGGAGTTCATGCGGAAACTTTCGAGTAGCGAGATGGAGGTTCCGCTTGAAAGCCGCATCAGATCTTCTTCCCCCTTTTTCGACACTTCGACCTGTGCGTTCCTGAACCGGTAGATCGACTGTTTCGGATCTCCTACAACGAACAATTTTGCATCTCCGGTGAAATTTCCGAGCAGGCTCTTGAATATGTCATATTGCAGGAAATTCGTATCCTGAAATTCGTCGACCATCACATGCCTGAAACGCAAGCGCACCATGTCCTTCACCGATTCCTTTTCGTGAAGAACGCGAAGCGTGAGAATTTGAAGGTCGTCGAAGTCCACAGCTCCTACGGAGTATTTCTTGCGGGCATAGTTTGCATCGCATCGTTCAAAGAGCATGAACATCGTCTTGATCTGGTCGATGTAATCCGATAGACCTGACGGAGCGGGTTCTTTGCCTGAATCCTTAATCATGGAGAAAACCGACTGGAGCACCGAAATCGCTTCTGCCGACGTGCGCATGGCAGAATCTTCAACGGAGATATCTTTCTTGCGCAGGGTCCCTTCCCTGGTAAGTACTTTCAGTAGAAGGTCCTGCAGCAATATCGGAATGTGGTCCGGACTCACTTTGCTGTCTGCAAGGGAATCCCTCAGCGTGTCAAGACCGCTTTTCAGATCGGTCTTGCCGGCAAAGACATTTTCCCGCACGACGTCGGCTACCAGCCGGGCAAGGCTTATCCAATGCTCCCTCACCATCCGTTCTTCGAGCACCGTGCTCCTTCCACTCACGCGAAGGTGTTCGATCTTTTCCCGGTTGTCGAGAAGGTTCACCAGGACACTCAGCGTCCTCCTGTAGCCGACCCTGACCAGAAGATCGTTGACAGCCCTTCGATTTTCTTCCGGCATCACGGCTTCGGAAGCATCCGACCGTTCACCGGCAAGCGATTCCCTTATCGCTTCGTCGCACGCCTCTTCCTTCAGCGAAGACGCATCGAAATCTTCGAGAACCTTGAAGTTCGCATCGATCCCGGCCTCCACGGGAAATTCGCGCAGCACCTGTGAGCAGAAAGAGTGAATCGTGCTGATATTCGCCTCGAGCATCTGTCTCTTTGCATTCCTGAGCCGCGCCGCGACATCCCCGTCAGGATTTTCTCCCGACACCAGTTCGGAATTTATCCGGTGGATGATTTTCTGACGTAGCTCGAGCGCCGCCTTTTCCGTGAATGTCAGACAGAGGATCTCTTCGACACCGATGCCGCTTCTCACCGCTTCGACATATCTTTCGACGAGCACCCTGGTTTTTCCAGAGCCGGCACTCGCGGTTACGGAGATGTGCTTGCCAAGCTCAATCGCTTTCTTCTGTTGTTCGGTCAACCCTGCCATTTGATTCCGGAGAGAAGCTCCTTCCATTTCCTGTAAAGCTGCGCCGTCGCGACAACGTCGCCCATGCAATATTCTGCAATCTCTGAATAGCGTTTCGACCTGTAATAGTCGTTGATGTCGTATCCCGTTATGCCGTGAGACTTGGGACTCTCGATTCCGAACGATTTGCAGTAGAAGTCAAGATTGAACTTGCGTGTAGCCCCGTGGTAAGTCAGCTCCTCGAGGAGGTCGATGTGATGCGGGGACTGGTATCTCGTACCGGCCATGAGGTCGCGAGCCGGCCTTATGCCGAGTATAGCGGAACGGAGCATCACGAACGGGCAGTCGAAACTCCTCCCGTTAAACGTCACAAAATCGTCGAATTTCACTATATATTCCCAGAATTTCTCAAGGACCCTCTTCTCATCGCCGCTTATATAAAGGAATGTGTTATCCCCCTCTTTCTTCTCCGATTCTGATTCTTCGTCGGCGCAGTACAACGAAATGCCGTTACCCGAATCGACATTGAGGAGTGCGATCGCGACGATCTGTGCCGTAAGCGGCCAGAGGTTCAGCTGCTTGACAAGCTCGTCCCTCACCTGCTGCCGTCTCTCTTCGCTTTCCTCCTTTTCGGCCGCCTTCATCAGATAGTCGATCTGTGCCCGATCGAACCGTTCCGGCGGAATTCCTGAAGTCTCGATGTCGAATACTACCGCAGCCATTCTTACCCTCCTGACTTTTCATTAGTTATGGAAGAACAGTGTGTATATGAATTTGGATCAATCTTCCGCACTGATCTCGAGCTGAACGATGTCGTATCCTTTTTTCGATTCCAGCATGCCGAACACAACTCCCATGAAGACCATGATCATTCCGGCCAGGAAAACTGCGGTGGAAAGGTAGTGGAGGCCGGCAAATCCTTGAAACAATGCAGCGCCTATCAGGAGCGAGCTGAGAACAAAAAGCGCTGCCGCCAAAGTATAGCTGAGGACGGAATTTCTAACCAGTTTTGCCCTGACCCGGAGATATCCCAGCTGTCGTGCAGTACTCTCGAGCCTCAGATTCTCTTCCGGCGTAAAGGCCCTTTCTCCCGTTTTCATAACGAGCCGACGTTTCTCGTCGTTGATCAGCCTGATCCGGTTTACAACGCTGGAGTATTTGTTGTTTGCGCCGAGAAGGAGGAGTCCGCAAGCGCTTATCATGACGGCAGGCGACAACATGAGCTGGATGACTTTAGATGCATCCATAGTTTGATCTAGCAATACCATTTCAATACGGTCCGTTTCTTATGGGTATTTACCAATCTCTCCTGAAGAAATATAGATAATGAATATGGAATATGAACCGGACAGTTTCGATTCCGGAGTCGGAGGATCAGCACCCCTCCGGAATCGAAACAAGGATTAATCGCCGACGTATTTCCCTATCCAGCCCAGCACGGTGTTCCACCACAGCCGTGCGTCCTGAGGTTTTACAACGAAATGAAACTCGTTCGGAAAATAAAGCATCTCTGAAGGGACGTGCATCATCTGAAGCGCGGTGAACAGCTGGAACCCCTGACTGACATCGAGTCTGAAATCCTGCTGACCGTGAATGACAAGCATCGGCGTCCTGAAATTCTTCACGTAGGTGCTCGGCGAGAATTTGTGATAGAGCGCCGGGTTCGTCCAGGGTGTTCCCTTGAATTCCCATATCGGGAACCACAGTTCCTCGGTGGAACCGAACATGCTAACCGCATCATAGACACCGTCGTGGCTCACGAAACACTTGAAGATTCCCTCGTTGTTGTGGCCTTCCATCCAGTTCATCATGAATCCTCCGAAGGATGCGCCGGCGGCCGCGATCTTGTTTTTGTCGATGTAGTTATAATGCCGAACGACGTACTTCACACCGTCCATCAGGTCGACAAATACTTTGCCGCCCCAATCGCCGCTGATTTCGTCGGTAAATTTCTGCCCGTAACCCGTTGAGCCTCTTGGATTTACCATTACAGCAACATACCCGGGGGATGCAAACATCTCAGCGTTCCATCGGTAATGAAATTCATCCATCCATTGCCCCTGCGGACCGCCGTGTACGAGGTAAACCATGGGATATTTCTTATGAGGGTTGAAGTTCGGCGGCTTGACAATAAAACCCTCGACCTTCGTTCCGCCCGCACCTTTGAACCAGAATGGCTCCCACGGGTTCATGTCCAGTTCGGCGAGCAATACATCGTTCGTGTGAGTAAGCTGCGTAACCTCGCGGGTTTCTATATTCATCCTATATATATCGTTCGGATGTGTCACGGACTGCCGCAGGAAAACGAGGTATTTCCCATCCGGAGTGATGGCCAGATCCTCATTTGTCGTTTTGTGTGTGATCTGCTCTACCTTTCCCGATGCGGTCTTCACTTCATAGATATCATGATACCCTTCATCGTCGGCGTTAAAATAGAGCGACCTGCTGTCGGTTGACCATACGACCTCGTCGACTGAGCGGTCGTACCTCTCCGTCAGGTCGATGAATCTTCCCGTCTCTCTGTCGTAGAGCATAAGTCTGGACCGGTCGGACTCGAAGCCGGGAATCATCTGCGCCCTGTAGGCGATGTAGCGTCCGTCAGGAGAGCAAAGCGGCTGGTTGTCATTGGACGGATTGGTGGTTATTCTCGTCGATTCTCCGCCGCTTGTGCTGACGGTGAACAAATCGTTATTAGTGCTGACGGCGACCATTCCGTCGGTATTCTTGACATAGCAAACCTGTTTGCTGTCGGGTGAGAATGCATAGTCCATCTTCCCTCCGAGGTCGATCGGCGGAGTGTCGTAATCGCCGGGAGTGAGGTCGACAGGGATGCCACCATCGACACTGACGACGAACAGGTGGCTTCGCTTCCCGTCTTTCCAGTAGTTCCAAACCCTGTAAGGAAGGTGCGTGAAAAATTTTGCTTTCACCTTTCCATTCTCCAGCTCGTTTTCGCGGGCCGCGTTGCACGAATCTGACTTGCAGTCGGGGAACACATCTGAGGCGAAGGCGATGTGCTGGCCGTCCGGAGACCACAGAAGGCCGCTTGCGCCCGTGGCAACGCTCGTTAATTTCCTGGGTGTACCGCCGTTGACATCCTTCACGTAAATCTGAGGTGTCCCGTCATTGTCATCGGCAGTGAATGCAATTCGCTTACCGTCGGGCGACCATACCGGCTCGCTGCTTGACTTCATGCCTGTATTGAATTCGCGAACTTCTTTCCCCTCGATGGAGACCAGGTAGATTGTGCTCCACCCTTTGTTCTCTTCCATGCTGTACGAAGTGACCTGGTAAGCTACTGTCTTACCGTCAGGCGAGACCTGCGGGTCAGTCACCCTGGCAACCTTCCACATATCTTCAACCGTAAGGGGATGTTTATGCTGCGCAGCAGCTGTGAGGGGAAAAATGCATGCTGCCACCGCGGCTGCCAGAAAGATTTTTCGCATCTTGAGCTCCTTTAGTGTTTTATCCCGACCACGGGATCGCGAATTTGGTTTGGAACTTGAACATGCCACCAGCGAATTACTTGTGTAATTTAACGCCTGCCGGGATTAATTCCCCCGGAGCAGAAGGTTTTCATATCCTTTTCTTCCAGGCGGCGGGAAGCCGCCGACTATCGCCGGCAATGAGGGGCGACATCATCTGGGGAGACATTCTGAACCGATCTCTCTACGGCAGGACCCCCTGGACGTATTTGAACTCCGGATTAAACGAGGACTTGGATTCATTTGGCTGCCGGCAATAGACTTCCCCGGCGGACCCCGAGATGGCTCATAATAAGGAGAAAATCGGCCCTGAATACCCGGCTCCAATCTTGACTTTAAAATCCAGATTAGCTAAAATAATACAGTTGTTCTGGCCGCGAACGAATAAGCGTCGATGACCAGGTGAGTAATTGAAAGTGAAATAATTTGAATCTGAAGCTGCCGGATTCAATCATGAATGGAATTCCGGTCGATTGAAAATAAGGCGAGAAGAACCGACCCGTTGAGTGCCGCCTCCCTATCGCCTGAAGCTTTGAGTTTAGGAGTACAAAATGAACGGCCCTGATTTAACTGTCGAGAAACTTGCGAACGAAGAGTATAAGTACGGATTTGTCACCGACATCGAGACGGATGCGCTCCCCAAGGGACTCAATGAAGACGTAGTCAAGCTCATATCGCAAAAGAAGAATGAACCCGGATGGATGACCGACTGGAGGCTGAAAGCATACCGTCACTGGCTGACGATGAAGGAGCCGCACTGGTCGAATGTGAAGTACGGTCCGATCGACTACCAGGACATTATATACTACTCCGCACCGAAGAAGAAGCCGAAGTTGAACAGCCTGAGCGAAGCCGATCCGACCCTGGTTCAAGCGTTCGAGAAACTTGGTATCCCAATTGAAGAGCAGAAGCGTCTCGCCGGTGTTGCGGTGGACGCCGTATTCGACAGTGTGTCCGTGGCAACGACATTCAAAGAGAAACTGAACGACCTCGGGATAATCTTCTGTTCCATGTCCGAGGCGTTGCAGAATCATCCGGACCTGGTCAGGAAGTATCTCGGCACGGTGGTCCCATACACCGACAATTTCTTCGCTTCGCTGAACTCCGCGGTCTTCAGCGACGGCTCTTTCGCATTTGTGCCTAAGGGAGTCAGGTGCCCGATGGAGCTGTCGACTTACTTCCGTATCAACGCCTCCGAGACGGGACAATTTGAACGAACACTGATCGTCGCCGAAGAAGGCTCCTACGTCAGCTACCTCGAAGGCTGCACGGCGCCTATCCGCGACACGAACCAGCTTCATGCGGCTGTCGTCGAGCTTGTCGCGCTTGACAACGCGGAGATAAAATATTCCACGGTTCAGAACTGGTACCCCGGCGACAAGGACGGCAAGGGCGGTATTTACAATTTTGTCACCAAGCGCGGCGCGTGCAGAGGGGTCAACTCGAAGATTTCATGGACGCAGGTCGAGACAGGTTCCGCGATCACGTGGAAGTACCCCGGCTGCATCCTGCAGGGAGACAACTCTGTCGGAGAGTTCTACTCAGTGGCCATGACAAACAACCTTCAGCAGGCAGATACCGGCACGAAGATGATCCACCTCGGAAAGAACACGAAGAGCACCATCATCTCGAAAGGCATCTCCGCCGGAAGAAGCAACAACAGCTACCGCGGACTTGTGAGAATTTCAAGGAAGGCTGAGAACGCGAGGAATTATTCCCAGTGCGATTCGCTTCTCATAGGCGACAAATGCGGCGCACACACGTTCCCCTACCTCGAAACCAATAATCCGACTGCGCAGGTGGAACATGAAGCCACAACCTCGAAGATCGGCACCGATCAGATTTTCTACCTCAACCAGAGAGGCATCTCAACCGAAGACGCGGTTAGGCTGATAGTAAACGGCTACTGCAAGGAGGTGTTCAAGCAACTCCCGATGGAGTTTGCAGTTGAGGCAACCAGGCTGCTGAGTATGAGCCTCGAGGGAAGCGTCGGATAGGCCGCATGCCGAAACTAATAAATGACCGGGCAATGGCTCATCATATTAAGTGGAATAAACTCACTCGTGCGATGCGCAACGCGCCTCGCCTAGAACTGCGAACCACGAAAATCCGGAAAGCAAAATGTTAGAAATCAGAAATTTACACGCATCAGTCGAAGAAAAAGAAATTCTAAAGGGAATCGACCTTAAGGTAAATGCGGGCGAGGTGCACGCGATAATGGGACCGAACGGCTCCGGCAAGAGCACACTCGCGAACGTACTCGCTGGGCGGCCCGAATACCGGGTGACCGGAGGTCAGGCGCTTTACGAAGGGAAGGACCTTCTGGAAATGGCGCCGGAAACAAGGGCCAGAGAGGGCGTTTTCCTCGCTTTTCAATATCCGGTTGAGCTCCCTGGCGTCAACAACACGACATTTCTTCGCACAGCGCTCAATGAGGCCCGCAAATACAGGGGCGAGGCCGAGATCGGCGCGGGAGCATTTCTCGCCATGCTGAAAAAGAAAATGCAGCTTGTCGAGATGCCCGACACACTTCTCAACCGCGCAGTCAACGAGGGCTTTTCCGGCGGGGAGAAGAAGAGGAACGAGATTCTCCAGATGGCGGTCCTCGAGCCGAAGCTCGCAATCCTGGACGAAACCGATTCCGGCCTCGACATAGATGCTTTGCGCATAGTGGCAAACGGCGTTAACAAGCTTCGCTCGAAAGACAACGCCGTCATTCTCGTCACCCATTACCAGCGTCTGCTCAATTACATCGTCCCCGACTTTGTGCACGTCCTTTACAACGGCAAGATAGTCAAATCGGGCGGCAAGGATCTCGCACTGGAACTGGAGGAGAAAGGCTACGACTCGGTGAAGCAGGAAGAAGTAGCGACAAATTAAGCACGATGATCTTCGATCGGAAGAGAATAGAGATGAAATGCGGAACAATCGACCGGCGGCGCGAACGCGCACAGTCGCTCCCGGCACGCAACCGTTCAGGAAGTCCCTGCTGTACGAACTTCAAGTTATTCTTAGGATTGACAATTGGCTGACAACACTCAAATAAGAGACTGGTATCTGTCCCTCTTCAGGGATTTTGAAAACCAAATGAATGGCGAAAAGTCTTCATCGTTCCATAAGGCAAGGAAGGAAGCGATAGACAAGTTCGCCGAGACCGATTTTCCGAATACTCACCAGGAAGACTGGCGGTTTACAGACATCAGCCCGATCCTGAAGCATACGTTTTCCCATGCAGACAGGAACACGGCGCCGGCGCCGGCAAGAAATGAAATTTCCCGATTCCTGTTCGACGGAATGGAGAGCCACCTCGTCGTATTCGTCAACGGCTTCTATTCCGAAGGACTCTCTGCCTTGCACTCTCTGCCCGAGGGCGTGGTAATCGGAAGTCTCGCCGAGGTGCTGAAAAAGGGAAACGAGACTTCGAGGGAACACATTCTCAGCAGCGCTTCTGCCGGTGACAATGCCTTCACCGCACTCAACCTCGCGTTTGCCTCCGACGGAGCTTACGTCTATCTGCCCGACGGAGCCGAGGTCGAGAAGCCCGTTCACCTTCTCTTCATATCCGGCGGAGAGGGGGAGTACTTTTCCCACCCCCGGAACGTCATCATCGCGGGAAGGAATTCCCGGGTCAGAGTAATTGAACATTACGTCAGCCTCAACGGAAACACTTACTTCACAAACGCGGTCACCGAAATTCGTGCCGGAGAGAATTCCAGCGTCGGCACCGTCAAGATTCAATCCGACGGCATCGATGCCTATCACATTTCCACTACTGAAGCATTCCTCGACCGGAACGCCGATTATCTTTCTCACGGACTTTCGTTCGGGGCAAATATTTACAGGCACAGCCTGAACGTCGCCCTGAACGGAGAAGGTAGCAACGCGACGCTGGAAGGCCTGTATCTTCTCTCAGGAAATCAGTTGTCGGACACGCACTCGATGATAGATCACGTCTCGCCGCACTGCACCAGCCAGGAGCACTACAAAGGCATACTCGACGGGCATTCGCACGGCGTCTTCAACGGCAAAATAATGGTACGCAAGGACGCCCAGCAGACGAATTCGTACCAGGAAAACAGAAATATCATTCTCTCAAACGAGGCGAAGGTAGATACGAAGCCGCAGCTGGAGATTTTCGCAGACGATGTGAAGTGCTCTCACGGCGCGACGGTTGGGCAGCTCAACAACGAGTCGATGTTCTACCTGAGGTCGCGCGGAATAAGCGAGGAACAGGCTAAACTGATGCTGATTTATGCATTCGCGAGCGACGTTCTGAAAGATATCAAGGAAGAAGCCATACGGGACCGGCTTGAAAAGGTCCTTTCCGAGAGACTTTTGGCCGGTGCAAGATGACAGAAAACGGCGCAAATCGAAAAGACGAACGTGTTTCAGATTCCAGTTGTTATATCTTTGCGATTGGCAAGTTGCAGTTGCAAAACCTGAGAGGTGGAGATGGAAGTAACGGAAAAGAAGCTGATTGAAGATAAGGTGATCGACGCGATAAAGGAGTGTTACGACCCGGAGATTCCCGTCAACATCTGGGAGCTCGGATTGATCTATGAAATAAACATCGACGACGACCCGGTCGTTCACATCAAGATGACCCTGACGGCGCCCGGCTGTCCGGCGGCGAGGTCGCTTCCAATCGAGGTGCACGAGAGGGTTTCACAGCTATCGGAAATCAAGGACGTCCAGGTCGAAGTGGTCTGGGAGCCGCCATGGACGCCCGAGATGATGTCGCAGGAAGCAAAGCTGGAACTCGGGTTTATGTGATGGGAGGAAAGCAAATGATGCTGCAAGGGAATAGCGGAAAGATGGAATGTCGGCGCGGTGGAGTTTCCAGTGTCCGACGGAAGCTGAGAGCTTAATTATGAAAATCAGTGCACAGGAAGAATACGGCATGCGCTGCCTCTTGCGCATAGGAAGTTCAAACCTCCCGGAAGGCCTGACAATTCCGGACATCAGCCAGATGGAAGGATTGACGCCGGCAAATGTAGCAAAGCTTTTACGCATACTCCGGCTGGGAGGATTTATCGAGAGCGCGCGCGGCCGGTCGGGCGGGTACAAGCTGGCGAAGCCGACCGACCAGATAGTTATCGGCGAGGTGCTGGCGGTTCTCGGGGGGAGAATTTACAACCCGTCGTTCTGCGACTCACACTCCGGCATCAGCTCGGTGTGCAATCACATCATAGATTGTTCGATGCGTTCGCTCTGGCGCGCGGTGCAAAGCGCGGTCGACGTGGTTCTAGGCAAGATTACGCTAAAAGACATGCTGGCCGACGAGAAGGTGGTCACCGAACTCGTGGCCGCCCTGAACACCGGTTTGACCGAGAATCAAATAATAAACTAGCTGTCGGCTTCGGGCCCGGCTCGTATTTCACATTATTTTGTAGAATGCGCGCCCCGGCAGGGATGAGCTCCGACCATCCGTCACTTCAAGCCTATCGACTGCCTGTTCCTGTATATTCTGAATCTTGTGATCCCCACAAGTACACCGATGTGGTAGTAGTTCCTGTACAAGCACTCGGCACCTAGATCCTTTTTGACGACCAGGAGGATCGGCAGGACCATGTTAATCAGAATCACCCTTGCATAAGAATGCATAAAATGCCTAGTCAGTAGGAAGAATCTCCGCAATTTGCCGGGTTCCAGTTTTGTAATGAAGAAGCCCAACCCCTGCCCTTCCAGAAGATTTCGTTTCATGATGTAGTCTGGATCGCACCTGACCGCATTATTGAATTCATACACCACGGCATCCTTACAATTGACGAATTTAGCCCCCGGTCTGCGCCTGCTGAATTCATGAAAGAATGCCTCATCCTCCCCGCCAATGAAATCAAAATCGTGGTCGAATCTCATATTGAGCTTAACCACTAGATCCCGCCTGACGATGGTATTATTTGTAACGCGTTTGTCGGCGACCGTTCCGGTTGCCGGCCGAGTATCCCTCCAGTAGAAATATTTTCTCCGGCTCACCCAGTCCGGTGGTTCGATCTCGAACCTTGGAACGACGCTTCCGAAAACGGCGTCCGCGCTGAACTTCTTGAGTGTGCTGTAAAGTTGAAGCAGCCAGTCCTCTGCCGGCACTTCGTCATCGTCTATGATGGCGATATAATCTCCGGAAGAGTTCTCGACCGATTTGTTCCTCGCGTACGAAAGGCCCTTATTGGGCTCATATACATATTTTACCGGCAATTCCGATTTTTCGATGAATTGCTCCACGACCTCCCTAGCCGACTGATCCCGGTCGTTGTCGACGACCACAATGGAGTAATTGAAATTGCCCCCGGTTTGCTGCTTTGCCAGGCCCTCCAGCAGTTGAGTAAGGAGTTTCGGGCGCTGGTAGGTGCAAAGGCAGACAGAGATATGTTCTGGGTTCTCGCCCCGCCTGTCAGCCGGAGCCCCAACTTTGTTCGGATTTACTTGTGCTTCGTCCATAGAAAGATTGTACCATTGGTTCCTGCAATCACTCCAGACCACAAAATATAGGACTTCCGTAATCCGTTAGTAGAATGTAACTAATTCCCCAATTTGAAACACTTACGAAGAGAGAATCCGTCTTCCCCGATTATGGATGATTCCGTGCCTTCACCGGGTCGGACCGTCAACGAGTGCGGATTTATAGAACGCTGCGGTAGCGTCGCCCGATGATTTTTGGGGTTGCGTTCGGATGAAGGTGTTCCATCGCGATTCTTACCTTGCCCAGTCCATCGGGTCCACCGGTCCGCAAGTCGTCTTTAATCTGTACGAACTGCCGCTCTCACCGGCATTCTGGATCGCCAGCGAGAGCTCATTCACGTGCAAACTCAATTCGGGACTGAGTCTGCACGACCGGCCTTCTTCGATGGACTGAGCGAGTTCGTTAACCCCCCGTGCAAAATCCATAAAGAACAGCGGAGGCCTTCGCCCGTTCCACCCGGTTCTCCTGTCCGGGGTTTTCACGAAGGGGAGATCTTTCCACCTCAATCCGTACAACCGCCTGAGCAGAGCGCTCTTCCTGACAAGTGGGTACTTCTCCCCTCTCATAGATCTCTTGTCGTAATACCGCAGTCTAACTGGGTTTCCATAGTTCCAACATTCGTCGATGGCTAGGATTCCCTTTTCACCGTAGATTTTCAACTCGTGATCGTGTTCGGCCATTATGCTGTTCGTGAGCCTGGCAACTACTCCGCTTTCGAACTTTATTGTAGCAACGGAAAAGTCTGGTGTATCCGCCGGGTCAAGCGGAAGTGAGGTTCTCTTGTCGCGAATGCGGCGGGAAGAGAAAGCGGTGACTTCCTTTGCGGGGCCGAACCATGCCACCATCCAGGTCAGATAGTATCCTGCATGTTCAAGCGTGCAGCCCACCTCAAACTCGTCAGTCAATGGCCACGGCACTCCTGACGCGTTTTTCCAGCTGCCGGCGCCCATAAGGTGTATCGGGCCCTCGTTGAGTTCTGCGTAAACAACCCATACATCACCGATGATCTTGTCCCTGAGGGCCTTCCATATGGTCTGCGCCTGCTCGCCCAGTAGGCTGCACGGTGCGGAGACAATTCTGAGGTCTTTCGACCGGGCAAGGTCATACAATGCCAGCGCCTGTTCGAATTCCATTGCAAACGGTTTCTCCGAATACACGTGCTTTCCGGATTCGAGGATGGCCCTGTTTACATCGTAATGCGAATGGGGGTTGGTCAGATCGAGCACGATCTTCACTTTGTCATCGCCGAGCAACTCATCGAAACTCGCATATGTGGGATGGCCGTAACGGCTTGCAAGCATATTCATCCGCTCAGGAACCCTGTCGTAGATTCCGCGAATCTTAAGGCCGGGGTAGTCCGCAAGTGTGCTCATGTAAGAATCCGAGATGTACCCGCAGCCGACAACTGAAATTTCTGTCATGCTTCCTCTGCTGGATCGTCGATTCCCGGGAACGAGATTCCCCAGTCGCGTCTGAGTGCATCGGTGATCTCGAGAACCGCCAGAGTTTCCGAAAGGGGCATCACGAGGGACTCCCGGTTTCCAAGATCGATAGACCGCATCGCTTCCATTGCCTCATATTGATACCCGAAAAACTCATGCGGCAGTCGAGCGGCACTGCGCATTCTCCTTAGAGGTGCCGCGATGTCATCAAGCAGGAATGCAAGCGGTCCCGAAAGGGCGCGGATACGCCTCACCTTTGCGAGGCGGCCCGGCGTCACTGCACTCGCCGAGCCGGGGAGTGCATATTTGTTAAGGTAATATCTCGATGGCGAGTAAATAGGTCCGGGGATCTCGATGGCCCCTTTGTCGCCGCCGACCCATATGCCGTTGGAAAGCTGGCAGTCGAAGGCACTTCTGATATCGGCAACCGCCCCGTTTTTGTAGTACATTGATATACGCTCCATCGTGTCGACACCCGACGGCCCCTTCCGGCAAATGCCCTCGACTCGTTCCGGATCTCCAAGGAGCATCAGCGCCAGGGAGATGGGATAGACACCTACATCCATCAGACTTCCGCCGCCACTCGCGAGAGAAAACCGGTATTGATCCGGGCTGTAATGCAGCTTGAATCCGAAGTCGCCGGTCATGAATTTCACTTCACCAATCACACCATTACCGATAAGCTCTTTTACTGCCAGATAAACCGGGATGAAGCGCGACCACATCGCCTCCATACAGAAGCGCCCGGTTTTATTCGCCGCGACTACTATTTCTTCCCCTTCCTTCACGTTCAGCGCCATTGGTTTTTCGACAAGCACGTGCTTGCCCGCTTCCAGGCATTGGATCGCCTGCCTGCAATGGAGGTGATTCGGTGACGAAATGTAAACTATATCCAGCTGCGGGTCGTCCAGAAAGGACTTCAGGTCTTTATGATTTGTATGGAAGCCGAAATTGTCCGCAAAGGCTCCCGCCTTTTCAAAAGTGCGCGAATGGACCGAGTGGAGAATCGCCCCGGGCACGGTCTTCAGGTCATGTGCGAACTTGTGGGCAATCGCACCCGTACCCAATATTCCCCAGCGATATTCACTCATGAAAGTATACTCCGATAATGGCCGATAGATATTTCGGTGTAAGTGCAACCAGGACGCAGGTAGCACCCCCCGGCTCCATAGTTAGAACGCATTCTAACAGAACGCCGCACCTCGTTTTTAGGTTCAAATGCATTGCCGCCTGATAACGGCCGGGCGTATATGCCATGGCTTCTTCCCGGAGAAATCACATCGACTCTTGATTCGGCTGAAAGCATGCGGCTCTATTTTCAGCTCAAGCATCTTTTGCGGAAACCGGTTCGCCCGGATTGCCTGTAGCCGGGGGCTGTTTCAATCTCCCCGCTTTCCTTGCGGCTTCCGTAAGCAGGAACTCGACCTCCGCGTTGACGCTGCGGAGGTCGTCCGCCGCCCATTTCTCCAACGCCGCATAAAGGTCTTCGCTTATTCTCAACAGAAATTTTTTTCTTTCCGCCATAATATCAGGTATAAAGCGAACCGGTGTTTATGACCGGGCTT
>JBJKPN010000085.1:0-27365 GCA_046706365.1 Candidatus Kryptoniota bacterium | reverse complement strand
GACCGGGCAGGGAGTAAAATTTCACACGATGCGCCGACGATGAGGTAAATGAAAATTAGACGATTCGCATAACGCATTGTGGCGAAGGTGCAGCCGTCACCTCAAGCCGTCTTGCCGAACGGGCAGCTCTTCACGATTTTCGCGAAGGAGTCCGCAACGAGGCTTGCGCCCCCGACGAGCGCCCCGTCGACGTCCGGTTGTGAAAGGAGTTGCGAGGCATTGTCCGGCTTCACGCTTCCGCCGTACTGTATTGTCAGCGCAGATGCAACTTCCTTGTTGAATAGCTTTGCCACGACGGACCTAATGAAAGCATGCGCTTCTTCGGCCTGCTGCGGAGTTGCGTTTCGGCCCGTACCTATTGCCCATATCGGCTCATATGCTATAACGAGCGTCGACATTTGCTGCTCGGTCAGCCCGTCGAGCGCCGCCGTTACCTGCCGCTCGAGGACTTTCTCGGTGACACCGCCGTCACGCTCGGCAAGGCTCTCACCGACACACAGTATGACCTTTAACCCCGAAGCCAACGCCTTCTCCACTTTTTTCGCCACAATCTCGTCCGTCTCTCCGAAAAATTGCCTGCGCTCGGAATGCCCGACGATTACATAGTGGATGCCGAGGGACCTGAGCATCCGGGCAGAAATTTCGCCGGTGTAGGCTCCGTCGTTCTCGTAGTGAAGATTTTGCGCGCCGAGCTCTATCCGGCTTCCCTGCAGCAGCCTCGCGGCAGTGTGAAGCGAAATGAACGGCGGACATACAACGACTTCCGCCGGACAGTCGTAATTCTCCATTTCTTTTTGAAACGAAGCTATGAATTCGGAAGCTTCGTTTACGTCTTTGTTCATCTTCCAGTTTGCGGCTATGATTTTCTTTCGCATCATCCCCTCATTGTTAAGAAAACTAAATTACGAATAACTTCTCCCGAAAAGCTCCGACGCCGACGGGCGTAACATCGAATCGAAATCACTCATAAATCGTCCCTTGACACCTGGCTTCTGTTCGGCAGCCGGCGTCCGGCTGACCTGGCTGGTGATGCTGCTAATTCTTCAGCTTCTCCAGTTTCTGCTTCAGCAGGTCGTTAAGCATTTTCGGATTCGCCTTGCCTTGAGTCTTCTTCATCACCTGTCCCACGAAGAAGCCGAACAGCTTGTCTTTTCCTCCGATATAGCGCTCAACTTCGCCGGGATTCGACTGAAGAACTTCCTCGACGGCTTTCTCGATCTCGGATTCATCCGAAACCTGGCGGAGTCCCTTCTTCTCCACAATTGCATCGGGTGTCTCCCCGGTCTGCAGCATCTCTTCGAAAACTTCCTTCGCAATCTTTGTCGAAATCGTGCCTTCGTTTATCAGGTCGATCATCTTCGACAGATTCTGCGGAGAGATGGCAAAATCTCTTATGCCGACTCCCTTGTCGTTCACGACCCGGAGGACGTCGGTCATAACGTAGTTGCTCGCCTGCTTGTATGCATCCTTAGATTTCAGCTTCAGGCTGCCGACCACTCCCTCGTAGTAGTCGGCCACCTCCTTTTCACCGGTCAGTATCTCCGAGTCGTATTTCGGAAGCGAGTATTCGCCCATATACCTGTCGCGCCGCTCCATCGGCAGCTCTGGCAAAGACGATTTGACGCTTTCGATCCACGGCTCATCTACGATCACCGGCACCAAATCCGGGTCGGGGAAATACCGGTAGTCGTTCGCCTCTTCTTTGGACCGCATCGACTTGACGGTATTTGAGTCGGCATTGTAGAGAAGCGTTTCCTGGGCAATCGTCCCGTTGTGTTCAAGAATCGCGTACTGCCTTTCGATTTCCACGTTCAGCGCGCGCTCGACGTTGCGGAAGGAATTGAGGTTCTTTATTTCGACCTTAGTGCCGAATTTCTCGGCGCCGCGGATTCTCAGGGAGACATTCGCGTCGCATCGAAGCGATCCTTCTTCCATGTTGCCGTCGCAGATTCCCAGGTAAGTTACCGTTTGTCTGATCTGCTGAAGGTAAAGATATGCTTCCTCGGCCGTGCGAATATCGGGCTCGCTTACTATCTCGAGAAGCGGTACGCCGCACCTGTTCAAATCCACAAGTGTGTCGACATCCTGGTCGTGAATCGACTTGCCGGCGTCTTCTTCCATGTGTATCCTGACGAGGCCGATTCTCTTCTTCGTGCCTTCCGATGTTTCGATTTCAACATGTCCTTTTGCACAGATCGGCTCTTCGAACTGGGAAATCTGGTATCCCTTTGGAAGGTCGGGATAGAAATAATTCTTGCGGGCAAAGATCGAATAGGGTGCAATGCGGCAGTGGGTCGCGAGTCCCATCTTGATTGCGAACTCGACGAGCTTCTTATTAAGAACCGGAAGCACACCGGGCATGCCCAGGCATACCGGGCATACATTTGAATTAGGGGGATTTCCGAACTTCGTCGAGCATCCGCAGAAAGTCTTCGTCTCCGTCAGCATCTGGGCATGGACTTCGAGACCTATCACAACTTCATATTTATTCCAATCCACTCTTAAGCTCCAAAATTCAACTTCCAGGCTCCAATCATATTCCAACCACAATAAGCCAAATTCAAAACCGAGGATTCGTTCTTATTTCTCGAAATTTGGCTCTTGTTTGGAGGTTGCTGATTGGAACTCTGAGCTTCTCTTCACGAAGAAGCGGCATCTCCCAGACGACAACCTTCCTATTCATGCCGCGCTAAGAGCAGCGACCACTTTCCCGGCGGCGTCTTTCAATCCGTTGGCGACCGCGAAATTCAGTCCGGAATTCTTCAGAAGCTCCGCACCTTCCTTCGCGTTCGTTCCCTCGAGTCTGACGACAACGGGAAGGTTGATGGACACGCGCTTTGCTGCTTCTATGACACCCTGCGCGACCCGGTCGCACCTGACGATTCCGCCGAATATGTTGATTAGTATCGCCTTTACATTCGGGTCGGAAAGAATAATCTTGAAGCCGCTCGATACCGTTTCGACGTTGGCTCCGCCGCCGACATCGAGGAAATTCGCGGGCTCGCCGCCGGTAAGCTTGATTATATCCATCGTGGCCATTGCGAGTCCGGCACCGTTCACCATGCAGCCGACGTTTCCGTCGAGCTTGATATAGTTGAGATGAGACTTCGAGGCCTCTACTTCCAGCGGAGACTCCTCATCGAGGTCTCTAAGCTCGACAATTTCGGGATGCCTGAAGAGCGAATTATCGTCGAAATTCATTTTCGCATCGAGGGCCATCACCGCACCTTCCCGAGTAAGTACCAGCGGGTTTATCTCCGCCAGACTTGCATCCGACGCCTCGTAAGCCTTGTAGAGTGCAGTCAGGAACTTCACGCCGTTCTTGAAAGCTTCTCCTTCAAGTCCGAGTCCGAAGGCAAGCTCCTTCGCCTGGAAAGGCATTAATCCGAGACCAGGGTCGACGGTAGCCTTCAATATCTTTTCAGGCGACTCCGCCGCGACTTTCTCTATCTCGACTCCGCCTTCCGTTGACACCATGAAGACATTTTTCGATGTCGCTCTGTCGAGCACTATTCCGGCATACAGCTCCTTCGCAATATTAATTCCCTGCTCGATCAGAAGACGCTTCACAACTTTTCCTTCCGGTCCGGTCTGATGGGTGACCAGCGTCATTCCCAGCATCCGGGACGCAAGCTGCCTGACTTCATCCAGGCTCTTCGCAACTTTCACTCCGCCGCCTTTTCCACGTCCGCCCGCATGAATCTGTGCTTTCACCACCCACACGCTTCCCCCGATTTCAGTCGCGGCATTTACAGCCTCGTCTACGCTGAACGCGACCTTCCCGCTCGGAGTGGCTACATTGAATTTCCTGAGAATCTCTTTTGCTTGATATTCGTGAATTTTCATCTCGGTAACCTTAATAATGAGTTGTTAAAATCTTTTGAAATATATGAAACAGTGGTTTGGAACTCAAGAAATGCGAAAAGCGGACGTAAATGCCGTCTTAGGCGATGAGATTGACGGGATTAGTGTGATACCTGGATGAAGACCTTTTCACGAGCCGGATTACTTTTGCTACTTTGTCCCCTTGCCCCTTCTGATCTTCTTGTAGTATTCACAAACCTCGTTGACAACACACTCCGGACACTTCGGGTTCTTCGGCCTGCAGATCTCTCTTCCGAGAAAAGTCATTCCCATTCCTGCAGCACGCCAGTACCTCTTCGGAATTGCCTCCATGATTTCACTTTCTATCTTGTCGGGCACACTCGACTTTGCAACTCCGATTCTCGGTGCGACACGCGCAACATGAAGGTCGACGATGACCCCTTCAGACTCCCCGCCCGACTCGCTTATGATGACGTTCGCCGATTTCCTCCCGATGCCGGGAAGCTTCGTGAGCTCGTCCATTGTCGTCGGAATGTTCCGGTCGTCCTTTACCATTTTCGCGATCGAGACAAGCCATTCGGATTTGTGCCTGAAATTGGTTATGCCGTGGACGTAAGGAAAGAGATCCTCGGCATCGGCTTTCGCAAGCTCTTTCATGGACGGGAACGCGCGAAACAGATCGGGAGCAAGCTTGTTTATCAGCACATCCGTGCTTCGCGATGAGAGAATGACCATAACGATCAGCTGGTATGTGTTTTTGTAGTTGAGGGGATGTTTTCGGCTGCCGAATTTTCTAAACAACGGCCGTAGAGCCGCTGCCCAGTCTGTGACCTTGCCGGTTTTCGTCATGATTCAAACTTAGACAGGCCCTGAAAGAGATGCAATTGCCTTCGAGACAGTTTGAGTTAACGCATGACTCCGGGAATGCCGGCGGGAGTTCGGCCGTCACTTACATAACTTGAAACTCGAGAAATAGTATCCCACACCGAGTGAGAGATAGTACCGCGGCATGAATATTTCTCCGGGGTCGGGGGAAAATCTGTCGTTGAGCTGAAGGTCTGCGAAGAACGACCTTCCCGTGTATCCGATACTTCCCATCAACCCGATATACGGCTTCCGCCAGTACATTGAATACACCGATGACAACCAGACCGGATAGCTCGACGAAGTGTAGAGGTCCGGATAAAGGAAGACTGCGCCTACCCTCACAATTCTGTCTATGCATGCACCTCCGGTCAGCCCGAGGTAGTCAATGAAGAAACGGGAATCCACGGTCGGACCCACGTGCCATGCCCCTCCGCCTGCAACCGTGTAGGTCAGAGAAATGAAACCAGAAACATCCCTCGTAAGAGGCATTTCGACAGGGAGAGCAGCAACCGGAATTGTGAAAGAATAACTGTCAGATGGAAACGACAGGGGGGGAAGTCCCAGCCACGAGATTGCAAGCTGCAAGCTGCTGAGCTCAATTCCTACCTTTACCTTCCCTATATTCTCGAATGACAGGCTGTCGTTTCCGATCAACCCACCGGCATAAGCCGACTTCGATGCGGAAACTACGAGGATGAAGACGCACAGCAGTATGGCATTGCAGGCCTTTTTGGACAGGTGCTTGGCCTCCGCATGAAGTTCAAGCCGGAAACCTGCATGTGCAGGCAATCTGCGATTTACCATGACGGAAACATACTAACCGGATTTGCATAGCTGCAATCCTGTCAAGACACGAAATCCATATACTGCGAATGCGGTATTGTAAGCTTCTCAAACAAGCACATAAAATCTTGATTCTCAACAGACAAGGTTATATTTTTTGCTTCGATGGCAAGTGGCCGAGTCAAGTGCATCTCATTGACACGCATTAACGGAAATCATTAATACAAAATATCCAGCTGAAAAGATTCGCCGTTGATATTCAATTGTTCGCGAGATTACCACAGACGAACAAGGACAGACTGAGTTTCAATTATCGGAGCAAAATGAGAGACAGTGCAGACGCCGTTCGTGCAACCGATTCCACGCTCGCCAGAGGACTCGACCAGATAAAGAACATCGCCATATTCGTAGTTCTTACCGCAATCGGGGCGAAAGTATATATCCCACATGAGCCCGTCCCCTTCACTCTTCAGACACTATTCGTGGTCCTTTCCGGCGCCATTCTGGGCTGGCGCAACGGTACAATCAGCATGCTCCTATACCTGGCCCTCGGAATATCCGGCATACCGGTTTTCGCGGGAGCATCCGCGGGACCCGCGGTCCTCTTCGGACCGACTGCCGGCTATCTCTTCGGGTTTGTTGCTGCCGCCGGAGTCGTGGGCGCAACTGTCGGCCTCCGTCGCTCGCTGGTCTGGACCACATTCACATTGTCTATAGGCTTCCTTTTAATATTTGCATGCGGAACACTTTGCCTGAACGAGGCATTCATTCACAACTGGAATGTCTCGCTCGCGCAAGGGTTTTTCATATTCTCTGTCTGGGATCTCGTCAAGCTCGGCGCTGCCGTTGCGATCTATCGCGCGTGGCAGAGCAGCCGCCGATCACTGCCTTCAGGACGGCAGGCGAGCTCCGATCTTTAATCATTTGACAATTCCGAAGGAGCCACTTCGGGAATGGAGGAATAATGGGTAATCCACTCTTCGCCACCAAATCTCTCGAGGAACTCACCAATGAGGCTTCCGACACAGGACACGGCCTGAAGCGGACTCTGGGTGCACTTAATCTTACGACGCTCGGTGTCGGGGCGATCATAGGTGCCGGCATATTCGTACTGACGGGCCAGGCCGCGGCGCAATATGCGGGTCCTGCGATCGTGTTGTCTTTCATAGTATCGGGCCTCGGATGCGCGTTTGCAGGTCTATGCTACGCCGAATTTGCATCTATGATACCGATTGCCGGAAGCGCCTACACTTATGCCTATGCAACTCTCGGAGAGTTCCTCGCCTGGATCATAGGCTGGGACCTCATACTGGAATATCTCTTCGGCGCGTCCACGGTCGCTGTCGGATGGTCCGGGTATGTTGTCAGCTTCTTCAAGGATTTCGGCATCCAGATACCGGCTTATCTTGCCAGTGCTCCGATCAACTTCGACCCGCACACCGGATGGATCATGACCGGCGCACTCATCAACTTTCCCGCGATGTTCATCATCGCAATAATGACGACGCTCCTGGTGATCGGCATCAGGGAATCGGCTGGCTTCAATAACATAATCGTCATTGTGAAGGTAGCGGTCATTCTTCTCTTCGTCGCCTTCGGGATATCTTTCATTCATCATTCAAACTGGGTCCCTTTCATTCCGCCTAATACCGGGCATTTCGGCGATTTCGGCTGGAGCGGAATTTTCCGCGGGGCTGGCGTGATATTTTTCGCATACATAGGTTTCGACGCGGTGTCGACAACCGCACAGGAAGCGAAGAACCCTCAGAAGGACATGCCGATCGGAATCATGGGATCCCTCGGCGTTTCGACTGTCCTGTACATATTGGTCGCCCTGGTTCTCACGGGCCTCGTCAGCTACAAAAAGCTTCTCGTTCCCGATCCGATAGCAGTCGGCGTGGATGCGGCCGGTCCCGGACTCTTCTGGCTCAGACCGCTCGTCAAGATCGGCGCTATTGCCGGACTCAGCTCGGTGGTTCTGGTCATGCTTCTCGGTCAACCCAGAATCTTCTACACGATGGCAACAGACGGCCTCCTCCCGAAGAAATTCGCAGCCGTGCACCCTAAGTTCAGGACGCCTTACATAACGACGATCGTGACCGGGGTAGTGGCGATGATTGTCGCCGGGCTCTTCCCCATCGGGATACTCGGCGAGCTCGTGTCCATCGGAACGCTCCTCGCCTTTGCGATCGTCTCCGCGGGGGTACTGGTAATGAGATATACGAAACCCGACGTCCACCGGCCGTTCAAGACTCCGTGGGTTCCATTTGTGCCCATCATGGGGGTTGTCGTGTCGCTTGCGCAGATGATCAGCCTTCCGTTCGATACCTGGATAAGGCTTCTCGCGTGGATGGCCATCGGATTCATAATCTATTTCTTGTACAGCCGCAAGCACAGCAAGGTCAGGCTGGCCAACGGTACGAACAGATAGACCCTCTTGACACATTCGCTTTAGTCTGTATCGGCTCCGCTGAATGAAAAGGCGGAGCCGTTTGATTATTTGTTAATCAAGAACGGAGGCAGCATGAGTGTCGAAGACAATATATCGAGTGTTTCCACGCCGTCGGAACCGCAGGGAGATTCACATTTCAAGAGAGAGCTGAAACTCCTCGACTCCACGATGATCGTCATCGGCTCGATGATCGGGTCGGGAATTTTCATCGTCAGTGCAGATATGTCGCGTACTCTCGGTTCGCCCGGCTACCTGCTTCTCACGTGGCTCATAACCGGCGTCATCACCGTCATTGCCGCGCTCAGCTACGGCGAACTCGCCGGCATGATGCCGCACGTCGGCGGACTCTACGCATACCTCCGCGAAGCGTACAACCCGCTGCTCGGATTCCTTTACGGCTGGACTTCCTTCCTGGTGATCCAGACCGGGACCATAGCGGCCGTCGCGGTAGCCTTCGCAAAATTTACGTCGGTGCTCATCCCGGGTCTCGGCGAAAGCAACATCCTCCTGACCGTCGCCGGGCTGAAGATTTCCGCGGCCCAGGTCCTGGCGATCGCGAGCATCGCCCTTCTAACATACATAAACATGCGCGGCGTGAGACAGGGAAAACTCGTCCAGAACTTCTTTACGATTACAAAGACACTCGCGCTCATCGGTTTGATTATCCTCGGCATTCTCGTCGGACGTAATGTTATAGCGATGCATGTCAACTTCGCGGATTTCTGGAACGCAACCTGGACTCATATTTCGGGCGGAAAGATTACTCTCGTGCAATCTCTGTCGGGGCCGATGCTCCTCGCAGCGATCGGCGTCGCTTCAGTGGGGTCCCTCTTTTCGAGCGACGCTTGGTATGATATAACATTCGCCGCAGGAGAGGTCGTCAACCCCAGGAAGACCATTCCGCTCAGTTTACTTTTCGGCACACTAACCGTAACGGTTCTGTACATACTGGCAAACGTCGCCTACATTTTCACACTTCCACTTCTCGGCTCGCCGTCCGGTCACGGCGTCATCGCGCAGGGAATACAGTTTGCGGCAGACGACAGGGTCGGGACTGCAGCAGCGTCGATGATATTCGGAGCGCCGGCTGCGATTATAATGGCGCTGCTCATCATGATTTCCACTTTCGGATGTAATAACGGTCTCATCCTGGCCGGACCGAGAGTTTACTACGCGATGGCGAAAGACAAAGTCTTCTTCAAGAAAGTGGGTGATCTCAATAAGAAGTCCGTTCCCGGTGCTGCGCTTGTAGTGCAGGGCGTGTGGGCAAGTCTCCTTTGCCTTTCAGGTACGTACAGTGACCTCCTCGACTACGTCATATTCGCAGTGCTCATCTTCTTCATACTCACGATTGCCGGGATTTTCGTGCTCAGGAAGAAGCGCCCCGATGCCGAAAGACCCTACAAGGCATTCGGATACCCCCTTCTGCCGGGCCTGTACATTTTAATAGCAGCGGCAATCTGCATCGATCTGTTGATCTTCAAGCCCGCATACACCTGGCCGGGCCTGCTCATCGTGCTAATTGGAATTCCGGTCTATTTCGGATGGAAGAGCATCATGGGCCGAAGAACCGCATAGCGGGGCAATCAAGCTTTTCATTTCGGGGTTGAAAACTCAGGGCGGTCGCAGAGACCGCCTTTTCATTTGTGTGTTCTGAAGCGAACGCACAGAGGCCGCATGCCTTGACTTTGAACATTCGCGGGGGTAGTATCACCCTATCAAGGGCCTGGGTCGTTTGGGAACTAACATTATTTGCGTTTATCCGATCGGTAAAGTCCGCCTCAAACCGGACCACGAGCATCTCCTGAATACGGAAGGAATGGTCGGAACCATATTTTCATGCCACGATGTCCGTTCCATACTGCTCACAGACTCGTGTCTTGTGATGTCGGGCAATACCTTCGTTCCGTTTACCTGGTGAACTTCCCTTAATCAGGCAGGGAGAATCTTCGGCAACATTCGCTTTCAGTGCTTCATAAACAGTCAGGTAATCGACAACCAAAAAACTGGAGGTAGCCATGTTACTAAGACGGAGCATCCCGATAATCCTGGGCGTAATTCTGCTTCTCGCTCAGCAATCCATCTGCCAAAGCCGGAACACGGACAAAAGTGCGGGGGTTAACGTGAAACTGGTGACGCTGGTCAGGGATATCCTTGAAGGTCAAAATCTCGAAGAAGCCAAGACCTGTATCGCTCCCGATGCCTACGTCATAGACGACACAAGTTTCGAGAGCTTAATAGCCGCGATGAAAGGTGAATTCAAAAATTGTAAAGTGATCGAAGGTAAGGGAGTCAGAATGGAATTTGAGCATCTCTCTTTTTCACCCGATCGAACCTCGGCTTACCTGACGCTCATCGATGATTCGCCTGAAAAAACGAAACAATTCCACACAATCGTTTTCTTCAAGGAAAGCGACGGACGATGGAAAATAGTAAGCTGGCACATAAGCAGGTAATGTGGGAATCCACACAACAGTCCCGCGAGCACCGATTCGCGGGACTGCCATCAATCTCGTGCTTTATCTCTGCATTCAATTCCTTTAGATGCAACGATCGTTTGACCGCCTCTCTTGTATCTTCCCTTCCTGATGGCGATAATGTTGAGGAAGTCCCCGGCATGAAGGTAGTATGGGGGTGCCTGAGAAAACGATGAAACGATTCTTCAAAGTATTCGACGATAATCCCGCAAATGTCCGCCGCAAGATTGCGGGCATATATTTCCTTCTGATCGCCGTGAATATCGCAGTATGGGTTGCGGCTCTTTCAACCTTCCACGGTTTCCCTCTCCTCATCGGCACATGCGTCATCGCTTACACGTTCGGATTAAGACACGCGGTCGACGCGGATCACATCGCGGCCATTGACAACGTCACAAGGAAACTGATGCAGGACAACAAACGCCCAGTGTCGGTCGGATTCTTCTTTTCACTCGGACATTCGACCGTCGTTTTCCTTGCCTCGGTGGCCATAGCGTTGGCCGCCGCCGCTGTTCAAAAGGACTTTCCGGGACTGCGTGCCATCGGCGGTGTCATCGGCACTTCAGTGTCCGCGGCGTTCCTCTTTGCCATTGCATTTGCAAACATGATCGTCCTTCGGGATGTCTACGGCACGTTCAGGACCGTCAAGCGCGGCGGGCGTTACGACGAGGAGTCGATTAACGAGCTGCTCGAAAAGCGAGGGCTCGTTGGGCGGTTCTTTCGCCCCGCCTACCAACTGATCAGAAAGAGCTGGCACATGTACCCGCTCGGCTTCCTGTTCGGCCTCGGCTTCGACACCGCAACGGAGATCGGTATACTCGGCATAACGGCGGCGGAGGCGACGAAGGGACTGCCGGTATGGTCCATACTTCTCTTTCCCGCGATCTTCACCGCAGGCATGTCGCTCATCGATACGACAGACGGAGTTCTGATGCTTGCCGCTTACGGTTGGGCTTTTGTCAAGCCGCTGAGGAAGCTTTACTACAATGTCACAATAACCTTCGTCTCCGTCCTTGTCGCCCTCCTTGTCGGCGGAATTGAGATGTTCAGCGTCATCGGAAGCAAGCTGGAGCTGAAGGGATGGTTCTGGAACTATGTGGACAGATTAAGCGGGGATTTCGGGACATTGGGATATTTGATTATCGGGATATTTGTCGTAAGCTACATGGCATCGACGATTATTTACAAAACGCAGAAATACGACAAAATGGAAGTCCGTGGCGGCAAAAACGGCATGGAACCGTAGTTTTCTCGCAAGACAGGATATAGAATAGGACGGTTTGCTGTCAGGAAGCTTGTCTTAGTACCGGTTAGTTTGAGTGGGTCGGGTTTCAGGAGATTACCAGTTGTGAAATGTGCTTCGCAAGTAGCCCTGGTTCTTTGAGCAGAGCAATTCAGCAACGATCATGTAGCGCGACGATATGCTCGTTCATCGTCGTCCCGGCTGCCTGACGTGCATTAAATGGAAGAACGTCACTAGGAACGATGGTTCAGGATTCTCGATTTGAATGACTAACTCTGATTTCTGTTCAGCGGAGTTCCGCACGCGCACCCCTGCATGCCGCAGGAGCTCCCGTGCCGGACATATTACAGGGAGAAGGTATGCACACACTTTCTATTCCTTGCGTCATAATGGCATCAATAAACCTGTACATCGGTGCTTACTATTTGTCCTTTTATGTTAAGAGACCGCAAATCAGGGAACATCTCCCTTTCGCTCTATTCTGTCTCAGCGTTGGTCTTTACGATGTAACAAGCGCAGGACTCTACAACGCCAACTCGCTCGCCGTGGGGATCGTGTGGCAGAAGATTCAGCTCAACTCCGTCGCCGCTATCATGATTTCCTCCCTCTGGTTCACTTACATATTCACCGAACAGAAAGACTGGAGAATACTCAGAGTTGCCGTCGTCTGGTTCGTGACCTTTCTTGTAGTTACTCTCGTCGCAGGCCCAGGCCTGACTCTCTCTACGTCCACGCCCGCGATCAAGGAAGTACACTTCTTCAACCTGCTGAAGATCACGTACTACGAGTCGTCTGTCGGAATCGTGTACCGGATCGGCATAGTCACGGCGATAATGACGTACATGTACATGATCTTCCTCTTCATCAGGCATTACCGAAAGACTAAAAAGAAGATTCTCCTCGTTTTCATCTTCTGCGCTCTCACCTACTTCCTCGCTGCGGCAAGCGATTCGATGGTTGCTATGCAGGTTTACTCTTTCATATACCTCAGCGAATACCCATTCTTCTTCATGGTACTCGCAATGGCGTATGCATTGCTGGACAGGTTTGTCGATTTCCATAAGGCATATGAAGAATTGAATATCGGCCTGGAAGCAAAGGTCGAACAGAGAACCCGCGAGATTTTGGAGGCGCAGGCCAGCATAAAGACTCTTGGCGGGCTTATCCCGATCTGCTCGAACTGCAAGAAGGTTCGCGACGACAAAGGCTACTGGGAACAGGTTGAGCAGTACATACAAAGCCACTCCGGGGCGGAATTCTCTCACGGAATCTGCCCCGACTGCGCGAAGAAGTTGTACCCGGAATACTTCCCCGGCATCGATGAGGAAGGGGATGAGAAGGTCGACCCGCAGAGCGTGTAGTGTAGGACAGCTCGGCGTGTTCAGATCAATCCTGCCGCGGAAAGAATTGCAGCGAAGTAGTTAACCCTTTATTCCGATCATCAGGTCGGTGCCGAAGGGGGTTTCCTGTCTTTTGATCTTCCCGAAACCGGCTTTCCCCATCCATGATCGTATTTCGGATTCAGTGTAAGTATCGCCGTCTGCAGTTCCCACGAGCATATTGAGCGAGAACAATGCACCCGCGGCCGGCGACGTTCGATCGTCGTTCATGATGTAATCCGACACCACAAGCTGACCGCCTCTGTTCAGCGCATCGGAAGCCTTTTTGAACAGCCGCCTGATGGTTTGCGGAGAGTTGCTGTGTATAATTGCCGAAAGAAATACCATATCAAATCCGCTCCCGAGAGGGTCGGTAGTATAGTCTCCTTCCGCGGTCGTTATGACGTCTTCGAGATGTTCCGACTCGATATACTTCCGCGTGAGTCCGACGACATTGGGAAGATCGAAGACAACCGACCGGATTCCTTCCTTCGCACCGACGATCGCCATGGAAAATATTCCTGAGCCGCCGCCGACATCGAGTACACGGTTCACGCCACCAAGATCGAGGAGCTTCACGAGGGCCGGTGCCTGGTTTCGGGCCCGCATGTGCATAGCTTCGATGAACGCGGCGAGCCAGTCCACACCCCTGTTGTTCACCGAGTCTCTCCCGAGCACTGCGGTCCCCGTCCTTACCGTTTCGGTAAGCGTGCTCCATGTCTTCCAGAGGCTGACCTGGTGCATCAGTCCTCCCATGTAGTCCGGCTTTCCCTTCACCAGATAACGCGAAGTCACCGGTGTGTTGGCAAATCGCCCACGCTTCTTTGACAGGAACTCCATCGCGCATAACGCGTCCATGAGCCTGTCCGTCGCGCGAGGATTCGTCCTGATCTTGCGCGCCACTTCGGTGGAGGTCCTCGCGTTATCACCGAGGGCGGTGAACAACTCGAGTTCGAAAGCGGTCAGGAGTACGCGTGCACCACGAAATGAGTAAATGGATTCCAGTATCCTTGACGGAGATAACCTCTTCTTTCGTTTTGATTGTTGCTTTGCCATGCCTGCCTCGTACTTTGTGAGTTCCAATCTACTTCATAACTGCCGGTATTCGAATCTTCAAACGGCAGCATAGACAAAAACAATGTTTCACCGATCGCAATTCCCCGCAATCGTGTTCCGCCAGGGAAGAAAGATCGATAATCACGGCAAGCTATCCTGGCCGTCCGGGAATGACGCCGGATACCGATGCCTGCCTTGTCGGGAGGAACTCCGATTGCTTAGCTTGCTAAACTTGTCGTCGCATATTAGACTGAACCGAGTTGCTCCATTCCACGAAGCCGCGAGCGATTCTGAAGCCCCACACCATTCAAAACCTCAATCCGCACCTTCGGCTTGATACGTTAGACGACTTTTCTGTCAATTCCGGAAACCGCGACTCCGGACAAAAAAGATAGCCGTGTTCCATCCCGGAGCCGTGACCCGGTATTTGATGTGTCAGGTAATCCTCAAAGACAAATCAGGAGGAATAACAATGGGCAGCAAGGTTATTGAAAGAAGAGATTTCCTGAAGTACGTCCTCGGCGGGGTTTCAATGCTTGCAATCGATTGGAGCTCGCTTCCGAGAGGTGTCAGGGCATTCACGAACGACAACGAGTACGATGCCATAATTATCGGCTCGGGACTCGGCGGGCTGAGCTGTGCTGCAGGTTTCGCAAGGCAGGGATTCAGGACGCTCGTCCTTGAGCAGCACGACAAGCCGGGCGGCTACGCGACCGCCTTCTCCAGACCCGGCGGCTTCGTCTTCGACGTCTCACTCCATTCCACGGGAGTCGGGGAAAGAAACGGGCTCCACAATCTCATTCCCGGTTTCCCCGAGATAAAGGACGTGGAGTTCGTGCCGCATCCCAGTCTCTACCGGGTAATCTATCCCGGTTATGACATCCGGGTTCCACAGAGAGATCTCGATAAGTACATCGGCATGCTCAAAGGCTATTTCCCGGAAGAGAAGGAAGGCGTCGAAGGGATTTTCGGAGACATGCAGGGATTGGCCGGTGAAATCGCGAGACTGTCCGCTGCCGCGGGAAAGATCGACATGAACCACTTTGCCGAGGACTTCCCACTTCTATTCAAGCTTCACAACAAGACATGGAAGGACATGCTCGATGCCAGATTGAAGGATGAAAAGCTGCGTGCCATCGTGTCCGCACAATGGGGGTACTACGGCCTCCCGCCTTCAAGGATCGTCAGCTTTTATTATGCACTTCCGGCAATCGGTTATCTGACGGCAGGAGGTTACTACCCGAAGGGAAGATCTCAGAAGATCAGCGACTCTCTCGTGGGTTTCATCGAAAGGCATGGCGGAAAGGTGGTGTTGAATTCCCGCGTCGACCGGATCCTCGTCAGGGATCACACCGCCTACGGTGTGAGGACAGACTCCGGCAGGGAATTCACTTCAAGGGTCGTAATTTCGAATTCCAATCCTTACGATACCATCAGAAAGATGATGAACGAAGAGAGCTACCTCAAAGATTACCTGGCACGGCTGGACGGCTACAGCGTGAGCCTGTCATCCTTCCAGATCTTCCTTGGACTCAAGAAGGACCTCGTCGGAGAATCCGGAATTGAAGACTCGGAGATATTCTACAATTCCGGTTACGATATGGAAACCGACTATGAAGCAGCACAGAAAACCGACACGAGTAACCCCGGCTATGCAATCACTCTCTACGACAACATCTATAGAGGTTATTCGCCGTCGGGCAAGAACACACTGAATATAATATCCATCCAGGGTTACGATCATTGGAAACCTTTCGAGTCCGACTACTTCAGCGGGAACAAGACCGCGTACAGGAAAGAGAAAGAACGGATCGCCGATATTCTCATCGAGAAGGTCGAACAAACACTCCTTCCGGGACTGGCCGACGCGATAGAGATAAAGGAGATCGGCACGCCCCTGACAAATGTCAGGTATACCAGCAACTACCGCGGAGCCATTTACGGCTGGGACCAGACAGTCGACAACTCCGGTCAGAGCAGGTTGGGACATGAGACACCTGTGAAGAACCTCTATTTGGCCGGCGCATGGACGAGACCGGGGCATGGTTACGGCTCTGTCCTCGCAAGCGGCCTGGAATGCTTCGGTGAGATCATGAGGAAGTGGTAAGAGACCGCCCTGGTACATGAACGTATAGCCGCGGAGGCACGGAAGATTAGACTCCGTGTCTCTGCTGCTTTGATTCGGGAGATGAAAGGCCCGACTAAAGATCCATCCTCAGCGCTTTTCCGCCGAAAAATCGCGCCAGGAAGAAACAGACCACCCCAATCACCCCCAACACCCATGCCGCCGAAAGATCGAACGCGCGTTCTCCCTGAAACGAGAAGTACTTGAAAGCCTGACTGAACACAACGGAGCTAAGGATTATCATGACACCGATAGAAATCAAAAGGGACACCGTTGCGCCATGCGAAGAGGCGATGCGAACCGGGCTCTTCTCCCTGAAGTCCACAAAGGCTCCCCCGAACATCATCGCGATAGACGGAAAGATCAGTCCGCTCGCAAGCCCGTAAATCACGCTCGCCGGTACCAAACCGTGGAAGCGTCTGAACGGCGCAGGTGCCGCATATCCCAGCATCATCCCGATGGCGGAAAGCAAGATTATCCCAGGCAACAGTTTCGAGTATAACACCTTCCCCGGACTGACAGGGGACGCACGCAGAAGCCACACACTTTCTCCCTCGAGGCTCACCATCGGATAGATAAACCTCACGGCGAGAGAAACGATGAGAAAGCTGTTGAAAGCAAAGATCAATGTAAAGGCTGAAGAGACGACGAAGGTGTCAGGCAGAAATATTTTCATAGCGAATAGATTTGCAAGGAATATCCCTATCAGGATGATCATGACGGCGAAATGAAATGTCTGGCTCGGTTCCCGTACGAACATAAGAAGGTCTCTCTTCAGAAGTGAGATCGGACGCCGGGGAGTTTTCGCCGGCCAGACGTTTGTTTCTCCGCTCCCTGCAATCTTCTTTTCAAATAGTTTGTGACTGGCGATCCAGTATGCTTCCTGGTAGTACCTGTCGGCGAGACGCATCATTACCATGAAGAGTATTACTGCAACCAGGCAGACTATGAGGGCCGATAGAATTGCACCCGCGGTGTTGTCTGTTGTTGCAAAATAAAAGAAATTCGCCGACCAAAAACTCGGGAACAGGTAGTCCATCCTTGGATCGAGGTTCCCAAGGTACTGATCGATGTGCGGGAAGTACTTCATGACCTCAGCGAAGAGTCTGAAGGGATTGTTGAGCCGGACGTAAATATACGTGCCTCCGGCATAGAGAAGGGACAGGACTACGACTGCCGTCTTGAACGATACCTCTCTCGATAGCCTGAGGACGAGAAGAAGAATTATGACGCCGATACAGGCCGCTGATAGGATCATCGGAAGCACGGAAAATAGAAAGCCTACCGCAGCGGTCACCGGTTCCTTGAAAAATGCCGCATAGCCCGCAAGAGCAGCAAGGACCAGGATAAGCATGAGCGCTGAACTGTAAAGGAAGGAATCAAGGAACCGGGAGAGGAATACCTCGACGGGGCTTATCGGGAGTGTATGCAGAAACTCAGCCTCGGTGTTCCTGAAGACAGTCACAAAAGCGACAAGTATGTTCGCAATGCTGATGATGGTGAAGAAAACGAAAAACGCCAGGGCGAGGAGCCTGTGAAAGACGAACAATCCGACTTTCGCATTGAGAATCAGGTATGAAGCCGAGGACCTGACGACCACATATGTGAGATAGGCAAAAAGGGAGAAAGTCAGGAACGAGAAGAGCGACCGTGCAAGATGACGGCTCATTCTCTCACCGCCCTCAAGATAAAGGAGGCGGACTTTCGTCTTGACGAGCTGCTTAATCATGGCGCAGAGGTTCAGGTCCGATTCATGAAGTGCATTCGATGTATTTTCTTTCGAGAGCATCGAGGCCGTCGCCGGAAAAAGAAGCCATCGGACTATCGAACACCAGCCGCCCAGAATTTATTATCCCGACGCGGTTACAGATTTCCCAGGCAAGCGAAAGCTGGTGTGTGGTCATGAAGACGGCCGCCCCGTTCCTGGCGGCAAGCTTGACCTGGGCCTTGAATGTCTCTGCCCCTTTCGGGTCGAGCCCCACCATCGGTTCGTCTATTACGAGGAGTCTCGGACTGTGGACCATTGCAGCTGCAAGCACGAGCCGCTGACGCATACCCTGGGAGTAGTCCTCTATGCGCTTGTTGAGCCACGGCCTGACTTCAAAAACCTCGGAGACCTCTTCGATCGCTTCCCCGGATTTACGCTCATCCATCATGTAAATCCCTGCCACGAAAAGCAGGAACTCTCTTCCGGTCAACTTGTCGTAAAGAAAGGGCTGGTCGGGCACGTAAGAGAGGAACTTCTTGGCGGAATCGGGCGCGCCGTGCGCATCGAGTCCGTTTATTTTCACGTGTCCTGAGGAAGGCTTCAACAGTGTGGCAATCATCTTTATGGTGGTGGTTTTGCCTGCTCCGTTAGGCCCGAGGAAGCCGTAGATATCGCCCGACCCTACCGTCAGGGACAGGTTGTCCACGGCCGTGAAAGATCCGAACTTTTTGGTCAACGAAATTAGTTCGAGCATGCTATGCGTACCTCCGGTTTAGCGACCGCAGGCGGTCTGCCCTGCTACTTCTGTCGGAATACGAACCTGATCGGGACACCCGCGAATCCGAATTTTTCGCGGAACTTGTTCTCCAGAAATCTCTTATAAGTGCCCGACACCTCCTCCGGCAGGTTCGTGAACATCGCAAAGGTCGGCATCTTGCTGTCTACCTGGGTAATATATTTTATCCTGATCTCCTTCCCCGTTTTGGAGAACGGAGGAGTATGTTCGATCACGGGGAGCAAATAGTCGTTAAGCTCGCTGGTCTTTATTTTCGACTTCGAGGTTTCGAGAGTCTCCAGCGACTTTGAAAGGAGTTTCTGAATGCGCTGGTTCTTCAGCACGGATACGAAAAGGACCGGCACGAAATCGTACATCCTCAGCCTTTTCTTGATGGCATCCTCGTAGTCCTTCGCGCTGACTTCATTCTTGTCCACGAGATCCCACTTGTTTACGCCGATTATCACGGGTTTCCCCTGCTCGATCGTGTATTCGACCACCTGAAGGTCCTGCTTCTCTACCCCGATGGAAGCATCGAACAAAACAATCGCCGTATCGCAGCGCTCGACCGCCTGGAAAGTTCGGAGTGCACTGAAGAACTCCACCGACTCCTTTATCCGGCTTTTCCTCCTCAGGCCTGCGGTATCTATGAGAATTATATCCTCGCCCTGAAACTTGAGCAGAGTGTCAATTGAGTCTCTCGTAGTTCCTGGAATGTCCGTCACAATCGAGCGATTTTCCCCGAGCAGCAAATTCACAAATGAAGATTTTCCGACATTCGGCTTTCCCACGATTGCCACTCGCTTCATTCCCGGGTACTCTTCGACGGCCTCATCGGCGGGCACGAGCGAAACCACCTCATCCAGAAAATCTCCGATGCTCCGTCCAAGCTGGGCGGATATTCCCAGAACCTTTTCGAAACCGAGCTCGAAGAACTGACCTATGTTCTTCTCATGCTTGGCATCGTCGATTTTGTTGACGACAAGAAGGACCTTCTTGCTCCTCTTGCGGAGTATCTGGGCAAGCTCCTTGTCTATCGGATGTAATCCGCCCGAACCGTCCACGGCAAGCACGATCGCGTCCGCTTCATCGACCGCGTACTGTGCCTGTTCTCTGATGGCGCGCTCAAAGACATCCTGGGAATCGGGGACAAACCCGCCTGTGTCGATAACGGTGAATTGTCTCCCCTGCCATTCAAACGCCCCGTAGATCCTGTCGCGGGTAATCCCAGGTTTGTCGTCCACGATCGCGCGCCGGCCGCCGATGAGGCGGTTAAAGAGCGTCGACTTCCCGACGTTGGGTCTCCCCACTATAGCAATTGTGGCCATATCTAGTAAGCTGAGGTTAAGTTCAGTCTGTGAAAACCTCGGCGCCTTTATTAACCGGCTCCAGAATTTCCGCCCGCCAGTTGAGCCGAAGTTCGCCTATCAGGTCCTCAAAAGCCTTGTGCACATTCTTGTGATTGTCGAGGCAGAAGGCGATGCAGCTGCTCCCGGCTCCGCTGACTGCATACGCCAGGGCGCCGTTCTTCACGGCCGCATCCGAGAACTCGTCGTAATGAGGAATCAACTTTTTCCTGTATTTTTGATGGAGCTCGTCGTGGACTGCCTGACGTATAATTTCATAATTCCCCGACGCGATCGCGGCAACCAGCAGCGAACTATGCTGAACGTTGGATACCGCGTCATCCAGGCCCACCTGCGCGGGAAGAAGCTTTCGTGCGGCTTCAGTATGGACCCTCGAGTCGGGGAGAACAGCGACAAATCTGAGTTTGCCGTCGACGGCTATTTTGATTCGCGAGTAATTGCCGTCGGTTCCCCGCGCATTTACGACCAGTCCGCCGTATAGCGCGGCGCTTACATTGTCGGGGTGCCCCTCGATCTTCACCGCAAGGTTGTAGATCTCGTCCGGAGTTCGCTTGTCGGCGGCGATCTCATTTCCGAGAAGCAATCCCCCCACGATGGCGGCGCCGCTGGCGCCGAATCCACCGCAGGACGGTATGCCGTTGAGCATTTTCACCCGAAATTCCGGAAGACGACCGAGAACCGCTTTTATTCCGACCGCAACAAGATTGCTCTCGTCCCGCGGGATTTCGTCCGCACCTTCACCCGTAACCTCGATCGAAAAATCAGACGACGGGGTTGCATCTATGATTAAATATCTGTTTACTGCGAGTCCGAGAGTATCGAAACCCGGACCCAGATTCGATGTTGACCCTGGAATTATTACTTTCAGAACTAAGTCTCCTTGTTAATTTGCATAAGAATATATCTTTGGGACGTAGATTTTACAAAGAGGGGGATTTCCGTACCGCTTCTTTACCGGCAAAGCGTGAAGTGAATCGCGTGACACAGATAGTAAAGACCGGTGCCGCGCCCAGCAGTTGCCGCCATCGTTCCTCTTACTATCAAATGCCATCATGTGCACGGCGACGGCACCATAAGCGGGCCGGTCTCTCAATTGGTCTCTTGCGTATGTGTAACCCGTACTTGATTTTCAGATTCCCGAATGAGATTTTAATCGGGTATGATTCCCGTCTTTATTTTCTGGATACACATAGTCGGCGGCGTGTATCTCTTCTCGAAAAGGTATTATGAAGAGACTCTGGGAGAAGCATTCCTGGCTCTCATCTTTGCTGCGATAGTTTTCACGGCCGGCTGGACATTTTCGTCCTTCATTGTCCGACTGATCTTCGGGCAAAAAGGGCTGAGTGCAATCCTGAACAGCGATTCGCTCTCGCTGATCCTTCTGACGCTGCTGGAGGCCGTGTTCTACAAAACGTGGTTTGCGAAATCGAAGCACCGCGAAACCGCCGATGCATAAACTCACGACATCCGAAATCTCCGCCAGCAGGCTCACTGCGGAACAGGCAATCTCAGTCCCCAGAACACCCATTTACGGCTTTCTGGAGAATGTACGAAGTCTGTATAATGTCGGTTCCATTTTCAGGACATCGGACGCTGTCCTCCTTTCCAAACTCTACCTCACCGGGTTCACTCCGTACCCGCCCCGCCCCGAAATTTCGAAGACCGCACTCGGAGCGGTGGAGAGCGTGCCCTGGTCTTACCATAGAAAGCCGATTGAAGCTGTGGATGAGATCAAAGCTCAGGGAATAAAGCTGGTCGTCCTGGAGCAGACGCGGGAGAGCATTCCGATATGGGAGCTGGATGTAACGGCCTTTCCGGTCTGCATCGCGGTGGGAAATGAAATCGGCGGGATTACCAAAGACGTCATAGAGGCTGCCGACCTGGCGGTGGATATTCCGATGCTCGGAGTCAAACACTCGCTGAATGTGGCGGTTGCATACGGGGTGGCGGTTTACAGGCTGTTCGAGGCGTTCCTCGAAGAAGGTCAAAAGGAAAAATTCAGAAGTCACAGATGAACTCCTCTATCCTCTCCTTTTTGAACTTTGACTTCTGAATTTTGAACTTCTTAAAAGGCCGACGTAAAAAACTCGAACCGTTCTAAAGTGTGTATCCTGATAACCCCCGCCCTGACGAGGTTAACGAGGATCCTTGACGCTCTTCGTTCGCTTATGTTGACGAGCTTCGAATATTCCTTCACGGTTATACGTTCGTGTTCCTCGAGGTATTTGAACAGCATGCGCTCGTTTTCCCCGATGATGATAGATAGGGGCTCGCTTTCCGGGCTTTCGCCTTCAAGGATCTTGACAACCTCCCTGCTCGCTATAACGCTTTTGTCGTTAATCCGTATGTACACTTTCGCGTCTCGGGAAAGCGTGGTCTTGTAGTCCTGAAGCCGGTGGGGCTTCGTCCTGCTCTCCTCCACTATGGCGACGACGACATCCTTCCTGTTGAGCTCTATTACCTGTACGATGGGATCGATGGGCGGCTCGCAATATTCGCGCGATGCCTCGTAGATCAGATCGATCTCGGACTTCTCGCTTTCCACCCCGTAGATCGTTCCGTCGTCGTCGACTCCGAAGAGAATCATGCCGCCTTTTGTGTTGGCAAAGGCTATCAGCTCCTTCGCGATCTTCTCGATCGAGCTGAACTGGCGCTTGAATTCAATCTTGAAATTCTCGCCTTCCGAAATCAGCTCTTTAAGCTCTGCAACGTCCATACGCATCAATCCCGGGTTTCGAAGTTCTCTTGAAGTACCCCAAGTAAAAGGCTCTGCAGCTCGGTTGCCAGAGAGGACCTGCAACAGTTTCTCATATCCGAAATCGGGGTCACCATCCCCTGGCCTCCATCCTTGTCAGGATTATGCTTGTCCGGAAGGAGACGAAGCGGGAGGATGAATAGGGCGAATACCTGAGCGGGTTTGGGACAATCGCCTCCAGCCGGGCGGCCTGTTCGCGCGTGAGCTGCGACGCGCTTTCGTTGAAATAGATCCGGCTTGCCGCTTCAACCCCGAATATCCCGCGGCCGAATTCGATGTAGTTCAGGTAGAGCTCCATTATCCTGTTCTTCGTCAAATAGTGATTGAGCATGAAAGCTGCCAGCACTTCGTTCAGCTTGGTTAGCGGGTCCCGGCTCGTAGAAAACCAGAGGTTCTTCGCAAGCTGCATCGTGATGGTGCTCGATCCTCGCACTATTCGTTTGTCCTTCCAATCCTTCTCGAATGACTGCTGCACTTCATACCAGTCGACGCCGTCGTTTTCGTAAAACGTTCCGTCCTCGCCTACGACCACCGCATGCACCACAGCGGGCGATATCCTAGAAAGCGGAACGTACGTACGGATAATATTATAGGCTACGTGCTTCGATCTCGCCTGGCTGATTCTCTCTTTCATAACCGCCGTTACGTCGGGGTTGTGAGTCCTCAGTCCAGCTACCGTCCAGGGAAACGGAAGCAACACAATTTCAACGAACAGAAAAACGAGCGCCGCCATAAGGATCGCTCTTCCCAGCCTGTGATTCCCGGACTTCACCTGATTGGTCTCTCTTATAAGGAACCGGCGTTTCTCGGGTGAGAATCGAGATAGCTCTGCAGTATGAGCTGGGAGGCCACCCGGTCGAGGTTGCCTTTCTTCTGTCGATCCTTCTTTTTCAGGCCGAGTTCGATCTGAGTTCTCTGGGCAATTGTCGTGGTGAAGCGTTCATCCCACTCGACGACTTCAATTTCGCCGCGCCTTTCCTTCGAAAGGCGTTCCCTGAGCTTACCGGCAAATTTAGACGCTTCCATCGCAGAATCTCCCTCTTTGCCGCTGAGCTTGAGCGGCTTGCCGACGACAATTTTTGAGACTGACATTTTCGCGACGATGTCGATAATTTTGCCGACCAGGGAAGAATCGTTGCTCAGCGTATCGATGCCCTGCGCGATGATTCCCATCGGGTCGCTCACTGCGATCCCGACCCTTTTCATGCCGAAATCGATGCCCAGAACACGTCCCGCGTCAGACACTCTGGCCCTGTATCCTGTCCACGCGTGTGACGCCTTCGATCTTCTTCATCTTTTCGATCAACCGTTCCAGGTGCTCCTTGTCTTTTACATATAGAATGATCAGGCTTTCGAACACGGCGTTTCGCACCTCGGCGGAAACACTGCGAATGTTTGTGTTCTGATAATTCGAGATCGCATGAGTAAGCTCCGTCAGGATTCCCGGGCGGTCCATTCCCGAAACGGAAACCCCGGCTACGAAGAGTCCGCTGTTCTCGCCGGGCCAGCTCGCTTCGATTATCCTCTCCTTCACCGATCCCGCCATCCTGCTGAGGTTCGGGCAGCTTCTCCTGTGGACTTTTATTCCTTCCCCCATAGTCACGAAGCCGACAATGTCGTCGCCCGGAATCGGGTTGCAGCACTTCGCATAAGAAATCTTCCACTCGGTCCTGGAGCCGTCCACTATTATTCCTTCGGACGCATTCCGAGCTATCTCGACGAATGTGTGGGCCGGCTTGCTTGTTTCACCGACCGGGTGCGACAACTTCTGCTGCGTAAGTCGGGTTATGATCCTGTCCGGATCGACCTCCTCATCTGCGATGGCCGCGTAGAACTTCTGTGCGTTGTCATATTTGAGATCGCGCAGCAATTTCGTGAACTCTTCATCCGACAGGGTGAACTTGTGTTTCTTGAGCCGCTTCGCCCATGTCTCTTCCCCCTCCGCAGATTTCTTCCTGGCTTCCTCGTTGATCCAGCGCCTGATGTGGGCTTTGGCCTTCCTGGAAACGACAAATTTCTCCCAATCCGGGTTCACATTCGGGTTCGACGAAGTTATTATCTCGATCTGATCTCCGCTGTTGAGCTTCGAATTCAGGGGAACGATTCTGCCGTTGACTTTGGCGCCGACACAATGGGATCCTATCTGAGAATGTATTTCGAAAGCGAAGTCCACCGGAGTGGAGCCTTTGGGAAGAATCTGCAGCTCACCCTTCGGTGTGAAGACGTAGATCTCGTCCTGGTACAAATCCAGCTTGAACCCCTCGAGGAAGCTCGCAGCAGCTTCCTCGCCGCTCGATACGGCGGGCTGCTCGAGTATCTCCCGCACCCAGAGCAGCCACTCTTCCAGTTTCCTGTCGGAGTCCTTCACGCCTTCCTTGTATTTCCAGTGCGCCGCGACTCCGTGATCGGCTACCTCGTCCATCTGTCTCGTCCTGATTTGCACCTCGACCATTTTACCCTCCGGTCCGACGACGGTCGTATGTATGGACTGATAGCCGTTTTGCTTCGGGACGGAAATATAGTCCTTGAACCGCTCCGGCACCGGTGTGTAGATCTCGGACACGATTCCGTATACGGAAAAACAGTCGTTCTTCTCCGGGGTATCGAGTATGACGCGAACCGCAAAGAGGTCGTAGATTTCCTCTATCGGCTTTCCGCGCTTCACCATCTTGTTGTAAATGCTGTATATATGTTTCGGCCGGCCGGTGATCTCAAACCTGTACTCATCGGCAGAGAGGCGCTCCTTGATCGGTTGAATGAATTTTCTGACGTACGCTTCCCTCTCGCGGCGCTTCGCGTTGAGCTTCCTCGATATGTATTCGTAATCCGAGGCGTTCAGATGCTTGAATGCCAGATCTTCGAACTCCCACTTCACTTTGGCGAGTCCGAACCTGTGTGCAAGCGGAGCATATATCTCGAGCGTCTCCTTCGATATGCGCTTCTGCTTTTCAGGCGACAGGAAACCAAGTGTCCTCATGTTGTGGAGCCGGTCGGCGAACTTTACCAGAATGACGCGGACGTCTTTCGCCATCGAGAGAAGCATCTTGCGGTAGTTCTCGGCGCGGGTGATCTCATGGCTCTCGACCGCACCCGAGATTTTCGTGACGCCGTCTACTATATCTGCAATTCCGTTGCCGAATTCAGCACGGATAGCCTTCAGGTCATAGGCCGTATCCTCGACAACGTCGTGCAACAGTGCCGCCGCCACCGAGACGTCGTCGAGCGGAATCTCCTTGGCGACCACGAGCGCTACTTCATACGGATGGGAGAAATACGGCTCGCCAGATGCACGCGGCTTACCCTTGACATGCGCATTCCAGCTGAACTCGAAGGCCCGCCTGATCAAATTCTCGTCGAATGAATACAAATTATACCGGCATGCGTCGATGAGTCGGGTCAGCTTTTCAACGCTTCTCACATCTGCTTGGTATGACAATTCAAACCTTCCTTGATAACGAGCCTATACTTGTTCGTGAATCAATTTAGGCTGATAAGCGCAAATTCCAAACACCTCGCACAGGCGCATTACTCGACCCGAACGACAGCCGTGAACGGCAATTGAACGATTCTTGGTCCAAAGATGGACACTTACTGCAATACGAAGTCCTGAACTGAAGACTCGATTTCCCGCAAAATTGACATTCTCATCCGTCCCCGATTGGAACTCTGCGCTTTCTGCCGGCGTTTGAGAAATCAACAGCAGATTCGATTATTGAAGCCTGACGGAGAAAACGGCTTCAGTTGATTACAGCAGTACAACATCGACAGGGATACTAAAGCTCGTGGACTTCAGCGACAGGCAATCCATATTTGTGCTCGGTTCTTCCGGTGCTTTTCACTTTTCCTCACCTTTCGAATTGCAACTACCGTCGGACTCTTGTCTCAAAGCAGGGGGCCGACAGGGAGCATGAACGAAAACGTCACCGAGTCTGCTCCGACAGGGGGAAACTCTTTTTCGGAATTGTCAAATTCGCTCGATATCTCTCCGGCCAATCGGCCGGATTCCGTACTGCGACCCACGGAAATCCTGAGGGACAAGGAACCAAGACTGCTGCCGGACAATATGACCCGGCGGCAATCTTTTACCGAAGAAGCGGAACTCATTCGAATCACCGTCAGGGACCAACGGATGTTTCTGAGGTCGGGAGCGGTGTCCATTCCATCGGATCATGCGGTTAATTTCATGACTTCCTGGACTATGATTTTATTGAAGTAGGCATCAAGAAGCACATAAAGGCGGAGGGAGCAATGGTTCACATTTTTTTTTACAGGTCATGTCTGTGTCTGGCTGCGGCCACCCTTTTTATCTTCGCCGTACTCCAGGTTGCAAGGGCGCAGACCTACGTGACTGCAGAACATGTCTCGGGAATTGCCACGATTGACACGAGTCTCTTCGTGGTTGGCCAGGGGACGATCCATCAATCTTTCGGTGATGTCGCCGCCTCGGGGGTTTTCCGAGCTTCATTTGACATTAACGCACCATGGAGCGTCGTCGATTCCGGACTGGGATATGCACCCTTAAATGCCATTATCGCGGTCGGGAACGGCCTGGG
>JBJKPN010000084.1:0-7560 GCA_046706365.1 Candidatus Kryptoniota bacterium | reverse complement strand
GGAAAGCGAAGGAGTTCGATCACATTATCAAATCGGGAAGAACGCATCTCCAGGACGCGACACCTATACGGCTCGGTCAGGAGTTTTCGGGTTATGCGGCGTGCGTTCACGGCCATATCGAGAGGATAAAGAAAGTCCGCGAAGACCTGACGTACATCGGCATAGGAGGTACGGCGGTCGGAACCGGCGTGAACGCCGACCCGAAGTACAGGGAGATGATGCCCGGGCAGCTCGAGAAGCTAACGGGCATAGCTTTCAAGCAGGCAAAGAATTATTTCGAGGCGATGCAGAGCATGGCAGGTGCGGTGTCGTTGAGTGCCGCAATCCGCAACCTTGCACTGGACATAACGAGAATCGCAAATGATCTCCGGCTTCTCAGCAGCGGTCCGCGAACGGGTTTCGCAGAAGTGAAACTTCCGGCTGTACAGCCCGGGTCATCCATCATGCCGGGTAAAGTTAACCCGAGCATTCTGGAGATGGTGAACATGGTGTCGTATCAGGTAATCGGTCTCGACACGACGGTCGCATATGCAACGCAGGCGGGGCAGCTCGAACTCAACGTGATGATGCCGGTGATCGGGTTCAATCTCACGTTTGCGCTGGAAATATACAGGAACGCCATGCAGGTGATGAGAGAGAAGTGCGTCGACGGGATCGAAGCTGATGAGGCCATGTGCAGGGGATTTGCAGAGAAGAGCGTGAGTATCGTCACCGCTCTCACGCCGCACATAGGATACCTGAAGGCCGCGGAGGTCGTGAAGGAAGCGGTTGCTCACGACAAGACGGTGCGCGCGGTGCATCAGGAGAAGAAGCTCGTCGAAGAGAAACTGCTCAACGACATACTTGATGCCTACAAGCTTACAGAAGTGGGAAGGCACTGAGGTTTGCTCCGGTTGACTGCCGCGACGCAGACGGCGGTCGACCGCGAGATATAAAAAAAGTCCGCCGCCGGCGGACTTTTTCACTCTTGGGGCATAAACGAGAAGAAGCTTCTACTTCTTCTTCGTTGAATTCGGCTTCGTCGTCTTCTTCTTCATCATCGTCTTCGACTTCATAGCGTGTTTCTTACGGGACTTCTTTGACCACTTTTTGCTTTGCTTTTTGTTACGAGCCATGGTGGATTTCTTAGATGTATTCTTTTTTTCCATCTTCATGCTCTTCTTGTGAGAAGCCATCTTCATGCTTTTTTTATGGGATGTCATTTTCTTGTGGGTCTTCTTCTTGGACATCTCCATCTTTGTCTCTTTCTTCATCGGTTTCTTCGTCTCCTGCGCGCTGACGGAGCCGAGGGCGACCAGAGAAGCGAGAGCCATTATGAACGCGAATTTCTTCATCGTGCTTCACCTCCTTTGATTTAGTGTTCAGTTAACTTACGCTTCGGGGAGTGTGGTAGGCAATGAAACGGAGATTAATAATTATTAATTATAAGAGCCGGAAGCGACCGGTAGGACCACCGTGAATCTGCTGCCCGAGCCTACACGGCTCTCTGCGACAAGATTGCCGCCGTGAGCCTCGGCCACCCATTTCGAGATCGATAATCCGAGGCCGAGGCCGTCCGGCGCCCTGCTCCGGCTCTTGTCTACCCTGTAGAATCGATCGAATATCTTCCGTAGATCGGCGGGAGGAATTCCTATCCCCGTATCCTCCACGATGAACCGCGCATCCGCCCCCAACCGCTCAAGTGAGAGGCGGATTTTCCCTCCCTCGGGCGTGTATTTGATGGCATTATCCACGAGATTGAGCATGAGCTGGCGGAGCCGGACCGGGTCGCCCAGGACGGTGGCCTCATCCAGCCTGGAAATTGACACGCCGATCTTCTTCCGCTCGGCAAGTATTTCCGCGTCCTCCTTGATTTCGCCGACAAGTGAAGCGAGCCGCGTGGGCTTCCTCTCCAGTTTTGCGGTCCCGCTGTCTGCTTTCGCCAGCAGGATAAGTCCCTCTATTATGCCGGTCATTCTCAAAACTTCCTCGAGCAGGCTCGACAGCGTTCTTTTGTACACAGCGGTGGGTTTGCGTTCCCTGAGGGCAAGCTCGATTTCCCCCCGCATTATTGTAAGCGGAGTGCGGAGCTCGTGAGACGCGTCCATAGAAAACTGCCTCACCTGCTCGAATGATGCCTCGAGCCTCCCTATCATGTCGTTCAATGTCTCTGCGAGTCTCCCCATTTCGTCATCGGGATTGTTGACGCTGATTCTCTCGCGAAGATTTGTCGCGGTAATTTTTCTTGCTGTTTGAGTCATCGCTTCGACCGGTTTGAGCGACTGTTTTGCGAGGAAGTAGCCCCCGACAATCGATATCACGAGTACGATCGGTATCAGGACCAGGAAGATAGAGAAAAGGTTCTGAAGGACGTCGGTTATTTCTTCGACCGGGTAGGCGACCCGGATCTCGTAGTATTTCGTATTCAATGCCGCAAGCCTGATCTTCTGCGTACCGACAGTCGCTTTCGTGACGATCACCGAATAGGGTTTAAGACCCGGCGGGGTGGGGAGCGTGTCCTGCATGAGATTGAATGATTTGTAAAACACGCGTCCGCGCCTGTCCAGCACGTAGACGAATTGTTTCTTTGAGTTTAACAGCGAGTGCTCGTAAATCTTGTTCCAGATATCGTAATCTTCTGCTGATTCGCTCTGACTTTCGCCTGAACCGGTGGTGTCAGCACTGGCAGACTGCCCAAAGACATCGCTCCGGGGGTTGCGCGATTTTCCCCGTTCCATATCGAGCCTTCCTTCCAGGATGTCCTTGAGCCATTCGGTTTCGTTCCTGAGAGAGAGGTTCAGGTTCTGGAACAGCATCGCACCGGTGTAGAGGTACGCGGCGATTCCGAAGGCACCAAGCGCGGCGAGAAGGACTACCGAATACCAGACGGTGAGTTTCAGCCTTATCGATTTAAACATCATTCGGTCTTAAGTATGTACCCGGCGCCCCGGACGGTGTGTAGCAGCTTGCGGTCGGCACCGGAATCGATCTTGTTCCGTAATTTGTTAACGTAGACTTCGACAATGTTTGTCCCGGTATCGAAATCGTATTCCCATATATGTTCTGAAATCACAGTGCGCGTCAGAATGCGGTCCGCATTCCGGACGAAATACTCGAGGAGGGCGTATTCGCGGTTTGTGAGTTCAATCTCCTTTCCGGCGCGCTTTGCCTTTCTGGTGATAGTATCCAGTTCCAGGTCCGCAACCTTCAAAGTCGTCGACTTATCGGTGGAGCTCCTCCGGCCCAGCGAGCGCACTCGTGCGATGAACTCTGCGAACGCGAAAGGCTTAACGAGGTAGTCATCCGCGCCTTCGTCGAGTCCTTCGACTTTGTCTTCCAGCGTTCCCTTTGCGGTAAGTATGAGTACCGGCGTCGTCCTGCCGCTCCTGCGCAGCGACTTGAGAACCTCTATCCCGTTCTTTCCGGGAAGCATGATGTCGAGGACTATCACGTCGTACTCGCGGCCGAGGGCCATCTTTTCTCCCGATTCTCCGTCGTACACGGTGTCGACTTTGTGGTCTTCCGCTTCAAGTCCCAGTTTCAGGAACCGCGCGACCTTCTTCTCATCCTCGATTACAAGTATTCGCATCTCGTTTACAATTTCTAAACAGGTATGTCCTGCCCGTTGCATTCAAAAAAAAGCCCCGCTCGCACCGGGGCATGTCAATGTTCACACGGTCGGTTCAGCGATGTCTGACGCGTGTGTTGTCGTCTTTATGGTCCTTCTGTCACTCGTTTCGCTTCGGGTTCTCGCGGCTACTCGCCGGGGCATCCCTGCGCTGCTTGACGGCATCCTTTCTTCGTTCGACGCGCCGTGATTCGCCTTCTCTTCTCACTTCCTCTCGTCCCCGGTCTTCGCGCACTCTCGGAGGGCCGGCTTTTTCCCGCCGGATACGCTCCGGTGATTGGGAAGCCCTTTCTCTCCTAATCACCTCCTGTTCATCCCGCACGCGCGGCCGGTAAGGAGCAGGTGAGTAGATGTGGAAGCTGTTACCGATGATGCGCTCTCTCGAGATGTCATTTGTACGAATGACATTGACTGTTCCGATTCTTCTGCGTGTAACTCTCTCTACCTGGTTCTTGGGAAGTCCGACCTGAAAGACTCCTTGAGGCGTGAACCGTAATCTTGTAATGTTCCTAGTCCTGACCATGACATGTGGAAGTTCAGATCTCCCGACGAACCTGTAACGCGCGCCTCCCAACTCTTGCGCGCGGATGAAATTCCATCCTCTCAATCCCACCCCGAAGTCCCTGCCATCCGGTCCGACGACTACGTCGACGCGGAAGTGAAAACCGGGAGGGAGAGGTGCCCATCCGCAGTATCCGTCTCCCCATCTCCACTGAACCCAGGCTGGCGCCCACACATATCCGGGCACCCACACCCAGCCGAGAACAGGATCAACAACCCACCGGCCATAATGGAAGGGAGCCCATCCCCACCTGTATTCCGAAACCCATGTCCAGCCGTATTCCGTCCAGATCCAATGTCCTTGACTGTACGGAGCCCAGCCGGGAGGCATTCCGGCCGGCCGCCAGCACATCCCGTACGTTCCGGTGTTGGCCCACTCGCCGTACGGGGCGAGCGATGAATAGAAAACACCGAACGAAATATCCTGAGCTCTCGTATTTGCCGGTGCGAACGCCATGACGAGTATCGTCGCCACCAGGAAGACAGCTTTTCTCATTTCGACCTCCGTTCGTTTACAAATATAACGTACCGATACGATTCAAGTTTAAGCCGTCTGAAATGCTTAAGAATTATTAATTTGAGGCATTCTTCCCTAAAGTTGCGCTATTAGCTTCCGAAAAAAGGAGTGTCGAAGCCATAATAACTCGAGAGGGCACTTTGTTCGTAATTGTAGGCATAGCTGTGGTAATTGTCGCGGTTCTCGGCGGCTTTGCCATTGAGGGCGGCCCTTTTCTCGTTCTTATTCAGTACGCTGAATTTCTTATAATCATCGGTGCTTCAATCGGCGCACTTCTGATTTCCGCGCCGGGTAAGCTTCTGGGCAAGATCCTGAAGAGGCTCACAGGAGCGTTTAAGGGAAGCAAGATGAACAGCGCTCTTTATCTTAATCTCCTGAAACTCATGTACGAGCTGTTCCAGGTCGGCCAGAAGGAGGGTGTCATCGGTCTGGAGCAACATGTCGAGAACCCGGAAAAGAGCAACATATTCAAGAAGTATCCGGTGATGCTATCCAATAAATACGTCCTTCATTTCCTCACGGACACGATGAGACTGCTGATCGTAGGTGGAGCAGAGCCGTTCGACCTGGAAGGACTCATGGATGCAGACATCGAGACGCATCATCAGGAAGGCTCGAAGCCGGGGATGATTCTTCAAAAGATCGGAGACACGATGCCTGGACTCGGGATCGTAGCGGCAGTCCTCGGAATCGTAATAACCATGCAGGCAATCGACGGTCCGCCCGCTGAAATCGGTCACAAAGTCGCCGCGGCCCTCGTCGGGACCTTCCTCGGAATTCTCCTGTCTTACGGTTTTGTCCAGCCCCTCGCGACGAACGTGGATCTTGCCGCCGAAGAGGAAGGGCGCATGTTTGAAGCCATAAAAGCTGGCGTGGTCGCTTTCGCAAAAGGGATGCAACCGCTTATTGCGGTCGAGTTCGCGCGCCGCACGATCTTTCAGGATCACAGGCCGACTTTCCAGGAAATGGAGAAGGCACTCAAAGGCGCCAAGTCGTAGCCATGTCCATGGATGATCGTCCTCTGATAAACGTAATCAAGAAGAAAAAAGTACTTCACGCTGGTCACGGCGGGGCGTGGAAGGTGGCCTATGCCGATTTTGTCACGGCGATGATGGCCCTCTTCATAGTCCTGTGGATAATCGGGCAAAGCAAGCAGGTCAAGGAATATGTAGCGGAGTATTTCAGGGATCCGGGAGCGTTCAACGTGGAAACACACTCCGGTGCACTTTCAGGCGGCCTGGTCCCGGTACATAATCAGAGCATGAGCAAGGTCGGGATTCCCGTTGATCATCAGTCTTCGGAAATGATGACACTCAAGAGGGAAGGGAAAAAGCTCGAACAGATGATTGCGTCGACGCCGGAGTTCAAGAAATTCACAAACCAGATCAAGATCACGGTGTCGAAGGAAGGACTGAGAATCGAGCTGATTGAAAACGCGCAGGGACTTTTCTTCGACGTGGGAAGTGCGCAGCTGAAACCCGAGACGGTCAGTCTCCTGAGAATGATTGCGAAAGAACTTTCATCGATGCCGAACCAGATTATCATTGAAGGATACACAGACGCGCGGCCGTATGTCCGGAAGGACTACACGAACTGGGAGCTCAGTACAGACCGTGCAAACGCGGCCCGCAGGGTCATGCAGGATGGGGGACTGCGCAAAAAGCAAATTCTTGAAGTGCGCGGATACGGGGACAGACGGTTGAGAGATCCCGAGCATCCGTACGATTATTCGAATCGCAGGGTAAGCATACTCGTGACGCCGGTAACAAGCGATTCGACCCGGTCGCCGGGACACATCGATACCCTCCAGATAGGCGGAAACTAACCGGCACCTTTATCTCCTAATTAACCTGCCGGCGCGCCGTGTGCGCGAGCAGGAGACCGGCTCTTAAACCGAATCTAAACCTCACCCACATTATGCTTGATCCTATCGTTTCCACTGCAACTTATCCCATCCGCGAGGCGTTATCGACATCATAGCAGAGGAGTCAAGGACTATGATATGTGATTTTTGTCGGCGGATCCCGAACGGGCCAAAGTTTTTCTCGGTTGCGGTGCTGATATCCGCGTTCTTTATGGTGCAGGTGAATGCCGTAGCAAAGGAGCCACCGGAATCCGGTGCCAGACAGAGACATTTACAATACAATTGGATGCAGTTTAATTTCGACGAGCAACATTCGGGCTATGATGTCATGGAACGCGAGCTGGGTCCAAAAGACGTGAAGCATCTGCATCGTTTTTACCGCGTATCACTCCCGGATGTTGCGGACGGCGCACCCGTGTATCTAAGTGACGTACAAACGTCGAGCGGCACCAGGAATCTGCTGTTTGTGACCACGAGGGACGGCCATATCGTGGCGCTCGACGCGCGAACGGGTCGGATCGTTTGGCAGCATCAGTACGGTCCGGGGGAGTACAGGATAAACAACGGTTATCAGCCGGTCTACACGACTTCTTCCCCCGCAATCGATCCCGACAAGATGTTTGTTTACAGCTACGGGCTTGACGGCTACGTACACAAATACAAGGTGGCGGACGGTGAAGAGGTCAAAACCGGCGGCTGGCCGGAAGTCTGTACACTAAAATCGTTCAATGAGAAGGGGTCGTCGGCGCTTGCCGTCGCGACGTCAAGAAACGGCGCTTCGTATCTCTACGTCGCGAACGGCGGCTACCTGGGAGACAGAGGCGATTACCAGGGACACGTCACGACGATAAACCTGAAGACAGGTGTGCAGCACGTATTCAACGCAAATTGCAGCGACAACGCGGTCCATTTTGTCCAGCGTCCCGGCAAACCGGATTGTTCCGCGGTGCAGACGGCAATATGGTCCAGACCGGGAGTCATCTACGACCGGGCGACGGATCGCATATATAT
>JBJKPN010000083.1:0-73775 GCA_046706365.1 Candidatus Kryptoniota bacterium | reverse complement strand
AGTTCTCGTTGTCGGAGCGGGAGACACCGCAATAGATGCGGCCCGCGTCTCGCGCCGACTGGGTGCGGAGGTGACAATCGTTTACCGGAGGACGCGCACCGAGATGCCCGCCATCAAAGAAGAGATCGCCGGAGCAGAGGAAGAGGGGATCACAATTGAATTTCTTGCTGCCCCTGTCGACTTCGAGCGGAGCGGGAACAAGGTCTCAAGGATGAAATGTCAACGGATGGAGCTGGGCGAACCGGACGAATCGGGCAGGAGAAGACCCGTTCCGATTCCCGACTCTTACTTTTACCTGGATGCCTCGACGGTCATCGCCGCGATAAGCCAGGAACCCGATTTCACCGGCCTTGAAATGCTTCATGAAGGGAAGGATTGGATCAAGGCGGGCAGCGACGGCGCCACGAGGATCGACGGCACATATGCGGGCGGCGACGACCTGGAGCTGGGGCTGGTAACGATTGCCATCTTCAACGGGAGGAAGGCGGCAGAGACGATCCACAACAGATTCCAGAATATTCAGCCCGAGCCGGAACAGAAACCGCCGGTCATCACTCATGACAGGATCGTGCTCAGCTATTATGAAAGCAAGCTGAGAAACGAGCCAGTCAGGCTTTCGGCAGACGAACGTCTGAAGAATCTGAATCTCGAAATAACATCAACCCTGACAGAGCAGCAGGTAATTGAAGAGGCGAAGAGGTGCATGAGCTGCGGCTCTTGTTTCGATTGCGGGACATGCTGGAGCTACTGTCAGGACCAGGCGATCGTCAAACCGGTCATAAGACACCAGACTTACAGATTCAAGCTGGACTTCTGCAACGGGTGCAAGAAATGCGCCGACAATTGTCCGTGCGGCTACATAGAGATGAGATGAAGTTGAGATTGAGCGAGAGTGGAATAATGGAAAAACGGAGAGACTGCACGATATCCCGGAATTCCGTCGTTCTCCCACTCCCGTCCTTACAGATGGAAATTGGCGTAGGGCAGAGAGTCTGAAACAAGCAATCATAAGTTAGAAAGGAACCAGTCAATGCCGACATTCGAATATGAAAATGTCAAGATTGAAGTCGACGAAGACGGCTTCATGCAGAAACCTGAAGAATGGAACGAGGATGTAGCCAAAGCGCTGGCCACCACCGAGGATGTGAAGGAAATGACCGACGCGCACTGGAAGATCATTTACTACCTCCGCGACTATTACAAGAAATACGGAATCGCCCCCATGATACGGAAGGTCTGTAAGGAGACCGGGTTCTCGCTGAAAGAGATTTACGACCTGTATCCGTCAGGCCCCGCGAAGGGTGCCTGTAAGGTCGCCGGTCTTGCAAAACCGACCGGATGCGTCTGACGGGTTCCTGAATTCATTCCGCATTATCTCGCTCGGTCGGCAGCAAATGTGACTGCCGACCCACCGGGCCCCGTTGCAAACAAAAAATCTTCTGAAGCGGTCGCCCGGTGAGTAGGGTGGATTTGAGGAAGCACGTATCAACAAATCCTATGACAACCATCAGCATCATTCGGAACTGCCATGCTAAGAGACATACTGGTTAGAAGAAAGCTCGTGATCATCGACAAATGGGTCCAACGAATCCTGGGTTACTATCCTTCGGAAAGCTTTAAGTTTCTGACCACACAGAGGGACCGGTTTGCAAATCCGGTCGGCTATACCATATCTGTAAGTGCCGGCGCACTTTTCGAGGAACTTATCCGGGACGGCGACCCCCAGGTATCCGAAACACTTCTGAAGGATATTGTCAGAATCCGGGCGGTACAGGAGTTCACACCCTCTCAGGCGATCCGTTTCATCTTTGACCTGAAGGAAATTGTCCGCGGCGAAATTGAAAGAGAATCCGTGAATTCCATCGGTACGGATGAACTCGAGGATTTTGAAGGCAGGATCGATAATCTGGCCCTCATTTCTTTCGACGCCTATATGGAGGCGCGCGAAAAGCTCTTCCGCATACGAGTAGACGAGGTGAAGGCAAGATCGCTGCAGGCCATGGTTGGGAACGACGTCCAGGCTGACGGGGAAAATGGAAGAGGCGGCGGCCTGTGAGCTTGTCCTGTGTCCCGGTCTCCCCGGACGATTACCATAATGCATTTGCATGTTTCCGGCTAAAGGAAAGACGATGAATCTGATCTTCTCGCTTTTTGCAATCCTCTTGTTGATAGCAGCCGCGGTACTCGGTGCGAGCGCTCCGGGCACGAGTTTCTTTTTCGGTGTGGTGTTGCCGTACTCGGCAATGACAATCTTCCTTGTCGGTATCATTTACCGCGTCGTTAAATGGTCAAAGTCGCCTGTGCCGTTTCACATCCCGACGGTAGCGGGACAGCAAAAATCTCTTTCCTGGATAAAGAGCAGCAAGCTGGAGAGTCCAAGCGGAACGTGGGGTGTTATCGGGAGGATGGCCCTCGAGGTGTTGTTTTTCCGTTCGCTGTTCCGCAACACGAAGATGGAAATGAAGGACGGGCCCAGGCTTGTTTACGGAAGCAGCAAGTACCTTTGGCTCGGAGCGATAGTTTTCCACTGGTCCATGCTCATCATCGTGCTGCGGCATTTCAGGCTTTTCATGCAGCCCGTGCCCTCTTTTGTGCCGGCGATCGAAAGCATCGACGGGTTCTTCCAGGTGGGGCTCCCGGGAGTTTATATCACGGATGTACTTATAGTGGCCGCCCTGACATACCTGATCCTCCGTCGAATTGTCGTGCCCAAGCTCAGGTACATCTCGCTCGCGTCAGATTATTTCCCGTTGTTTCTCATAATCAGCATCGCGATAACCGGAATCCTGATGCGTTATTTCATCAGGGTGGACCTCGTCAACGTAAAGGAGCTCATCATCGGCCTGTTCACCTTTCATCCCGCGGTCCCACAGGGCATCGGGGTAATTTTCTACACGCACCTATTCCTCGTGTGTGCGCTTCTCGCGTATTTCCCGTTCAGCAAGCTGCTGCACATGCCCGGGATATTCCTGTCGCCGACGAGGAACCTGGCGAACAACAGTCGCATGAAGAGACACGTTAACCCGTGGAATCGTCCGGTCCGGGTTCACACCTATCCGGAGTATGAGGACGAATTCCGGGAGAAGATGAAAGAAGCAGGATTACCTTTGGATAAGGAATAGAAATGTCCGGATCGAAATTAAAACCGGAAGAATTAGCCGGTAAAATCAAGTACAACCTTCCTCCGAACGGCTGGATGGAACAGCCGGTGGATTTCAAAGAGGGGACCTTCAACTACAGCGGTAACCCGAAAAACATCGAGTACCTTGGACTGCCGAACCCGCGGAAATGGCAACCGACGGATCCCGACTGGAAGCTGCCGGAAAACTGGAAGGAGATAATCCTGGAAGGGCTCCGGGATCGATTACATCGCTTCCGGTCGCTGCAGATATACATGGATATTTGCGTCAGGTGCGGTGCTTGCGCGGATAAGTGTCATTTCTTCATAGGCTCCGGGGATCCTAAAAACATGCCGGTAATGCGTGCCGAATTGTTGAGATCGGTCTACAGAAACGATTTCACCGTCGCGGGAAAGATACTCGGAAAGTTTGCCGGAGCGCGCGAGCTGACATTCGACGTGCTGAAGGAGTGGTTCTATTACTTCTACCAGTGCACGCAATGCAGGCGCTGTTCAGTGTTTTGTCCATACGGAATCGACACCGCAGAAATTACGATACTGGTCAGAGAGCTGCTCAGTCTTGTCGGCGTGAATATCGACTGGATCGTAACGCCTGTTGCCAACAGTTTCAGGACGGGTAATCACCTCGGCATCCAGCCCCACGGATTCAAGGACAGCATCGACTTCGCGGTGGATGAGCTCGAGTCCATCACAGGCGTAAAAGTGGAAGCCCCGATCAACAGGAAAGGTGCGGAGATCCTTTTCATTACGCCGTCTGCCGACTATTTCGGAACTCCCCATTACTACACGCTACTCGGCTACCTTGCGCTCTTTCACGAGATCGGTCTCGACTACACCTGGAGCACTTACGCGTCTGAGGGCGGCAACTTTGGCTCGTTCATCTCGCATGACCTCATGAAAAGCCTGAACGCGAAGATGTACGCTGAAGCCAAGCGGCTCGGGGTCAAATGGATCCTGGGCGGAGAGTGCGGTCATATGTGGAGAGTCGTGCACCAGTACATGGACACGCTAAACGGGCCAGCCGATTTTCTCGATGAACCCGTTTCTCCCGTCACAGGCACGAAATTCGAGAACGCAAGAGCCACGAGAATGGTCCATATATGCGAGTTTACAGCCGACCTCATAAAGAACGACAAGATTAAGCTGGATAAGAGTCGCAACGATCACCGGAAAATCACTTTCCACGACTCATGCAACCCTGCGCGCGCTCTCGGCCTCATTGAAGAGCCGAGATTTATAATCCGAAATGCCTGCAACCATTTTTACGAGATGCCTGAGAATACGATCAAGGAACAGACCTTCTGTTGCGGAAGTGGCGCCGGGCTCGGCACCGATGAAAACCTGGAGATGAGGATGAGAGGCGGCCTGCCGAGAGCGAATGCGGTGAAGTTCGTGAAGGAAAAACACGGCGTCAACTTCCTCGGTTGTATTTGCGCAATCGACAAGGCGACGCTCCCGCCGCTGATGGAATACTGGGTCGGGGGAGTCGATGTCGGCGGAATCCACGAGCTTGTCGGAAATGCGCTGATCATGAAGGGCGAAAAACAAAGAGATACCGACCTTCGTGGTGAGCCGCTCGCTGCGAATGACGAAAAGGCGGATCAAGAGGTCGCGCAGAATCAGAATCGTTGAATGATGGAATCGAATATGGACAGCGGTAAACCTTATTCCGTGGACGACGGACACGACGCCGGTCTGGAGGAGCGGGCTTACCAGTTTTCAAAGGCCGTCAGGCTGTTTGCAAGAACGCTTCCGAGGACTCTGGCGAATGTCGAAGACGAGAAGCAGCTGGTGAACGCGTCCGGCTGTGCAGGCGCAAACTACATAGAGGCCAGTGAGGCACTCAGCAATAAGGACTTTGTCGTGCGGGCAAAAATAAGCCGGAAAAAAGTAAGGGAAAGCAGGTACTGGCTCAGACTAATAAATGAGACTAACGAGCTGCCGAACGCCGATCAGGCTTCCTGCTTGATAAGGCAGGCCGATGAACTGGAGAAGGAGCTTTCTTCCGTGATCGATAAATCAAAATGGAAGCTCAGGCTGCGATGAAGAGTACGGGCCGGAACACGGAGAGGTCAAGGAACCGGCCATGCAAATGAAGCATTTGCAACCGAGAATGGACTGACGCACTAAAGGAAACAGGAATGTACGATAGCGGGAAAATAATTGTCGGACTGATAATCTTTGCCGGACTGTTCACGTCCCCGTTCTGGTATGACATGTCGAACGGGAAAGCGCTCGAAAGACCTGATCTCGTTCTCCCGACAAAGGAAGGCCAGAAGGAGTGCGTGGCCGGTCTGGAGTTCATGAGACGCGATCACATGGCTTTGCTGAACGAGTGGAGAACGGAGGTCGTCAGGGACGGTGACACATACTATACTTCGAGCAACGGAAAAGAGTTTGAGATGAGGTTCACAAAGACATGTCTGGGCTGTCATCCGAACACGTCTCAGTTTTGCGATCAGTGTCACAATTATGTCGGCGTAAACCCTTATTGCTGGGATTGTCATAACAAACCTCCAAACGTGAAGAGTAACTGATGGATATAAGTCGAAGAAAGCTCCTGAAGCTGGCCGGCCTGACCGCGCTGGGTGTAACGGCGGAAAGATACGCGAGCGTTCACGCCGGAAGCACATCTGCGAAGATCCTGTCGAAGGCCGTTGGGGCAGGCAAGCGATTGGCCGGGGCGAAGAGCGTACAGAAGGTGCGCCTGGCAATGGTCGTGGATTTGCGCAAGTGTGTCTCGGATCAGGGCTGCACGAAATGTATCGATGCCTGCAACAAGGCGCATAACATACCGGACTTCGGAGAATCAAAAGACGCGATAAAGTGGATATGGAAAGAGCCTTACGAGAATGCGTTCCTCGAACAGGAAAACTACTACATGAAGGACGAGTTCAGGAACAAGAAGGTGCCGGTTTTCTGCAACAACTGCGACAACCCGCCGTGCGTCGAGGTCTGCCCAACACAGGCGACTTTCAAGCGCGACGACGGCATAGTGATGATCGACTGGCACCGCTGCATCGGCTGCAGGTACTGTATGGCCGCCTGTCCGTTCGGATCGAGAAGCTTCAACTGGAGGGACCCTCGTCCGTTCATCAAAGACATCAACCCGGATTACCCGACGCGGATGAAGGGAGTCGTAGAGAAATGCACCTGGTGCGATGAAAGAATAGCCCAGGGACTCCTCCCGATATGCGTCGACGTGTGCCCTGAGAAAGCGATGGTGTTTGGCAATCTCAACGATCCGTCTTCGGAAGTGAGGCAGCTTCTGAAAGACAATTTCTCGATCAGGCGAAAGCCGGAGCTGGGCACGAATCCGGAAATTTATTATCTCGTTTAAGGCGCGAAAATGATAGAACATGCATTCAGAGGAAGCAGGAATTACTGGAGCTGGCTCCTTTTTCTGGCCCTCGTAATAGCGGTTGGCTTTTATTTTTATCTCAGACAATTGGACTACGGACTGGGGCTGACCGGCATGAGCAGGAATGTCAGCTGGGGATTGTATATTGCCCAGTTTACCTTCATGGTTGGGGTGGCGGCATCGGCCGTCATGGTTGTTTTGCCGTATTACCTGCACGATTACAAGGCTTTCGCGAAGGTCACGATACTCGGTGAATTTCTCGCCATCTCTTCCGTGATTATGTGTATGCTTTTCGTGTTTATCGACCTCGGGCAGCCGTTTAGAATTCTGAATATCCTCATCTATCCTACGCCCCATTCGTTGTTGTTCTGGGACGTAATTGCGCTCAGCGGTTACCTGATCCTCAATGTAATCATAACACGCGTGACGCTGGACGCGGAACGTAAATCGATCCGCCCGCCCAAATGGATCCGGCCAATAATCATCCTGTCAATTCCTTGGGCTGTCAGCATCCACACCGTGACGGCGTTCCTGCTCGCGGGATTGGCCGGACGGCCGTTCTGGTTGACCGCCATCATGGCCCCGAGGTTCCTCGCATCCGCCTTTGCGGCCGGGCCCGCACTTCTCGTGATCCTTTGCGTCGTGATGAAGAGGCTGACCGGTTTTGACGCGGGCGACGCAGCGTTCAGGAAACTCGGCGTGATTATCACTTATGCGATGTGCGTGAATGTGTTTTTCATCCTCATGGAATTTTTTACGACCTTCTACAGCGGTATCCCGGACGACGTTTCACACCTGCAGTACTTGTATTTCGGTTTCGACGGATCTGCACGGCTGGCACCCTGGATGTGGACGTCGGCTGTTCTGGCCCTCTTGTCGCTGGCTCTCCTTATCGTTCCCCGCACACGGAATAACAACAGAACATTCTTCATAGCCTGTGCTACCGTCTTCATATCGATCTGGATTGACAAGGGTCTCGGATTGATAATTACGGGTTTTATACCTTCCCCCTTCGGTAAAGTGATTCAGTACTGGCCGACAGTCCCCGAGTCGCTGATAGCACTCGGCGTTTGGGCCATCGGGTTCATGTTCATCACGCTTTTCTACAAGATGGTATTGTCGATCAGGAAGGGAGCCGAAGCATAGATGTCGTATATGCGCCATCGGGATCGAGAGATTCCGGACCGAGGAGCTTGAAGTGCCTAACGTGGTAATTATCGGGGGCATGGCCGCAGGATGCAGGGCAGCAGCAAGACTCTGCAGGCTCTCTCTCGATTTCCGCGTGACAATCATCGAGAGGGGCCCGTTTATATCGTTCAGCAGCTGCGGCCTTCCACAGTACGCGGCGGGAGAAATCGATACGATCTCGGATCTAGCGGCGACCTCGTACGGCGTACCAAGAGATGAAGAGTACTTCCGTCAGGTCAAAGGTGTCAAAGTTCTTACCAAAACCGTGGTCGAAGAAATTCTTGCGCAAAGCAATCAGGTAAGGTGCAGGGATCTTGACGGCAGCGAATCTATCTTCGTGCCCTATGATATTTTGATTATCGCGACAGGTGCGGAAACGGTATTGCCGCAATTTCCTTACCCGGCTTCTGCACCTGTCTCGCCCTTTCACACCCCGAGAGACGCCCAGAAGTTCCGCAAGCTGGCGGAGAAAGGCGCGATCCGAAAAGCCGTCATAATTGGAGGCGGGTTCGTGGGATGCGAGATGGTCGAGGCACTGTCGTCGCTATGGGGGATTGAAACCGTCCTGGTCGAGAAGGAGAGTTCGATCCTCCCGGGTTTCCTCGATCCGGAAATTTCAAACTATTGCGAGAGTTCTATTGAATCGCAAAAAGTCCGGATCCTGCTTTCGACGTCCGTTGAAAGGATCGACACGGACGAAAAAGGAGCCCCGGTCATCTCTCTCGACAGCGGCGAGCGGCTGGTGAGTGACTATGTATTCTACTGTCTCGGAGTAAAGCCGAATTCGGAGCTGGCCCGGAAATCGAACATAGAGACGGGGAAGCACGGCGGCATCCTGGTTGACGAGCAGATGAGGACCAGCGTCAGCAACATCTGGGCGGCCGGCGACTGCGTGGAAATAGAAAACCTGGTTACCGGCATTCCCGACTTTTTCTCATTAGGTTCTCTTTCCAACAGAATGGGCAGAGTTGCCGCCGATTCAATTGCCGGGAAGCATGCGTCTTTCGAGGGTGCGGCGGGGGCGGTTTCGCTGAAATTGTTCGACAACATTGTCTGTGCCGTCGGCCTTACTGAGAAGAAAGCGATCAGGCTTGGCTATGAAACCGGAAGCATTGTCGGTTGCTGGTCGGACAGGCCGGATTACCACCCGGAGAAGAAGCTGCTTGTCGGGAAGCTCGTCTATCAAAAACCCGGGTTCAGGTTGCTCGGTCTCCAGTTAATCGGCGATGGAGAGGTAACGCGATATGCAGATGTTTTTGCCGTGCTGCTTTCGCACGGTGGAACGATAGCGGACCTGCGCGACATTGAGCACTGTTACACACCCGCGCATTCATCGCCTGTCTCGCCGCTGAATTATCTGGGATTCATGGCAATTGATCAGGAAATCGACGGCATTCGCAGCGTCAGCCCGCTCGACGCAGCCTCGTTCAGGGGAACAATGATAGACGTGAGGGAATCGGCTGAAACGGCGGCGTTTCCATTTGCCGAGAACTCGGTCCGCATACCGTTGTCCGAGCTTCGCTCGAGGGCCGATGATTACGCGGCAGACGAGCCTGTCCTCTTTGTCTGCGAGAAGGGCCCGAGAGCGTATGAAGCAGCGCGGATTTTTTCAAATTCCGGACACACTAACGTCTCCTACCTCGGAGGTGGAAACCTAATGTACTCGAAAGTAAAAAAATCGTTGGAGTGCACGGAGACGCGATTGTGATTACCGGGATGAAGTGTCGTGCAATCAATGGGCTTTACAGCCGGGAGGTCGTATGCCGATCATAACTATTTCGAGAGGCTCGCTGAGTGCGACGGAAATGTTTGCGGAAAAAGTATCTGAGCAGCTAAAATGTCCGGTCGTCACGAGAGAGGACGTCCTCAAAGCGGCGGAGAAATTCGGTATCAGGGAAACCGGTCTTGGAGAACTCTCCTTCGTCGAAAAGTCGCCCGGATTTCTCGACAAGATGGGGGACAGAAAAAAACAATACCTGATTTGTTTCCAGACGGCTCTGTTTGATTTTGCGCTCAAGGGGGACCTCGTTTATCACGGTCATCTGGCGCAGTTCCTTCTTAAAGACATTCCGTATGTTCTGCGGGTGTTGCTGACCGCCCCTACGGAATTCAGGATCAAGACCCTGATGGCCGAGGGTAGCAGGACCAGAGAAGAAGCGATGGCTTACATGAAGGTTGTCGATGAACGGAGACTGAAATGGTCCCAGTTCCTCTACGGTGTAAACTGGCGGGATCCCTCTAACTATGACCTCGTAATAAACCTGGAACGGATGAATATCGACCTTGCTGCAGACCTTATCGTACGGTCGGTTTCACAAAAGGAATTTCAGCCTACCCCGGAGTCTACGATCAATCTCAAGAACCTTTACCTCGCGTCGCAGGCGAAAGTGTCGCTGCAGCAGTCCCCGCGCACAAGGGGAAGCGATGTTGAAATTGAGGCCGACTCCGCCTCGGGCACGCTCGTGGTAAAAGGAAATTGTCCGAGAGTCGGTGCTCACATGTGGGAGGACGACATCAGGACAGTGCTCTCCAAAGTCGAGGGAGTGAAGTCCATTCAAGTGGAAAAATCGGTGGTTGGCTTCTACGAATAAGAGACATATGGGATATCAAAATGAATGAGAACATGATTAAATCGGACCTCCTTGTCGTTGGCGCCGGAATTGCGGGCCTTACAGCGGCAGTGGAGGCCGCCGAAACGGGATTGAGTGTAACGCTCCTTGAAAAGAGGCCCTATGTCGGTGGAAAGGTAACTCAATTCAACAAGTATTTTCCGAAACTTTGCCCCCCAAGCTGCGGACTGGAAATCAATCTCCGCCGCCTGCGGACAAACCCTGCGATCAGACTCCTGACCCTAGCAACAGTAATCGATGTGTCGGGCAAGCCGGGGAAGTACAGGGCAAACGTGAGACTGAGTCCGCGATTTGTGACCAGTCAATGCACCTCATGCGGTGAGTGCGTGAGCGTATGCCCCAAGACGAGGAAGAACGAGTTCAACTACGGCATGGATGAAACAGCTTCAATTTACCTTCCATACCAGAATGCATACCCGGAGCGGTATGTAATAGACCCGGCTACCTGCGAGGGGAGCAGCTGCAGTAAGTGCGTTGACGCGTGCAAGTACGGGGCGATAGATTTGTCTGAAAAGGAAAAGGTCGTAGAGATCGAGGCAGGCGCCGTTGTTTGGGCGACCGGCTGGGAACCATACGATCCCAATAAACTTGATGTCCTTGGCTTCGGACAATTTCCGGATGTCATCACGAACGTGATGATGGAAAGGCTTGCTTCGCCCGACGGCCCGACGAAGGGGCGGATACTCAGGCCGTCAACTCTGGGCGAAGTTGGGGAAGTTGCGTTCGTTCAATGTGCGGGATCAAGGGATGAAAATCACTTGGAGTACTGCTCGTCCGTCTGCTGCATGGCGTCTCTCAAGCATGTGCGGTACATCAGAGAACAATACCCCGACGCTGAAATCCATATCCATTACATCGACGTTCGATCAAGCGGGTTCTTCGAGGATTTCTACGGAGAGGTACGGAAGGACGAGAAAGTGCATTTTCACAGGGGAAAAGTGGCTAAAGTGTCGCCAGACCCCTCTTCAGACAAACTCATTGTGGAAGCCGAAGACACCATGAAAAGCGTACGGTTGAAGGAATCTGTCGATCTTGTTGTGCTTGCAACGGGAATGAAACCTGCGGTCGACGGTTTGCCTGTTCCTCCTTCATCGATAGATAGTAACGGCTTCTTGATATCCGACAGTGCGGAAATCATCGGCTGCGGTGTGAGCAAAGGGCCGAAAGATGTTTCCGCGGTTGTGCAGGAAGCCACCGGCTCGGTTTTAAAAGCAATCCAGGTCATAAAAGGGAACTAGCATCATGGCTATAGATACCAAAGTAGGCGTTTATCTCTGTTCGGGCTGCGGAATCGGCGGGGCGCTGAACTGCGACGGGCTCGCGAAGCTCGCCACCGGCGAGAGTAAAGTTCCCGTCTGTAAGGTTGACGGGTGGTTATGCAGCGATGAAAGCGTCGCGACTATCAGAGAGGAAATAAAGAGCGAAAAACTGAACCGCGTCGTCATAGGTGCCTGTTCGCAAAGATTCCTGTCGGATGTATTTCGTTTTGATTCAGGCGTCATGGTGGAGCGTGTCAATCTCCGCGAGAATGTCGCATGGACGCACAAGCCGAATGACGACGACACGCAGATGCTTGCCGAAGACTATCTCCGAATGGGAGTTGCAAAGGTAAGAAACAGTGAACTCCCTGAGCCGTTGCGGAGTGAAGTGAACGAGACTATTCTCGTGGTTGGAGGCGGGACAACGGGACTGACGTCAGCCCTTGCCGCTGCAAAAGCCGGATTCACGGTTGTACTTACGGAAAAGGAAAAGAATCTCGGCGGGCAGATGGCAAAATTTCACCGCATCGCTCCCATTGAGCCTCCTTTCCTGGAACCGCAATTCTCCGGCATAGAACGAATGATTTCCGAGGTGGAGTCGAACGATAGGATTACCGCGGTCACATCCTGCACGATTGAAAAAATATCGGGGCAGCCGGGCGACTTTCATGTCGTGTTGAGAATCAACGGGGGAGCGCGAACCGAACTGCTGACAGTCGGCGCAATTGTTCAGGCGACCGGGTGGAAGCCGTACGACCCGAACAAGCTGGGCGAGTTGGGATACGGAAAATTCGAGAATGTGATTACAGGATTCCAGCTGGAGGAGCGCTTCAAGAACGGAATCAACGGTGACTTGATGAACGGCAAACCCGTCAGGAGTGTCGCGTTCGTGCTATGCGCCGGTTCGCGCGACGAAAGACACCTGCCGTATTGCTCTTCAATTTGCTGCTCAATGTCTTTGAAACAAGCTCTTTACATAAGGGAGAAATACCCGGAAGCCCTGGTCTACATAATTTATCGGGATATGCGCACGCCGGCCGAACACGAACTGTTTTATAAGCGGGTGCAAAATGAAAGGAACGTCTTTCTGACCAAAGGTGAAATCGCCGGTTTGACCGCCTCGACCGACGGCTCGGTCCGAATCGACATCGATGACACGCTTCTCGGCAACAGGATCAGCATACAATCGGACCTCGTCGTACTGGCAACCGGCATGGTCCCCTCCACGCTGGTGGGAAGTATCGAATCGGATGGATCAGCGGCGACAATTTCTGAGAAGACCCTCGACGGCAAGAAAGCTGCCGAATCGGCCGAAGTCGGCGCGAAGATATTGAATCTCACATACAGACAGGGAACCGATCTGCCGACACTGAGGTACGGTTTTCCAGATTCGCATTACATTTGTTTCCCGTATGAGACCAGGCGGACGGGAATTTACGCTGCCGGAAGTGTTCGCGCGCCCATGGATTTTTCCACAGCTAGAAATGATGCTTACGGCGCTACACTTAAGGCGATCCAGCTCATACATTCGGCCAGGGTAGGGAAGGCAGTCCATCCGAGATCGGGGGACGAATCCTACCCGGAATTCTTTTTGCAGCGCTGTACGCAGTGCAAACGCTGTACGGAGGAGTGTCCGTTCGGGACGCTTGACGAGGACGAAAAAGGTACTCCGCTGCCTAATCTCAACAGATGCCGCCGCTGCGGGATCTGTCTCGGTGCATGCCCGGAGAGAATAATATCCTTCAAGGACTATTCCGTGCCGATGATTTCTTCGATGATCAAGGCAGTGGAAATACCCGACGAGGATGAGGACAAGCCGAGGATCCTCGCCTTTATGTGCGAAAACGACGCCTACCCTGCGCTGGACACGGTCGGAAAGTACAGGCTTCATTACGATCCGAATATCCGAGTTATACCTGTGAGGTGCCTCGGATCGGTGAACGTGGTGTGGATTGCCGACGCGCTCTCCAAGGGGTTTGACGGCGTGCTTATGCTCGGTTGTAAATTCGGTGTGGATTATCAGTGCCATTTCATCAAGGGGAGCGAGCTTGCGAGCAAGCGAATGGAGAATGTGCAGGAGAAATTGAAACAACTTGTTCTGGAACCTGAGAGAGTGAAACTTCTGACACTTTCCATCGACGAATACACAAAGCTCCCCGGGATATTCGATAGTTTCGTCGAGCAGGTCAGGGAACTGGGCCCCAACCCGTACAAGGGGATGTAACTGCGCGGAGGCCGAGCAACAGAACGATTACAGAAGTCCCGGTGCTCGTTGATTGTACCTGATGTTTCCGATATGTTTTTCACGAGTTGATGCAAGGTGCGTTAGTAAATATGCGTATTACGACAGCGATTTTCGCCGGGCCACATCTACCGGCAATTGTAAATGAGATTGGTCGGGGCGAGCCGGCCAACAAAGCGTGCCTTCGTGAATGCGATTTATGACACAGTGTTCAGAAGTAAATCTTAATTCGTAAACCGAGAAACGTAGCATTCTTAAATGAGAGGAAAGTTATGGCGGAATCTACTTTAATACGGCCGCACGGAAGCGACAAGCTGAATGTCCTTCTCCTGAGCGGCAAAGAAAAGGAAGAAGAAACCAGAAAGGCAGCGGGGCTAAAGAAGATTTGCATGACCAGTCGAGAGACGGGTGATATGATAATGCTCGGGATCGGAGGCTTCACCCCGCTTAACGGCTTCATGGGGCACGATGACTGGCAGGGGGTCTGTTCGGACATGAGAATGACTAACGGGCTGTTCTGGCCGATTCCCATCACGATGTCGGTCACGGACGAAGACGCCAAATCCCTGAAAACCGGACAGGAAGTCGCACTGTACAGCGACGAGACCGACGAGCTCATGGGTACGATGAAGGTGTCTGAGAAGTACCAGATCGATAAGGGGTTCGAATGCAAACAGGTATTCACAACGGAAGACCCGGAGCATCCCGGAGTGAAGATGGTAATGCAGCAGAAGCCATGGAACGTCGCCGGCCCGGTAAAAGTACTGTCCGAGAGCTATTTCCCGACTGAGTTTGCTGGACTCTATCAGAGACCGGCCGAGAGCAGGAAGATTTTTGCGGAGAAGGGATGGAGAACGATTGCGGCGCTCCAGCTGCGAAATCCGATGCATCGCTCTCATGAGTTCCTGGCGAAAATCGCTCTTGAAGTCAGCGACGGGCTGTACATTCACCAGCTTGTCGGGAAACTGAAACCCGGAGACATTCCAGCTGAAGTCAGGGCGAAATGCATCGACGTACTCGTCGAAAACTATTTCGTCAAAGACACGGTACTTTGCGGCGGCTATCCGCTCGACATGAGATATGCCGGTCCGAGGGAAGCTCTTCTGCACGGCGTGTTCAGGCAGAACTTCGGCTGCACGCATCTCATCGTCGGAAGGGACCACGCGGGAGTCGGCAACTACTACGGCCCGTTCGACGCGCAGAAAATTTTCTATGAAATCCCATCCGATGCCTTGTTGCTTAAGCCGCTGCCAATCGACTGGACTTTCTGGTGCTTCAAATGCGGCGGCATGGCATCCATGAAGACGTGCCCGCACAAGAAGGAAGACCGGTTGTTCCTGAGCGGTACGGCTCTTCGCAAGGCGTTGTCGGAGGGCTCCGAAGTGCCCGCAGAGTTCAGCCGCCCGGAAGTCCTCGCGATTCTGCGCGACTATTATTCCAAACTGGATCAGAAGGTCGAGATCAAGATGCACCAGTTTGCAACGGGCGAGGGCTCAGACAAACTGAAGAAATAGGAGAGATGAAGAGGTTCCAGTGCGAAGCATAGTGCGTTATCGTGTCGACAGAGGATGTTACGCGAAACGCAGTCGTCCTGGAGCCTGAAACTCTATAGACAAATGAAGTTCGCGAATTTCTATCAATTAAATGAAACAGCAAAGGAGGAAACTCTATGCCGAGCTATGTGAATCCTGATAAATGCGACGGATGCAAGGCATTGGACAAAACGGCATGTCAGTATATCTGTCCCAATGACTTGATGGCCTTGAACAAGGACATAATGAAGGCATACAACCGCGAACCTGAAATGTGCTGGGAATGCTACAACTGCGTCAAGATCTGCCCGACGCAGGCCATCGAAGTACGCGGGTATGCGGATTTCGTCCCACTCGGTGCCACAGTTACGCCGATGAGAAGTACCGATTCGATCATGTGGACGATAAAATTCCGAAACGGCACACTGAAAAGATTCAAATTCCCCATTCGTACCACGGACGAAGGCAAGGCTGCACCCGACGGCGGGTGGCATACCGGCAATACCGACCTCAAGAGTCCTGTGCTTTTCACGGAGCCAGAGTCTTTGGGTCTTCCAGAAGTAGTCACAATAAAGCATTAGGGAGGTTGGAAAAGACATGGCTAATTTGAAAACAGAAGTAGTGGAGACGGATCTGCTGATAGTCGGCGGCGGCATGGCTGCCTGCGGCGCAGCTGTCGAAGCCGCTCACTGGGCGAAGCAGCACGGCTTGAAGGTCACGCTTGTCGACAAGGCCGCGGTGGACCGGAGCGGTGCGGTTGCGATGGGACTCTCGGCTATCAACCAGTACGTCGGCATCAAAGACGGGAAAAACACGGCCGAGGATTATGTCAAGTACGTCCGGAGCGACCTGATGGGAATTACTCGCGAGGACCTTGTGTACAACATCGCCCGCCACGTCGATTCGACGGTACATCTATTTGAAAAATGGGGACTGCCGATCTGGAAGGATGAAAACGGCAACTACGTGCATGAAGGCCGGTGGCAGCTGATGATAAACGGCGAGTCATACAAGGTGGTAGTAGCTGAAGCAGCAAAGAACGCGCTCGGCGCGGAAAACATTTACGAGAGAGTATTCATCGTCGGGCCGCTCATGGACGGCGATGTGTGCGTAGGTGCGGTCGGGTTCAGCGTTCGCGAAGAAAAATTCTACGTGTTCAAGGCCAAGGCCGTCCTGGTGGCGATGGGCGGAGCGGTACACGTCTTCAAACCGCGTTCTTCCGGAGAAGGCTTCGGTCGCGCATGGTATCCGCCGTGGAATTCCGGGTCGAGTGCTTACTTTACGCTGAAAGCCGGTGCAGAGATGACCTGCCAGGAAGTACGCTTCATCCCCGTAAGGTTCAAGGATGCGTACGGCCCGGTCGGAGCTTGGTTCCTCCTCTTCAAGTCGAGAGCTACCAACGGCATGGGCGGCAACTACATGGAAGAGCGGAAGGACGAACTCGAGAAATGGATACCGTACGGGAAGGTGAAACCCGTCCCCGCCAACCTCCGCAACTGGCTTATGATGCTCGACGTCATGGACGGAAAAGGCCCGATTTACATGAGGACCGAAGAAGCCATCAACAAGATCGCGTCCGAATCCGGCGACGAAAAAGCAGCCAAGAAGAAACTGAAGGAACTCGAGGCCGAAGCATGGGAAGACTTCCTTGACATGACAATTTCGCAGGCGATCCTGTGGGCCGGTACAGATACGGCTCCGGAGCAGAAGCCTTCCGAGATTGCGGCCGCAGAACCGTACTTCATCGGATCACATTCCGGCGCCTCCGGTGCATGGGTCAGCGGTCCGAAGGATCTTGCCCCTGCGGATTATTTCTGGGGATATGCCAATATGTCCACCATCAGCGGAATCTTCTGCGCCGGCGACGCGTCCGGAGCATCGAGCCACAAGTTCTCCTCGGGCTCGCATGCCGAAGGCAGGATAGCCGCAAAAGCTGCTATCGACTATATCATCGATCACCCCGAATCCCGTAAGTACGATCAGGCACAAATCGATGCGTTGAAGACTGAGATCCTGAAGCCTCTCGACACGTACGGCCAGTTCAGTAAGTCGTCGACGGATCCGGAAATCAACCCGAACTACATCAAGCCGAAAATGTTCATGTTCAGGTTGCAGAAGATCATGGACGAGTACGCAGGCGGCGTCTCCTCCCAATTCAAAACGAGCAAGGCTCTCCTCGAAAAAGGCCTGGAACTCCTCGAGTATCTGAAGGTCGATTCCGAGAAGCTCGCTGCATCGGACCTTCACGAACTGATGAGATGCTGGGAAAACGTCCATAGAATGTGGCAGGCGGAAGCTCACGTCAGGGCCATTCTTTTCAGGGAAGAGACCCGCTGGCCCGGATACTACTTCCGTTCCGACAAGCCTTCGATGGACGAGAAGGACTGGAAGGTATTCGTAAACATGAAATGGATTCCGAAGGATAACAAGTGGGAAGTGTTCTCCAGACCAATCCATCAGATAGTCAACTAGCAACAAGTTCGCCGATTCGGGAGCGGCAGGAGTCGCTCCCGAATCTGGCACAAATACTTCTTTCTGACATTGCGAACGAAATGAAACAAGAGAAAATCGGGGAATGTCCCCACTGCCATCAGCCGCTGAAGATGTGGCGCTGCCCGGAGGGGTCTTCATGGGATGCCGACTTCCTGAACGTATGCTTCAACGACGAATGCCCCTATTTCGTAAGGGGATGGGACTGGATGAAGAAGCAGTTCAACCAGAACATCTCGTACAGGTACAGTGAAGACCCTGTGAGCGGGAGCGCGAGTCCGCTTCCGGTCTGGTCCAAAGATGCGCTAAGGGATTCGATTATTGAATAACCTGATACGAAAGAGCCTGCCATGAAAGAGCTTGAGAATCTGAAAGAGGCCGTGCTGAAAGATTATCCGCACATGAAAAAGGAAAGCGGGTTCAAGTTCAGCTGCCACAAAGGGATCAGCTGCTTCAACATGTGTTGCACCGACGTCAACATCTTCCTGACCCCGTATGACATCATCCGGATGAAGAACAGACTGAAGATCTCATCGCAGGAATTCCTCGACAAATACACGTTCCTTCCCATCGACGAGAGCCAGAACCACCCCGTGGTCATGCTGAAGATGAACGACGACGAGAGGAAGTCCTGTCCGTTCGTCCGGTCCGAGGGCTGCTCCATTTATGAGGATCGACCGTGGTCCTGCAGGATGTTTCCGCTCGGTGTGGCCTCTCCGAAGGAGAGTGGGGAGGGCGGCGAAAGAGATTTTTATTTCATGATCGAGGAGTCGGTCTGTCAGGGATATTTGCAGCAGAAGGACTGGACGGTGGCCGATTGGATAGCAGACCAGGGGGTCGAGCATTATTCGGAAATGGGGGAGCTGTTCAAAGAACTTTCGCTGCACGATTTCTTCAAGGAGAAGAAGCAGCTTACTCCGGCAAAGCTCGAAATGTTTTACACCGTCTGCTATAACATAGATAAGTTCAGAGAATTCGTCTTTGGGAGCAGCTTTCTGGAAAGATTCGAAGTGGACGAGGAATTGGTGAACGAAATCAAATCGGATGACGAAGAGCTGCTCAAGTTCGGCATCACATGGCTCAAGTACTGCCTGTTCGGTGACAAGACGATGCGGGTGAAATCCGGCGGCAGGCCGACAGGCACCCGTCTGACATCGCAAAGTGTAAAACCTTGAACGCACAAACACTATGAACGATAGAAGCCTGGTCACTCCCGACAGTGAATTTATAAGGGAGCTTCAGAAGTACGGTGCGGGGGACCTCAAGAAATGTTATCAATGTGCAACATGTTCGGCAGTCTGCCCCCTCTCGACCGAGGAAGACCCGTTTCCCCGGAGACCCATGCTCCTCGCACAATGGGGATTGAAAGACCGGCTGCTTGAAGACCCCGGTCCATGGCTATGCTTCTATTGCGGGGATTGTTCGGAAAGATGCCCGCGCAAAGCGGAGCCGGGCGAAACAATGATGGCGATGAGAAGATACGCCACTTCGAAGTACGACTGGACAGGCTTATCCCGGCTCATGTACAGATCCGTGTATTGGGAGATCGGCATCCTCGCCTCGGTGGCGGCCGCGATTGTATTGCTGTTCATCCTGCCGTCGAATTTCGGTTTCGGTTTGCTCGGCCGTTCCGGACCTGCGCCGTTGTCTGCCGTTATGCTCGACCGGTTTGCGCCGGTGGGGATAGTTGATGTGGGCGACAGAATTATGGCGGCGACTCTCGGTCTCCTGCTGCTAATAAATGCGGCCAGAATGTTCGCGGCTATGACGCGCGGCGACAGGATACCCCTGGGGCTGTACATCACTCAGCTTCCGTACATGATTGTTCAGGGCGTGACACAAGTTCGATGGAAGGACTGCGGCAGCGGCACGGAAATGAAGAACTGGCTGCGCCATCTCTTCCTCGTCAGCGGCTACGGCATCATGTTCACGCTTGTCGTCGTATTCCTGCCCTGGTTCCAGGTGGACGACAGCAGCATTCACTGGACGAGCTTCTTAGGGTATTACGCAACGGGCGTACTGATGATAGCCACAATATGGATGATCATCGACAGAATGAAGAAACGGACCGGGATGCACAGGTTCAGCCATTTTTCCGACTGGCTTTTTCCGATATTGCTGTTCCTGGCGGCGCTCACGGGCATTCTTCTTCATGTTTTCCGCGTCAATAACCTGGCGATGGCTACATATGTTATCTATACCGTACACATGGCGGTCGTCGTCCCGATGCTCGTGGTGGAGGTGCCGTTCGGGAAATGGGGACACCTATTGTACAGGCCGCTTGCCATTTACGTCGCCGCGGTTAAGGCAAGGGTGGCAGAACGGGCAAAGCAGGAAAATGTCGTTCGGGGCTCCGTCGTGGCGTCCTCGTAGCCCATCAGTCATCCGTTTCGGCAGGAAATCAGCTCGACTTGCCCGCGATCTCCTTCCCGGATCATCCGATGCGAATTAACCTGATCATCCCGGTTGCAATCTCATTCTTAACTGCCGGTGCAGGGGCAAATCCCGCCCGCCTTGCGCCGGACTTTTCTCAGCTCTCCGGACTGGAGGTCGGTTGCAAAGCGGGGGACCCTCAAGTTGATTCGCCCTTCAGTGACACTACAGACAAAAGGAACCCACCATCTTCTGCGCCACTCTTGCTTCCTCACTTCGGCGGTTATGTCCAACTCAGGTATCAACTATCGGACGGTGATACGTCCCGGATCAGCAGCGCAGACATAAGGCGAATGAGGTTTAGCCTGGCCGGCAGGGTGACGGAGCCATGGTCCTACTTCTTTCAGGCCGATTTTGCCGCATCCCCCAGATTGCTCGACGCTTATATCGACTATTCGCCGTTTCGGTTCTTGCGTGTGAAGGCCGGCCAATTTAAGATTCCCTTTTCCAGGGAAAACCTGATGTCTTCGGCCAGACTCGATTTCATAGACCGCTCCCAGGTTGTGGAGTCTTTGGTGGCCCGAAGTGGCGACGTTGCCGGGAATCAGTCCGGGCGGGATGTCGGAGTGCAAGTCGGCGGAAGACTTGCCGGCTGCGACAGCACGTCCTCGCTGGAATATGCCGCAGGTGTCTTCAACGGCTCCGGCATAAACGTGCCGGACAGGAACGACGCAAAGGATTTTTGCGGGAGAATTGTGATCCAACCCGTCCGGGAGATACATGTCGGGGTTTCCTACTACGACGGTTTTGATGTGTGGGGCAGCCCTCCTGTCAGCGGCAGGAGGACTCGCTTCGGACTCGAGTTTGACTATGCTGACTCTCCACTCGAAATCTCCGGGGAGTATATCGGCGGAAATGACGGGGCGATAAGTCGCAGGGGAGGGTACTTGCAGGCCGCCTATTATGTGGCCGGGAGAGACTTGCAGATCGCCGCCCGCTTCGACACTTATAATCCCGATGTGAGCATGCGTGACATGATTTCGACGGACTATGTTTTCGGAGCTACGTATCTGATCGCTTCAAATGTCAGAGTGCAGGGCAACTATCTCATTTGGAGAGGGAGGGACAATCGGGCAGGAGACATTCTCGAGGTTCAATTGCAGTGCGAGGTCCCGTAGGGATGGTGAAGAAAAAATGTCCGGTTGTATTCGGGCCGGTTAGTCAGCCAGGAGGCCTTTCGGTGAACCGCATAGCGGGAGCCGGGTCTCCGCTGAGAAAAGCGTTGACGAATTGTTCTATGCTGTCGTCAGTAATCAGCGTAACGTCGGCATTTCGTACCGCACCCATCAATCTTCCGATCTCGTGCAGCAGCTCGTAGATAGCCGAAGCGGAGATCTTCCTTATGGTTGCAAGGACATTGTCGTTCTGCAGGGTGACAGAGAAATTGGAGCGCTCGAGAATCCTTGCTATGACTCTGGCCCTTCTCACTCTTCTCAAAGGATCCGCGGCGCCGCCCCGGAAGTCGAAGTTGATATAGTTATTGTTGATCTCTTCGCTCGCGTAAGCGTCAAGGCGCGAGAAATGATATCCGAGTCTCGAAGAGAAATTCAGGTAGCAGTCTGAGATGATCGCGTAACTCCTGCCGCCGAGAGCCCTATCGCTTCTTCCGGCATCGACGATATTTGCCATCAGAAGGTTTGTAAAGCCTTTGAGGTCGATCGGGAGCGGCCCCGCCCACTTGACGCCGGGTGCCGTCATCCCTTTGATTAGTGAGCTGAACGGTTCGGATGTGATGTCTTCAGGGGTGATGAACTTCCGTCCTTCTATTTTCTGAAGTCCGTTTCCGAGGTCGATGACGTAGACGTCCAGGGGGACGGGGAACCTCAATGGGAATGCCTGCCTGTCTTGATCCTCAGCGGCTTCGTAAAGCGAGAACATCTCCCTCATTGCATACTCGTGTGCAAACCTCGTCACATCGTGCAATGTCCTGCAGTGGTCCGGCGAGAATTCAGGAGAGTCGGGATCGGTCAGGTTGAGAGGTATTATCGACTCGGCTATGTTTTTCCATACTCTGTGCATCGGGCTCCGCATGAAGCTGCTCGAATTGACATTTCCTGAATCCGCTGGCCGGGCAGGTGTTTCGAGTCCGAGGTAGACCTTGTGGGCGCCGGCGTCGACAGTTATCGGCATGTCGTTCGAAAGGCGGGAAGTAGCATCGCCCGTATTCACAAGTACAGGTATTTTCAATTCCCGGGCAATGATTGAAAGATGGCCTGTCGTGTTTCCTACATCCGCGATAAGTCCTGCAGCTTTGTGGAGAACTCTGGTCAACTCCGGTGAGGTCTTTCTGACAACCAGAACGCCCCCTGTTGGGAAATTCACAAGATCCCTTGACCTGTTTGAAAGGAAAACCTTGCCCGACCCGATTCCCGGACTGGCGCATTCGCCCTTGTCGATTAATGCAGTACGCTCCACATCTGTTGATTCCGATAGAGGTCCTGTTTCTTCGTGGTTGCCTGCCTCTTCTGAAACCGCGAGAGGCCTGCACTGCAGAATGTAAACTTTGCCGTCCTCGTCGATAGCCCATTCGATATCCTGCGGCGAACCGTAGTATTCTTCTATCCTGAGAGCGTATCCCACGATCTGCCTGATTTGGTTCCCATCCAAACATGGCTTGCGTCTCAATTCGGCGGGTACCTGCTCGTCGTACAGTCCGTCTGTGGGGCGGGCTGTCGCCATATAATCCTGGTTGCCGGGCTTGAACGAAAGCATCCTGCAGTTTTCAGAATGTTCCACTATGAACTCCTGTGCCTCCACGCTTCCGTCAACCACTTTAGTCCCGAGACCTCTTACCGCCTGGATGATTATTTCATCCCTGTTTCTCAGAGGGTCCTTCGTGAAGAGAACCCCGCTGACTTCGGAGTCCAGCATCTGCATACAGCCGATACTCATAGGCATATCGACATCTCTGAGGCCCATCATATATCGGTAGACCAGCGACTGCGGCAGGTATTTCGAGATCATTACTTCGAAGCAGGCGTCGACCAGATTAGCCCTGCTTACATTGAGTGCGGTATAATGCAATCCGGCAAACGAAAAATGCAGGTCGTCCTCCCCGACGGCACTTGACCTGACGGCTACAAGAGTCTCACCGCGCCTGGCCGAAAGGCGATCGTATTCTTCGAGAACGGTGCTTTCGATGATGGGCGGAATAGGAGAGGCCACGATGAGCGCCTGGATGATCCGGCTCGCCTCCTGGACCTGGGCATTATCGTTGAAATCGATGGACGATATAGCTTCGTCAATCTTTGAATACAATTCATCCTGCGATAGGAAGTCTTCGAAACACTTGGCCGTGAGGCAAAATCCGTCCGGGACGGGAATATCCAACCGGTTATGTACCTCGCAAAGCCGGCTCATCTTGCCGCCGACTTCACGTGTGTGGTTGTAAGTTATCTCGTCCACGCGGTAAGAGTATGGCGAGTCCTGGACAGGATATGACCGCTTTTCACACCCGTCACAATTGGCCTTTTCACACGCCCACCTTTCCTGACAAAACGGAGCGGGCGCGAGTTGGCTATCGCAGTCTGCCCTAATCTTTTTAACCCGGGAGGCAAGCGTCCTGTATCTGCCGCCGCACATGGCTGAAAGGTGCCGGGTCACCTGTTCGATATTTGTCAGTATATCGGAATAGAATGGAAATATGTCCCCTTTTGAGAATGGCTTTCCCGAAACTATGATTTCGCTGAGACTCCCCATTAGTTTCAGGGCCTCGTCGTTGGAAAATAGAAGCCGCTGGAAGTGATGGAGCTTATCCTTGAACGAAACCGGTTCGGCTCTTTTTCGGCTGAATATATTCTTGAATATCGTCACGAACTCTCTCGTGCTTGCGCGCAGGGTTCTGGATGCGAATCTTCACTCTATTCACTTCGACCTTTGCGCTCATTTAATATACGTGATATCAGGGACCTAATCTCCGAACCCGAAAAAGGCTTGGACAGCAGGCCATCCGCATCTCCGAAGTCCCGGTCGACGCCAGAGGGTTGGGACGAATAGCCGGACATTAAAATAACCGAGGCGGATGGGCAGGTGTTCTTGATTCTCCGTAATGCTTCCTCGGTATTCATGCCGGCCAGAACGGAATCGACGAATATCACCTCAAACACATTGCCCCGCACCAATTTAAGGCCTTCGATCGCATTGTTTGCGGTTGTCACTGCGTACTCGGTATTCTCGTCCGGCCTGAGCGCCTTAGCTATCGACCTGAGGACTATATCCTCTCCGTCGATGGCGAGTATTTTTACCTTTTCAGCCATGTTACGCAGGCAACTCTATAACCACGGAGGGCTCCGCTTCCGATTCTACGCTTGCGTAAATTCTTCCCCTGTGAAGCGCGACGATATCCCGGCAAACTGAAAGACTGATCCTTGACTTTTCGATGTGGCCTGCATCGTCGACGGCACCCTGTTCAGACAAGGCATCCATAATATGCCAGGATATCTCCCCACCGGTAGCTGAAAGCCTTATCTCCACTGCTCCTTCCTGCTCGAGATGCGAAGCAGAAACCCTCAGTATTCCACCGGTCCGCATGTTGTCCGCGAAGACAAGAAACAGGTTGAGGAAAACCTGTTGCAGGAGTCCCGGATCCGCAGACACTTTCGGGAATACCCGGGGAATGGCCGTAACTATCCTGATGTTCCTGAAATTCGAGAGCTTCTTCAGAATCGAGACTGCGTGATTGACTATGCCGTCGAGTTCGACGGGCACGAAGATCGGTTTTTCCTTCCTCGCAAGCGACAGGATGTTTCTGACGCTTTCCCTTATCTTGAGCGCTTCCTGAAGAATCACTTCGAAATCTTCCCTGACATGTGTCCCGGGTTCCGATTCTTCGATCAGGCTTTCCGAATAGACTATTATCCCTGTCAGGGGATTGTTTATTTCGCTTGCGATCTCGTCTGCCAGTTTGCCGACCGAAGCGAGTTTCTCCGATTCAATCAACTGCGATTGGGTGGCAAGGAGCTGCCTCTGCATCGTGTTGAACGAATCCGCGAGGATTCCTATTTCAGCTTCGCCGGAAGGAATCTCGCTGCCGAAATCTCCTTGTGCGACTCTCTTCGTTCCCTCGACAAGCTTCCTGACGGGATTCCCGACGAGTCGTCGTATGGAAAAGTAAGCGACGGTCGACGCAAGGAGAGCTATTAGTACAGTGAGCAGGATGAGCTCCGAACGGGTCCTGTCGATGTTGGACATTATCTCTTTCGCGGACACTTCTATCTCTATGAATCCGAGTATGGTCTGCGACGAATCGTGGACGGCTCGGGCCGTCAAGTCAGGCGGTGCGACCGACGCCTCGTTCGCCCCGGTCGCATGACAGTCCCCCGTATAGCAGCTTCGTGAGTTATAGATTGGAAGGGAACTGTAAATCATATCGTTCTTGTGGTTGAAGTGATAGCTGTAAAAACCACTGACGGGGTGGATCATGGCGGTGTCGTTTTCAACGTGGCAGTTGGAGCAAAGCTGATTTGTTCTCGAGATATGTTCGTCGATTTCCGATTGCCTGGAGGAGAACTTGATAACACCGTTATGGTTGAGAATCCTTACGGATTGGATCCCCTCTTCTCCGACGATGCTCTTTATCGCCATGGAAATTTCGTCGCGCCGGTTTTTCAACATGCTGAGTCTAAGTATCTTCTCGGTAGTCTGACTGAGCAAAAGAGTACTGCGGCTCAGAGAGTCCACGGAATCTTGTTCCTGTTTCACGAGGCTGAAAATCGAGAACGTGCCCATAGTAACAAGGATGATCAATCCCAGCAGCAGGGAAATACGTGTGGATATACTCAGGGACTTGACTTTTTTCATTCGCCTTTGCCCGTCCGGCCTGAACCGCGGTATTCATCGGAAGTAGTGCGGGCTTCCCGGTGAGATCTGCGGGGACGCCCTTTTCTGATGCCTGACGGCACGGCCGCAATGAGGGTCATCTGTTCACTCTCGATGAGAAATCCGCGTTACCTCGACGCCCAGCATCTTCAGGACGAGATCGGTCAGAAAGGCCAGGGTTGTGCCGAGCCCGGCCATGACCAGCGTTACCATGACTGCGTACATTAATCTGTCATCGTTGTACAGGTTGGCGATCAGCAGGTCGACTCCCGTCATGTTCTTTGTGTCTATCCTCTTCTGAAGCGACGATTCGCTCTTGCCTCCGATCTCGCTCGCGTACGCGCTGGCACACAATCTTTCTGCGTAAGGCATGGCGCATACCAGCACGAAAGAAAACGCCACTATGGAAACCGTCCTCTTGATTGACATGGTCCGCTCCTTCCGAAGCCTGTTGTTGGCTTTGGTGTTTTCTAATGTATGAATATCTCTTGACTCTTCTGAATCCATTTCAGCCTCTCATCTTCCTCTCTTTACGGGCTTCAACCGTGAGCCTTAAAATAATAATAGAAGTCAGCGTTACAGCAGTCAGCATGAGAACCAGTCCCGCTGCCGTACCCAGGACTTCTTCACCGGTCATTTTGTAGAGCTGCTCAAGTGCTATCGAGCATCCTGCAAACGCAATCATTATTGCGAAGAGCAGCCTGATCCCGTATCCTTTCACGTATTTGACGGCCGTTGCCCCGATTTGGGCGCCGATCGAAGCGCCGATCAGCATGAAAAAGGCTGCGATGAATTCAACTCTTCCTTTCATCGCGTAGGTGAAGCAGCCGTACGCACCTGTGATCAAAACCGTCATCAGGTCGGTCCCCACTGCGATTACTGTCGGCACTCCTATGAGGTAAACGAGAGCCGGCATTCTAATGAATCCTCCTCCGACCCCCAGGAACCCGGAAAGAAAGCCGGTCACCGCAAATATGAACATGACAGTCCACAGGGAAACCGATTGAATGTCCGATGTCGGAAACGATATCATCGGAGGAATGTTTATGCTGTGGAGTCTTTCGGCAAGCGTTTTCCCGCCCTTCCGCGGCCCCGGGTAATTATCCCTCCCGGACGCTGTCGCGCCGTGCTTCTGCCTCGGATGCGACTTGTAATAATCGCGAAACATCAATGTGCTGAGTCCGAACATGAGGAACAGGTAGCACCACCTGACTACAGATCCGACGTCGCCCGCGTGCTCGAGCCTTATCACGAGCTGTGAGCCGAGTTCGAGACCTACGATCGATGCGACGATCGAGATGGAACCGAGTTTCCAGTCGATATTTCCCATCTTGTGATGTTTCTTGGTGGCACCTATGGACTGCCCGAAGATATTGGCCAGATCAGTTCCGATTGCGTATGCCATATGGAATCCGAAGATGTTGAGAGCGGGAGTGACAATCCAACCTCCGCCGACTCCGAAAAACCCGCCGAGTACTCCAACGCAGAACCCGATCAGAATGAGCAACAGAACATTGAACTCTATTCCTGCGATCGGTAAGTAGATGTCGAAGAGATTCATGCTTCAGCCCTGTTAGTGAATTTAGTGTGTTGCCCTGTCTTTTGCTTCTTTCCTTGATTTCACGACCAGCTTGCCGATTATCGCAGCCGATACTGCCACGGCGGTTCCCATCAGCACTATCCCGGCGGTGGATTGAAAGAGCGCCCTTCCGGTGATCTTGTACAGCTGCTCCGCAGCGACCGAAACGGCCGCGAGCAGAATCATCAGCGAAAAAAGTATTCTGATCCCGTATCCTTCAACATACCTGACTGCCGTCGCGCCGATCTGGGCTCCTATGGAAGCGCCGATCAGCATTATGAACGCGGCAATTACTTCCACGCGTCCCTTCATAGCGTAGGTGAAGCACCCGTAGGCTCCGCTGAACAGCACCGTTATCAGGCTCGTCCCGACCGCAACTGCCGTCGGGAGACCTATGAGGTAGACCAGGGCCGGCATGATGATGAACCCACCCCCAACTCCCATGAAACCGGACATGAATCCGGTAAAGAGAAAGATGAGAAGTATGATCCAGAGTGAGACTCCCTCGATTCCCGAGGAAGGGAACGAGATCATCGGCGGTATATTCAATTTGTGAAGCCTCTTCGAAACCTTGCTTCGATTCTCGACGCTGCCCGTATTGAGCGCGTCCCCGTCTTCAGACGCTGTGCCGCTGTCTTTCCTGGCCCTCTTTCGAAGGACGAAGTAGTCGTACAGCATGTAGCACCCCAGCACGCTTAACATGAACATGTAGCACCATCTTATGATGATGCCTATATCTCCGGCTTTCTCGAGCGCAATAACCACATCGGAGCCCATTTCGAGACCGATAACGGATGTGATTATGGAAATGGAACCGAGTTTCCAGTCGATGTTCCCCATCTTCTGGTGTTTCTTCACTGCACCGATTGATTGACCGAAAATGTTGGCCAGATCGGTCCCGATAGCGAACGCCATGTGGAAACCAAAAATGTTCAGCGCCGGGGTCACAATCCACCCTCCGCCGACACCAAAGAACCCGCCGAGCACGCCGACACAAAACCCGATAAGTATCAGCAGCAAAGCGCTGAATTCAATTCCTGCAACGGGCAAACGAATATCAAAAATGCTCATAGGACAAGTCGTCTTGAAATTCAATCGGGTTTGTCATGCAGACTCCGCTGTCGACCGCTCTCTTCTGGATTCTCTCACCAGCCTGACAATGATGAGAGCAGACATTGCCACCGCCGTGCCCATGAGGACGATGCCGGCAAGGGTCTGGAACAACGGCTTACCCGTGGTTTTGTAGAATTGTTCAGTTATGATGGAAAAGCCCGCAAGGATTATCATCGTGGCAAAAAGGAGCCGTATGCCGTATCCTTTGATATATCTAATCGCAGTTGCACCGACCTGGGCGCCGACCGATGCGCCGAGCAGCATAATGAATGCCGCGATGATCTCGACCCGCCCTTTTATGGCGTAGGTGAAGCACCCATACGCTGCGGTGAACAGAACTGTGACCAGGCTCGTCCCGACGGCAATAGTGGTGGGAAGGCCGATAAGGTATACGAGTACAGGGAGGATAATGAAGCCGCCTCCAACACCCATGAACCCGGAGAGAAAACCTGTGATCAGGAAAACAAATAGGATGATCCAAAGCGAAACCCCGTCTATTCCGGAAGTCGGCAGGGAGAGCATGGGAGGTATAGTAATTCTTTGCAAGCGGGCCGCAAACCTCGTTGTGCCCGGCAATTGCCCGCTGCCTTCAATAGTCAACTGTCTCGGATGAATCACGAAATAGTCGTAGAGCATGTATGCGCCGAGAACCAGGAGCAAAAAGATGTATGACCACCTCACGATTAACCCAACATCTCCCTCCTTCTCGAGGGCGATTATCACTCTCGAGCCAATCTCCACACCGATAATGGAGGTAGTGATGGAAATCAGCCCCAGTTTCCAGTCGATATTTCCCATCTTGTGGTGCTTCCTTACGGCTCCGATAGATTGTCCGAAGATATCCGCCAGAGGAGTGCCGATCGCGAATGCCATATGAAAACCGAAAATATTCAGAGCCGGAGTTATCATCCATCCTCCACCAACTCCGAAGAATCCGCCGAGTACTCCGACGCAGAAACCGATGAGTATCAGTAGGACCGCACTAAACTCGATCCCCGCTACCGGCAGATGAATGTTAATTATGCTCACAATCCCACTCTGCTTTTTATGAAGCCCTGTCTGTGATTCCCGACTTGCCCGCGTTCTCTTTCCTGAATTCGGTTACCAGCTTCGAGATTATCGTCACAGTCATGGCCAATGCCGTCCCGACCAGGATGATCCCTGAGAACACGCGGAATATCGATTCCAGAGTCATCTTGTAGAACTGCTCCGTTATGACGGAGAAACTCGTGAAGACGATCATTATCGCGAATAGCAGCCTGATGCCGTAACCTTTGATGAACTTGATGGCGGTTGCCCCGATCTGGGCTCCGATAGATGCACCGAGGAGCATCAGTACGGCGGCAAGCATTTCCACTTTTCCGTCAAGTGCATACGAGAAACATCCGAACGCAGCGGTTGCAAGCACTGTCATAAGGGTGGTGCCAACGGCTATAACCGTGGGGACGCCTATCAGGTAAACCAGCGCCGGAAGTATTATGAAACCTCCTCCGATCCCGAGTACACCCGAGAGGAGTCCCGTGCCGAGGAAAATTGCGATAATTACCCAAAGCGAAACCTTCTCGATATTTGAATCCGGGAAGGAGATCATGGGAGCGAGCTTGATGTTATGAAGTTTCTTCGCGACGCTGGCCGGGCCGGATGTCCCGTCTGCAGAAGTGCCTGCCTCAGTCAGTCCTTTCTCGATGCGTTCAAGTTGTCGGCCGTGCAAAACGAAATAGTCATAGAACATGAAGGCGCCGAGGCCCGCCAGGAATACGACGTAACACCACCGGACAATTGTTCCGACATCGCCGGCTCTTTCGAGCGCCATCACGATTCGGGAACCCGCTTCGAATCCGATGAGCGAGGCGACAATCGAAAATGATCCGAGCTTCCAGTCGACATTGCCCATTCGATTGTGTTTGCGTATCGCCCCGAGTGACTGTCCGAATATATCGGACAGCCCCGTCCCGATCGCGAACGCCATATGAAATCCGAAAATGTTGAGTGCGGGAGTGATTATCCAACCGCCTCCCACTCCAAAGAACCCTCCGATTACACCGACGCAGAATCCGATCAGGAGCAACAGGAGAGCATTGAAGTGAATACCCGCTGCTGGCAGGTAGATGCTGAATACGTTCATTCCTGAGTATTGGAAAAAAGGTTCAGAAGCAAATCGTGAAGGGCCCCCGCGGTGCAGTCCGAGGGGTATCTGATCGCGCGCAAGCCGCTCTCGGCCAATAAATTTGCAGCGGCCCTGCTCACCGCCACGACGGCAGTATGTTCGATCATCTTCGTTCCTTTTGGTCGTCCCAAAGTATCGAAGAAGCTCTCTGCCGCCTTTGAGGAGGCAAATACAAACGCATCAGCACCGTTTTCGCACAGATCTTCGATTATGTCTGCACGGGGTTCCTCGTATAATTGATCCGCCGTTCTCTGCACTGAAACCAGCGGGAGTTGGTTATCATTCAAACCTTCATACGGGTAGCGAGGGCCGTTTGAAGGGAATTCGTCGTTTGCGCAAAAGATCTCCTCCTCGCTCTCTACGCCGCCGTGGAACAGGGTGCGTAGTGAATCCGGATTCGACAGTTGAATCCGCAGCGGCTCTCCGCCGAGGTCGTAAACCATACTACTCAGCAATTCTAGCTGATTCCTGTTCCCGACAAGTGCAATCCTCTTCCCGAACAGCGGCTTGTTTTCGTACCAGGATATCTCATTCCTCATGGCTACGGTCGGGCTGATCATTATTATTGCCGGAGCATGGAAACCGTTCGCCTTGAATTCATCGGCGATATTGTCGAGCCTCGCAGTGATCGTTCGCTGACTGGGAAGGGTGCCGTTTTCAATGACTGCCGCAGGAGTTGACGGGTCTGCCCCGTGACTGATCAGCTCTCTGCAGATGTTTTCAATTCTGGATGCTCCCATATAAATGACAAGGGTTGAATTCTTCAGCTTCGCCAGTTTATCCCATTCCACCTGGGTGCCCGGCTTGCCGGGCGATTCATGTGCCGTAATCAGAACACACTGAGTTATCATGCCTCGGTGGGTTATCGGTATACCGCTGTAGACCGGCGCCGACAGTCCCGAAGTGATTCCCGGGATGATTTCGAAGTCGATCCCTGCACGAGCCAGGGCAATTGCCTCTTCCGAGCCTCTTCCGAATATGAAGGGGTTGCCCCCCTTCAACCGCACGACATCCAAACCGAGCTCGGACTTCCGTATCAGTATTTCGGTTATCTGTTCCTGCTCGACAGGGTGGAATCCACTTTCTTTTCCGACGAAAATTTTCTCGCAATCTTCCCGGCAATAGCAAAGCAAGTCGTCGTTTACCAGCCTGTCGTAGACCACTGCATCCGCCTGTTTCAGCTTTTCGAGGCCTTTCACGGTGATCAGCCCGGGATCGCCGGGACCGGCCCCCACCAAATACACTCTTCCTTTACGGTACTTCACTGTCACAGACTCCTCAGTACGTTGATGACCAGAAATGAAGTTGTCCCTATGAAGACGAGGAAGAAAACCGCGGTCAACAGATTTGCCCTCGAATCCATGCCTTTTGAAATACTTTCTTCCCTTGCAAGAATGCTGTCGATTCTTCCTATAGACCTCTGGCCGATTGTCTTGAAATGCAGGTCATATGCCGCTGCCTCCGTCTCGGTCAGTGTCCCGGACTTGATGTCATCGAAGAAACTCCTGTATGCATCGGACATTTCCGAATTGTCCGACTTGAATTCGGCGATTTCGACATCGCTGACCGCCTTCTGCCCGATCAGCTCTCCGAGCTTTTGATAGAACTCACCTTTCGCCTCCTGCCAGCGATGAAATCTCTCCGCCGAATAACCCCTTATCAAAAGGTTCTTCTCCTCTCTTCTCAGCTGGAGCTCGGCTTCCTTGAACATGTGTGCCGTGTCCGTCGTCCTCTCGCTCTGCTCGATACGCTGCGTTATCACCCAGGCGAGTGCACCGCTGCAGAGGATCAGAACAATTATCGTCGACAGTGAGAATATTACTTTCGCCTTGAGATGCTGCGAAGAACCGTTCATATGAGCACCTAAAGATCCTTCTGCTTATTCACTTCTTTGAGGAGTCTATCCGCAAACTCATGCGCTTTCTTGCTTCCTCCTGCCGCTATGATCGACACCCAATCTGTTGAGAGGAATTTCCTGATCGCGATATCTTTGGTCCTCCGTGATATATCGCTGTTCTCCTTCGACAGTAATCGATTCCTGAAGTAACCTGCCAGTTCCGTTATCTCGGCCTCGGAAGGCGTAAGGACTTTTTCGAGTTTCCGCTTCGTGTGCTTAGTGTAAAATGGAGCCCGTCCCTGCGAAGAAACCGAAACGACCAGGTCTCCACGCTTCAAAGTGGCCGGCATGATGAAATCGCACAGGTCAGGAGCATCCGCAACGTTCATCAGAATACCCTCATTGCGGCAGTCGCGGCTCACGGCTTCATTTATCTCACGATTGTCAGTTGCGCTGAACACGATCTTGTGCCCGGAGATGTGCTTCCTGGAATAAGGAGTCCTGATAACGTCGATCCGACCGCCGGCAGAGAGCCGGGCGAGCTCTTTGCAGATTCTGGGCGCAACCACAGTCACCTTAGCATTGAATTCGAGGAGCGACATTACCTTTCGCAATGCGACACGCCCGCCGCCAACCACGAGGCACGGGTATCTCCTGAGATCTATGAGAATTGGGAAATATGCACGCCTGTTGTCCTTTTTCACGCGAATGATTCCGTTTTATAATCAGCAACGAGGCGAATGGAAACAAAGAACACAACGGGTTCTGTATTCTAGGTGTTGATTCACTGTTTGGTGGGATGAGAGGGAGATTTTGGTGACAGGGGCAGTTTCGATAATAATGAAAATTATCGGGTCACATCTCTGCAGTAGTGAACTTTCGGCTCTAACGGGAGCTGTTATTCGCCGCCAGGCTTAACGAGGTTGGGTTGTATTTCTCTTGTTTCGCAAATATGGAGAAGGGTTACCGGCAGGGAGTATCGGAGATGTCAAATAACCGATCACGTTGGGCAGGTACCGGTCGTAAGACGCGCGGATCCTCCAGCGGCAACACGCGGAAGGGGTCGGGGTTAGTGGAAAAGTCCGTTTCACTCAGACAATTCCCGGAAGCCTGAATCCAAATCCCATCAGAATTCCCTTTGCAATCATTTGATACCCGAAATAGACGAGCAGTACGAGAAAAATCGTCTTGATAACTTTTACCGGCAGCTTGTTCATGGAGAGGCTTCCGAGAGTCGAACCCAGCATCGTGCCGAGGGCGGCCGGCGCAACAACGTAGAAGTTCACTCCTCCCGCAATAAAATACACGACTGCGCCGGTTGCGGCAGTAACTGCTATCATGAATTGGCTTGTAGCTATTGAGACTTTCACCGGGACCTTCATGATGGAGTTCATCGCGGCCACATTGATAACGCCTCCCCCGATGCCGAGCAAACCTGAGGCCAATCCTCCAAGCGACATTACCAGCGGACCGACTATCGTTCCTGAAGGGCGGTAATGGACGTTTGCTTTGAGGGCTTTGTCGTAGTAACTCCCGCCTTCCAGTATGCTCTTCGCACTCCTGTTCGAATCTTGTCCCTCTTCCGGCCCCCGCTTTTGCCCGCTTCGGGAATAGTCATCGATCCCTCTGTTGTTCTTTCTCGGTATTGACCTGGCGGCCGTATACAGGAGGAAAGCTCCGAATATCAAGCTGAGAACATAGGCACTCAACAAGACGCCGATGAAAGCGCCCGCGAAAGCTCCTGTTGTCGAGGCCATTTCGAGGAACATTCCCAGGCGGACGTCGGCAATTCGTTGCCTGACGTAGCGGAGCGCCGCGGCGATCGAAGTCGCCATAACACACACGAGGCTGGCAGCAATCGCAACGTGAATTGAGTAGTGAAAGTAGAGTGTCAGGACGGTCACGATAATAACGCCGCCCCCTATGCCGACCAGCGAACCAAGGAAGCCCGCTGTCACCCCGGCCGCAAACAAGAGAGAAAATCCGGTAAACACGGCACAATATATCTCCTGGTGTTTGAATAGTCAAAAATCTGCAGGTGGTTTGAATACAAACGGATTCAAGGCACACGGAAGAAATTCTGATGCCGGTGAGTTATATTCACTTATACCATGGTGCACCTGTCTGACACTAACCGGGTCGAGGGAAGATAAATGGACGAAAGCCCGGGAAATAAAATCGGATTGCTGTCTGTCGTTTCAATAGGCATAGGCGGGATGGTCGGAGGGGGGATCTTCGCCGTGCTTGGGCTCGCGGTGGAGCTGGCTCACGGGGCGACTCCAATAGCATTCGCCATCGCCGGGCTTGTCGCAATAGTAACAGCATATTCCTACGCAAGACTCTCCGTTACTTTTCCAAGCGAGGGCGGAACAGTTGAGTTTCTCAATCAGGCTTATGGTGAGGGCATCGTAACAGGTGGGCTGAATGTCCTTCTGATGCTGAGTTATATAGTGATGCTTTCCCTTTATGCTTTCGCTTTCGGCAGCTATGGTGCGTCGTTCTTCCCGGCCGCACTGCAGCCGTTCTGGCGCCACATACTAATGAGCCTCGCAATTCTGCTCTTTACTTTCCTTAACCTTCTCGGGGCGACGGCGGTCGGGAAGGCCGAAGAGTGGGTGGTTGCTTTCAAGCTGATTATTCTCACACTGTTTGTCGTAGCGGGCTTATGGAGCATAGATACGACCCGGCTCCAACCGTCCGCATGGGTTAATCCCGTGCAGATGATCGCCGGTGGAATGATCATCTTCCTTGCCTATGAAGGATTTGAACTGATAGCCAATGCTGCCCAGGACGTAAGGGACTATCGGAAGAATCTTCCGCGAGCCTATTACGCATCGGTAATCCTTGTTATCCTCCTGTACGTGCTCGTCGCTGGTGTGACGGTCGGTAATCTTCCGCTGGCGAAGATCATAGACGCGAGAGACTATGCACTGGCGGAGAGCGCGAAACCCTTCCTCGGCAGCTTCGGTTTTGTCCTGATAGCAATCGCGGCAATGCTTTCCACCGGATCGGCCATCAACGCGACATTATACGGTGCCTCCCGAGTGAGCTACATAATCGCCAAGGACGGAGAACTGCCCGCAGCACTCGAGAAGAATGTATGGAAGCAGCCTGTGGAGGGTCTATTGTTGACTTCCGCCCTGACGCTTATCATCTGCAACTTATTCGATCTCTCGAGCATATCGGTAATGGGCAGTGCGGGCTTTCTTCTTATTTTTGCGGCTGTGAATGCATCCAACGTGCGCCTCAGAACAAGAACTGAAAGCCGGGCCTGGATTTCGGTTCTCGGTGTCGTCGGCTGCCTGATGGCGCTCGGAATCCTGGTTTACCAGACAGCGGCGTCGTCTCCGTCCGAAATAATTGTGCTCGTCGCAATGGTGGGGCTGGCATTCGGAATCGAATTCGTCTACAGGAAGTTAACGGGGCGTACGATCAAGTCTCTGCTCAGGGAGCTGGAGCCAGGAGTAAGAAGAGAGGGCTTGAAGGCGACAGACCGCCGGCAGTGAATCTCACTCGTTGTTTCAAATCCGAGAATTCTCGACCAATTCCGGACTAATTTCTTCACTTTGACTCATCTTCCCTATGGTTGGCATCCAGTAGTCCTTACTGCTTCTTGACATTCTCGCGGCCGACATTCAAATTTACCGTGAGTTCGTGCTATAGGTATCACCTGAAACTATCGACAAACAAGGCTATCCCTTCAAAGGAGAACTAGCTAAGCACCGGAAGTGTGTTTATCACGGTCTCGACTCTCGGAATATTGGAGTGGGAGATGTGTGCATCGCACTTAAGTCCATACCGTAAACGGATCCGACGCATCTTGGTTTCATTTCTCTTCCCCATGGTCGTGTCGCTCTCGTCACCCATTGGCATATCCGAAGCACAGGACGGGGAGGACCCTGAGGGACGGTTTCCTTACTGTGCAATCAACGTCCAATCGCCGGGGACTATTCGCGAAAGTTCGCTACCGGTTCGTGTTGGAGCACTTTCTCTGAACCGCTACTTGTTACACGCGAAGGCTGTCATTAGCCGAGTCAGGGGGTTGCAGGAGAGCCAGCATGATTCGGAAAGCGTATCAGAGCCCTGTCGTATCGCAGATCTGCCCGGGATGAATATCTCGGCGACGCGTCGCCTGATCAGCAGGACTGTCGATGTGCGGTGCGTCATGATGAAACGCGGCCCGCCTTCACAAGGCTCTTTCCCCATCCCTTTCACCAGCTATTCCGGCTCTCCCCACTCATCCTCACCTCACAACATTTCGGCACATTCCTCTGCCTGCTTTCTGTGGTTCTCCATGGACGAAATCGGTCTTGCTAATCGTGTAAATCTACGAAAGGAGTAATGAAATGAAAGCAATCGGCTCGACTACGATGTTGCTTCTTCTTCTCGCCCTTTCAGCAGGCGAGACTCGGGCACAGTGGGTGCAAACCGGTCCCTTCTGTGGCGGATACTTTAAGAGTATTGCCGTATCAGATACAAAGATCTTCGCAGGGGCATACGGTGATGGGCTCTTTTGCTCTACTAACGGAGGCTCGAGCTGGACTAAGCTGGGGCTGGATGATGGGACATGGATAAATGCCGTCATCATTTCTTCCAATGGAACGAGAGGCTTAAACCTCTTTGTCGGAGCAAACCGGGGCGGTGTTGGAGAAATGCACGGTATCATACTTTCTACCGACGAGGGAATGACATGGACTGAGGTTAATTCAGGAATGCCTGAAAATTCCGATGTTACGGCTCTTGCTGTCTCTCCGGTTCCCGCTGGCGGTTCCAATCTTTTCGCCGCCACAAATGGTGCGGGCCTGTTTGTTTCCACCAACAACGGTTCAACCTGGAGCGAAGCGGATAATGGATTGGGACATCCTTACATCTCGTCCCTCATAGTTTCAGGATCGAATATTTATGCCGGGTGCGACTATGGGGGAGTTTTTGTTTCGACTGACAACGGAACAACCTGGGCCTCAGCCAATTCCGGACTCACAAACATCTATGTTACGGCACTTGCTGCCTCTGCAGACGGCACCAACATTTTTGCAGGTACCGAAGGCGGCATCTTCCTATCCATTAATAATGGTGCATCCTGGACGGCAGTAAGCAACGGTTTGACAAACCTCCATATCCGAAGTATTGTCGTCTCCGGCACTAATGTTTTCGCCGGCACTGACGGCGGCGGAATATTTCTTTCTACCAACAACGGCACGAGTTGGAGTCCGATGAATACGGGATTGACTTTTCCGTACGCATACGCCCTTGCTGTTATCCCAAACTCCACAGGCAATCCCACTCTCGTTGCAGGGACATGGGGGAGTGGCATCTTTGTCTCAGGCAACAATGGCACAAGCTGGACTTCAGCAAACACAGGGTTGATTCCCCGATGCCTCAATGACCTTGCCGTGTCCGGCACAAATATCATCGTTGGAACGAACGGCTGTGGCGCGCTTATTTCAAGTAACAACGGCGCGAGCTGGAATCCGGCAAACACGGGTAATTCGTCTCCCAATGTTTATGCTCTCGCTGTATCGCACAATAGAAACGGAGCGGCCAATCTCATAGCAGACGCTGCAAGAATTATTCTTTCGAGCGATAATGGCGAAAGCTGGACGCAGGCCAATACCGGCAACTTCTCGCCCGGTGACTGTCACGCCTTATCGGTCTCTAACGATGGTACGGACAGCGTGAGAATACTTGCAGGAAATCAGGCTTTGGACATCCAACAAGATGAGGTGTTCATCTCCGTTGATAACGGAATGAACTGGACTAAGTACGGCACGAACATCAACGCCTCCCGTTTCAATGCTATTGCTGCTTCCGGTGCAAGTCTGTTTGCCGGAACCAATCAGGGCGTTTTCCGAACTACCGACGAGGGAGCGACCTGGATCCAGGTAAATAACGGACTCACGAGCACTGACGTCGTGGCGCTTATTTCCTTCGGTTCGGCGTTGTTTGCCGGGACCGATGGTGGCGGTCTCGTCGTCTCGAACGACGGCGGGATGAGCTGGACACAGGTCAATGGCCTCAGAGCTAACTGCGGTGTGTTTTCACTCAAGGTACACGGAGCGTATCTGTTTGCCGGCACAAGTGACGGCGTCTATTTGACTGCCGACAGCGGCAGGACGTGGATTCAGGCAACTGTTGTACCAGGGTTTGGGGGCGTCAGATCTCTTTCCTTCTCCGGGGAAAATCTCTTTGTGATAGCAGGGAGTAACGAGGTTTATTGGACTCCGATTTCAGGATTGATCCCCTCCACCCATCTTGTCACTTTTCAAGCAGATATGTCGGCTCTTAATGCTTCCGGATTCAATCCTCTGACAGACTCCATCGTTGTCAATGGCAGTTTTAACAATTGGAATTCGACACAGAGAATGTCAATATCATCAAATCCAAATCTGTACATCTGGAGCGTGTCCATCTCGGCCTCAACGGGTCGGGAAATCGAATACAAATTCAAGGCATTTCTGGACTCGAAATTCCAGAATAATGGGTGGGAATCCGGGAACAATAGGATGTTCACATTAGCAGAAAAAGACACGGTACTGAGTGTGGTTCAGCCACGTATCGAAGTTAATTCTTCAGGGGGAAGTCTACCGACAGTTTCAACGACTGCTGCATCCGAAATCGGCAGTCAATCAGCCGCTGTTAACGGCTATGTCAATCCAAACGGTTCTGAGACCACTGTATGGTTTGGAATTGGATACAGCAGCGGATCATTAAACTCCACCCCGAGTCAAAATGTCGGCTCCGGAAGTACATCTCTGCCTGTGTCTTTTACCTGGGAGTCACTGACTCCATCGACGAAATATTACTTCCAGTTGGTTGCACAGAACAGCGCCGGGACCCAGTGGGGAAACATAGACAGCTTCACGACATTGCCGGCCACAGGAACAACACATCTTGTCACATTTCAGGCTGACATGTCGGCTCTGATCGCAGCGGGATTCATTCCGACTGCGGACTCTATTGTTGTAAACGGCAGCTTCAACGCCTGGAGTTCACAGCAGAGAATGACACAATCCTTTGGCCACCCCTCCTTATTCACCTATACTGTTCCTATGATCGCTGAAGCCGGACAGGGTATCCAGTACAAATTCAAAGCCTTTCCCGATTCGAAATTTGAGAACGGCGGCTGGGAAAGCGAAGATAATAGAAGGTATGAATTTGCAGATAGGGACACAATCCTTTCACCGGTTCAACCGCGCATTTCAGTAAAGCCCGGGTGGATATCGATAGCAGCCGCCACTAATCCCGCCACCTCGGTCACGTCCACATCTGCGGTACTCAATGGGAGTGTCAATCCATGCGGCTTCGCGACTACGGCGTGGTTCGAATGGGGGACGAGCAGCTCACTTGAGACTTACAACACTATGGCCGTTCAGACAATAGGAGCGGGAACGAGCCCGGTTGCAGTTACGGCAAACCTGACAGGATTGAACCCGAGCACAACCTACTATTATCGTGTCGCCGGGCAAAACAGCACCGGATCGCAAGTGGGATCGATCGAAAGCTTCACCACGGCTGGAGACAACTCATTTCTGTTCGACGGTACATCCGGCAGGGTGCGGATAACAGATGCCAGTCCCGCGAATGCAAACGCGAATCCTTCGGCGTACATAATTACGGGCAATGCGATGACGGTCGAGGCGTGGATTTGTCCGTTCGGTTTTCCAGCAGACACTGCCGGCAACAGCATCGTTCACAGGCCCATTGCTTTCACGGATAACGATCCGGGTACGTTCAGGCTGTTCATCAAGCAAGCAGGAGGCACTAACCAGGCTGCATTCTCGATATCCGACGGTACGCCGTCGAACGTTGTCGCGGCAATTGCCCCTGGCGCAATCCCGATCTTCGAGTGGACTCATCTCGCCGGGACGTATGACGGAAGCTCTGTCAAAATCTACGTGAATGGACAACTCGCCGGAAGCTTGCCTGCCAGCATTCAAATCGGCCAGGGGGATGTGGGACTTTACATTGGGATGCTCCGGAGCCAGAGATTCGAAGGCCTGATCGACGAAGTTCGCCTGTGGAATGTTCCCCTCACTCAAACGGAGATTCAGGCTGCAATGAATACCGAACTTACCGGCGAAGAGGCAGGACTTGCGGGTTATTGGAGCATGAACTCGACATTCAACGAAAACGTGGTTGGAGATGCTACGCCTAATCATAATGACCTGATCGCTCAATCTACTCAGGTCGTCCCCGTCAGTCATCTTAGTGTACCGTGCCCGGTATCATATTCGGTTGGACAGGTCTCGTTGGATTTCGGAACGATGGAACTTCATTATCCAACGACGCGCACGCTTTCAATCCACAATACCGGCTCTTGTCCATTAGTAGGATGCGTGGAAAGTTCGCTGAGCAGTCCGCAGACGTTTCTTGTAACAGGCGGGGATGAAAACGCCCTTCAAGTGAGCTTATCTCCATCCGTGGTAGGAAGCGTTTCAGGGGATATTGTGGTTCGTGTTCTTGGCGGTCAACCAAGCCCTGTGTCTTTCACAATCAGTGGAATTACTCCGCGCCGGTTCGATGGAAACAATATTGCCATGTTAACGATGCGCGACGGACGATTCGCGCAGGATCCGAATAACCATCCTTCGGGTGGTGGGCTTGAATGGCCGAAGGGTTCCGGCAAGAAGTCTGTTTATATGGCAGGTATCTGGGCCAGCGCAATGGTTGGGGGAAGCTTGCGCACGGCTACTGCCTGGTATTGGTCCGAATTCTCTCCGGGCCCTATAGTGAATGGAGCGGCTGCGAATCCGAACGATACTGCATATCATGTGTACAAAATCCAGTCAGGTGATAACGCATTGACGAATCCAGACTACAAATTCTGGCCGGCCGGCCTCGGAGCGCCTGTCAACTCGGATGGAACGCCGAGGATTATAGGCAACCAGACTCTGTTTTCAGTTTACAATGACCTGGGGACTGACATCCGGCATTTCGGGACCGCGCCTCTCGGCGCCGAAGTGCAGCAAACGATTTTCGGATTCAATCAGCCCGATGCACGGGCGAATACTGTGTTTCTGCGGTTCAAAGTCGTCAATAAGAGCACGCTGGCATGGAAAAATACGTACCTGGCAATTTGGAGCGATCCGGATTTGGGCGATGCGACAGACGACCTTACCGGAGTCGATACTCTTCGCTCGCTCGCATTCGTTTACAACGGAACCAATCCGGATACCGCATACGGGATGTCACCGCCCGCTGTCGGGTTTGACGTGTTGAAAGGTGCTTTTTATGCGAGACCGATACAGTCGTTCGCATATTTTCTTAATGGGACCACTTACCCGAGGTCAGACCCAAGCACGGGAGCTGAAGCTTACTACTTCATGCAAGGGAGATGGGCTGACGGAACCCCCTACACGGATCCGTTGGGAGGATTTACGACGTTTCCTTTAAGCGGTGATCCGGTAGCCGGAACGGGCTGGATTGACACTAACCCCGGAGACAGGAGAATTGTATTGTCCACCGGACCGTTTGACCTCGAGCCCGGTCAAAGCAAGGAAATAATTGCGGCCATCGTGATGGGACAAGGCGCGAGTAATTTAAACAGCCTTACCGTAGTGCGAGGCGAAGCGGATCAAATCAGGAGCTTGTTTGACTCCGGAGAGATCTTCGGGGGAGCGCTTGAGAATGTGGCATCGGCCACAATTCCCGCCGATTCCACTCGAACGATCGACGATATCGCCAACTCGGGCGCGCAGCTGACAGCTACCGGAGGTTCTGATGGTGCGACTGTCGAGACCTCCTCGTATGCAGGGCCTCCCCCCGGAGCCAAGGACATCGCGACTCCTTCGATTGCCGGAGTCGGGAAATACCTTGATGTACAGGTCGAAGGAGAAGTTGCTTGGCCGGTAGGCATCAAAATCTACTACACCAGAAACGACCTTATCCAGGCAGGCGTCGTCGAAAGCGACCTGCAGGGATTATACTATTGGAGCGGAGCATCGAATTCCTGGAACCTGTACTCAAATTCGGGAGATGATGATCAGGGACGCGGGCCATCGACCACGTGGGTTGACACCGTCAACGTGAATATCAACGGTGTGAGCTATGAAGGTTTTGTTGCTGCCGATGCTTATCACCTTACTGGAATTGTTGCGGGTGCAAACAGGAAGTCCCTGAAAGACCGTTACGAGGAAGTCATACGATACGCAGCTTCTCTTCCTGACAGCGATTACAAGAAGCCGGGACTAGTCAGGAAAGCCGCGATCGCCGCTGAACTGGCCGCATCATACCTTCTTGAAAAGTCGGGGAAGTTTAAGAATGCAGCCCAACGACTCGTAGAAAACGTCATTAACCATCTGACTCTAAAAGGGCACTCTGATGAAAATGTTTGGGTGACGTATGAACCCGCCCGACTAATCCTGCTAAAGATGGTTTCGGACCTCGCTGATTTGTTGCAGAGGCCGCAGGCGCCGAACAGCAACGTTGTAAATGGTCCGCAAGCTATCGAAATGGAAAAGATTCCGGAAGAGTACGGCCTGTCTCAAAATTATCCCAACCCGTTCAACCCAGCGACGACTATCGATTACCAACTTCCTGTGAGCGGGAACGTAACTCTCACGGTTTACGATATCCTCGGCAGGGAAGTCGCAACTCTCGTAAGCGGTTATGAGAGTGCAGGTTACAAATCGATCAGATTCGATGCTGGGATGCTTCCCAGTGGTGTCTATTTCTACAGGATAGAAGCAGGATCATATTATCAGGTGAAGAAAATGTTGCTGGTCAAATAACGAGGCCGGTTGACTCCATCCGTCCGGTTTCCGCCATGAGCAATCACGGCGGAAACCGTCGCGGCCGGCGACGCTTGGCTCACATAGTCCGGGCCAGTTGAAGCCTTTCACTGACACACAGGAGACCAAACTGTCTGGTCGCGAAATAACCGTACGGCACGTTTGCGGCCAAATGTCGAGCATTCCGAAACGGAATTCTCGCGGCCGGTAAACAAAATGCGGGTCCGGCAGCTGAATCGGCCGAACCCGCATACAACTTATGGGTGCAGATTTATGGAATGTTATCTAATCTGTCTCACCTTTTATTTCTCGAGTACCATTTTCTTGACCTCGACGAATCCGTTTGAGGTCTTCAATCGGTAGAAGTAGACGCCGCTTGCGAAGCCGCTCCCGTCAAATTTTAATGTGTACTTGCCCGGATTTTCCGTGGCGTCGACGAGATTCGCAACTTTCTGGCCCAGCACATTGAACACGTCCAATGAAACGTGGGCCGGTGCCGCAAGCTCGTAGCTTATCAGGGTAGACGGATTGAAGGGGTTCGGGTAGTTTGCCGACAACGCGAATGTGTAAGGAGTCTTGCCGGGTTTGACAGCGTCCGCACCCTGCGCGACGGCAACAGTGTGGCTGTAGTACGTCACTCCCCGGCCGACATCGCCAGATTGGACGACCCTGAATTTCAGGGAAGAACCGGGATTATTCGGGGCCTCCACGGTTATCGAGTCATAGTGCGCTGGGTAATTTACTACAAGATTCGTCCAGGTCGTTCCCCCATCTGTGGAATAATCGACATCGACCGTTCCGACACCCGATGACATCCAACTGAGTGTAGTGCTGTCACCGCTCTGCACCGTGTCTCCCTTCGCAGGCGAAGTCAGGAAGATGAATGGAAACCTGAAGGCGCGGTAGCTGAGTGCGAGATTCGGCGTGACGGGGAAAGCCATTTCAAGTGCGGTAGTCCCGTCAGGTCTTACCTCGGTAACTGTTGGCGTGTGTGCACCGCCCCATCCGATAATAGTGTTGCCGTCCGTAAGCCTCTGGACATTTCCCATGTACGAGTCATATACGCTGGGCGAGTGCCGGAATTGCCAGACGAGGGTAGCAGTCTTGTTTACTTCATCCAGCTTGTACTCGACCGCTCTTGAAAACGGAGGGACGTGCATATTGCCGTTGTCCATTAGAGTTATATCGCCGTTCGCCAGCCTTCTGATATCGTGCTGATAAGAAAAACCTATGGAATCGTTCACGAAAGTGAACTGGTTGTTCTTGCCGCCCAGCCGCCAGATTATCTGGCCCGTCTGCGTGTTTATCTTGGTTATTTCGCTCAGGTGCCGGCATGAAAGAAGTATGTTGCCATCCGGATCCACCTGGATAGAATTCGCATGGAAAGGGTCGACATTCGGACCCGTCAGGTTCTGACCGATCGCATCGGTTATGTTGAAGTGATCGATCGTTCTCCACTGAAATATCACGTTCTTGTCCTTGTCCAATTCCTGAACGACATCGATAAGTACTGTCGCATCCGTATCTCCACCCGCAACAATCTTGCTCATGTTCATCTGTTCGTAATCGTCGCCGATTAGAAACATGTTCCCGTCCGGAAGAATCTGTAATTCATGATTATCCGTTTTGTAACCGTTGCCCGCAGTTATGCTGTCTATCACCTGGAGTGAAGTATTCATAACGTAATACGTGTTCGTATTCTGGGTCAGGTACGTTAAGACTCCTGTAGGCTGAATTGTGAATCCTAATATGGCACCCTGCCCCGGTGCGCGGTAGAAAACCGGATTGCCGTTGTTGTCTGCAATGATCAGGTAGTTCCCGTACGAGTTCGGCTGAACGTTCGTTGCGAGGAAGATGTAGCCGGCCGTCGGGCTGTCGGAAGTAGTTACCTTCAGCGTAGGAAAATCAGGGGGAAAAGTGTCGCCCTGAGCCCTCGTGGGTCCGAAATTTACCGGCCCCGCTTGTTGCGGCGTGAACTTGCTCTGCCCGGCGATAGAAAGAGTACTGCTTGGAAACTCACTCGAGAACTCCGCCATCACGGCCTGATTGGTGTTAAGGTCGACGCTTGAAATCGTGAATGAAAAGGGATTAAGCGAGACCGTGTCTCCCGTTACCGACATTAATGGATGCACCAATGAAACACTTACAGTCTCTCCAAGCGAAAACGGAGAATCAGGCTGAAACAAAACAGATTGGTGATCTACGGTTAGGATTACTCTGCCGGAGTGTGCTCCGCTGGCGCTACCAACTACCTGGAAAAGATTCTGATCGACTGTCCCCTGACTGAGGGGCTCGTCGCTCCGAACTATTATGTTTGTCCCTGGGGTCAGGTACTTGCTGCCGGGAACGGGTGAAACATAAACGATGTGCGCACCAAAGTCGGTCAGTTCGACCATACCGTTGATTCGTCTGACTTTTGTCGCGCCGAAAGTTGTGCTTGCCAGAAAGATGACCGCACACAAATAGGCCAGGCGGTGAGCCCTCCTGTATCCATCGTACATAGACTTGCCTCGTTGGTTATTGCTTGAATTTCCGTTACATCCCGCTATAGAGGGAATGAGTGTAAACGCTGAGATATTAGACGAATGAAACTGCCGGGAGTTTACTTTGTGAGCTGCTGAAGTCGCTCCTCTCAAACTAAGTCAAGATTGTATTTTCCACAACTGCTCTCTAGATTACGTGGAAATATTCTTCGCCTTGAATGAATCGACAACTCGGTCCATAGAACACGCATCGTCACATCTGGCTTCGATTTTCAGCCATCGATGCGCGATCTGTTGACACTCTGTTTACCGAGGTTGAACAAGACTCGATCATAAGGCAATGGCAATTCGGCATTCCACCTAGCTCGCAACGGAGGAGAAATATGATGATCAGATTCGGTACAGCTATGCTTGTTCTAGCCTGTATGCTCATTCAGCGGAACGCCACCGCCGGTCAGATTGCGGCGACGGATACAACCCGTGCAGCTGCCGCCAAGAAGGACACGGTGAATGTATGGACCCCTACGATGGTGACTGCTCTGAACGTTAGTCAAATCGCGTTCAGCAACTGGACCCAAGGGGGATCAAATGCTTTGGCCTGGACCGCTACTGCGAATGTGGCATATAACTACAAAGGACTGAAATGGGGTCTGCAGAACCATCTTCGCGTTGCGTACGGAAGTAGTAAACTCGGGAGCCAGGGATCAATCACTACAGACAACAGCCTGCTCCTGGAAAACGTGCTGTCGTATAACGTTGGTTGGGCAACGAATCCTTTTTTCAGCAACACCATAATCACGACAGTGGCGGAAGGCTTCTCCTACAGCTCAGCAACTCCGGTTGCGATTGCGAATTTCTTTGATCCCGGCTATGTGACACAAAGTCTCGGCTTCCAATACAGCAAAGTCAAGAATTTCACGACCAGACTCGGAATAGCTACGCAGGAGATTTTCGCCAACAGATACCGCCAGTACACGGATAACCCGGCTACCCCGAACAAATTGGAGGCCTTCAAGCTGGAAAGCGGAATGGAATCGGTGACACAGGCAAAACTGCAGGTCGCGGACAACATACTCCTGACTACGGGCCTCCGTCTGTTTACCAGGTTCAGTGATTTGAAGGTCTGGGATGTCAGGTGGGACAATCTGATCGTCGCGAAGGTGAATTCGTTTATCAATGTTAATTTTACATACGATTTGGTCTATCAAAAGGATCAGTCGTTGACGACTCAAATGAAGGAAGGCCTGCAGGTCGGCGTGACATATTCGGTATTCTAGGTCAACCAACCGGTGACACTGTGGGTCGGAGTAGGAAAAAGGATATGGAGCTGATATACTTACGCGTAGTTGGCCGCCGGTTTTTCTCGAGTCGGGGTAGTTCAGTCGGTCAGACAATGTCTGAAGGCGGACTCGGACTACAGCCATTCGATCGGAACGGCTCAGATGGCTGGGAGATATCAGTCAAACCAAGTCGGAAGGGATCAAAGAAATGAAGATCGTTGACGAGTTCAAAGAGTTCGCGGTAAAGGGAAACGTTGTCGACATGGCGATCGGTATTGTGATTGGCGCCGCCTTCGGAACGGTGGTAAAATCGCTAGTGGACGATATCATCATGCCTCCGTTCGGAAAAATTGTCGGAGGGATGGATTTCAGCAACTTCTTCATAAACCTGTCGCCCGGATCTTATCCTTCGCTTGCCGCAGCCAAGGCGGCGGGGGCTGCCACGATCAATTACGGCCTTTTCCTGAACAGTGTGATTTCATTCCTAATCGTCGCCTTCGCGCTATTCATGGTCGTGAAAGTCATGAACAGGATGAAGCGACAGCCGCCTGCTCCGGAGCCGAACACGAAGATATGTCCTCAGTGCCAATCGAGCATCAATATAAAGGCCTTGCGCTGTCCGTTCTGCACGTCGCAGCTATGATGCTCTGTCCTTCGGGCTCGTTTGAAGCGGATTAGTCGGACAAGGCCTGGCGCGACGACCGCAAATAGTCAGTCTCTTGTCTGTCGTCTTCGAAGTTCATACAGTCGGACGTGACCGGCGTCCGGGAAAGGGTCCACGGAATCCGAATTATGCTAATGCGTGACCTTGACGGAACCCTGGTCTGATTGTACCGTCGGCACAAAATCGGACGGATTATAACCCTGGTCGATGAGAATCTTATCTATTGTTTCCTTTTCTCCGGCGGAAATATACGGTGTGCGGCTGAGGATCCAGCCGTATTTTCTGGAAGGAGTCCCCACGACAGCGTACCGGTAGTCTTTGTCGAGCCCGATAATCCAGTAGTCGCCCCAGAATAAGTGAATACCCAGTATGCTGACGAAACTCACTTTCAGTTTGGCATTGGATGTAGTATCCACCACTTCTGCGACGCCTTGCGCTTCATCTACTTTGCCGTCTTTACGGACGCATCGGTTTATCACTTCTATGTCGCCGTTTTTTTCGATGCGATATGTAGCCGTCGTGTTACTGGCGCAGTTCTTCTGGAAGAAGTTCGGTATCTTTGCAATCTCGTACCAGGTTCCGACGTATCTGTTGAGATCCACGTGCTGCACCGTGACCGGCGGTTCCTTTTCCGTCGGGTTCTCCTGTCCTTTCACGGTCGTGGATGCGAGCAGCATCGAGGCAATCATCAGACTCCATCTGTAGTTCATAGACTATTTCTCCGTGTGTAATTAATCCTTATAAATACTGCCCACCCCGTCCATTACGCCGAATGAAGGGGCGGGGGCCTGCCGAAGTCACCTCAACTTCGTATCACTGCTGAGCCGGCCATCGAGTATGTGCAGAATCCGGTTGGTCTCCGAAGCGAAATGTTCATCATGTGTGACAACTACGATTGTCTGACCGGTCTGAGAGTTGAGGTCGGAAAAGAGTCTGTATATCGTTTCCGCACTTTTTGAATCAAGATTCCCCGTGGGCTCGTCGGCCAGTAGCACAATCGGCCGATTGACGAGGGCGCGGGCTATGGCGACCCGCTGTTGCTGTCCGCCGGAAAGCTGGTTTGGCTTGTAATCCAGTCGGTCCGCAAGTCCGAGCTGCGAGAGGATCTCTGTGGCGCGCTGCCTGGCTTCCGGCGCCCTCGCGCGTCCCCGTGCCAGCATAGGGAGCATCACGTTCTCAACCGCACTGAACTCAGGCAGGAGGAAATGAAATTGATAAACAAACCCGAGCTTTGCGTTCCTCATCTCTGCCAACCCCTCCTCGTTCATCGCGCTGATCTCCTCCTCATCCAGGAATATTCGTCCCGAGTCGGGCTTGTCCAGCCCCCCCATCAGGTAAAGAAGAGTCGTCTTGCCCGATCCGCTCGGTCCTGTGATGGCTGTAAACTCACCGCGGCCGATATTGAAACTGATGTCCGGCAGGATTGTCGTAACTACTTCTTCTCTGCCGTTTTTCATCGTCAGTTCTCTGCGGACATTTTCCAGCCTGATAATCGGGTTTTCCATTACCTTTCACCGCGAAGAATTTCTACGGGATTTACCTTAGCTGCGTTGCGTGAAGGGCCCACCGCGGCAATTATGCTGACGATGATCGCGAAAACAGATGCTGTCACGAAATACATCGGGTTCCTTCCCATCATTAGATGATTTGAGCTGACTATGCTGGCGCTCGACGACGCCATCGGTATAGAGGCCATGATCTCGATCAGCAGAAATGCCAGTGCACACCCTATCCCGGATCCGGCCAGGGCCACTATGATCCCCTGTGTCAGGTAGATCCACGTAATCTCACTTCTCTTGAAGCCTATTGATTTCAGAACCGCGATATCCCTTGCCTTTTCGAGAACGTTTGTTATCAGAACGTTCGCGACTCCGAAGCCGGCTACCATTATGACGAAGAAAACGAGGAAGTACACTATGCCCGAAATCATTTTGAAGAGTGCTACAACGCTGGCGGCCTTCTGCTCCCATGTGATCGCTTTGTAGTTGGTCTCATTCTCTATAGTTCTTGCAAGTTCCGCGTCCTTCGGCAGGTCTTTTACGCGTATATATAGGTTGCTCGCCTCGTCCGGTGAGAAGCCGCCGATATTCTGGCCAAGCCTCATGTTCACGTAGCAGTTGTCGTCGATGTCGTTGATGCCGGTCCTGAATATGCCGGTGACGCGAACGCTATATATCACCCCCGACGGGGCAACTATCTGCATCCTGTCCCCGACGTGGACGGTGAAGTCGCCGGCCACCGAGCTGCCCAGCATTATTCCGTCAGGCGTCCGTGCGAGAGCACTGAAGCTGCCGCCTGTCATGTTGCGGGAAAAGTGTTCAATGCCATCCTCCCTTGACGGGAATATGCCGAACAGTTGAACGGGCTCCGAAATTGTTCCGAACATTCCTATTACATCGGTGGATATTAGTGGCGAGACCAGCTCCACCAGGGAATCGCCCTCGATGAGGCTCTCGATCCTCGGATAGTTCTTAATCACCTCCTGGTCTTCACGGCTGATATTTTTTATGAATGTGACATGTGTGTCCCCGCTCGATTCGACAAGTTGATCCGGAACTGTCGGCCTGACTTTCTCGCCCGATACTATGACGTGCGGGGCAACATCAACTATTTTCTGGATAAAGCTTTGAAGTAATCCGTCCATGAGCGAAACCGCCGTGATGAGTACCATGACGCCCACACTTATGCCGAGGAGGGTGAGAAACGTCTGACGCTTCCGGCTCAAAAGCTGCCTGAATGCTATCATAAATAGGTGGTAGTTGATCCGCATTTTCACGCCCTGAGAATATCGACAGGTTTGAGCCTCGCAGCCCTGCGGGCCGGTCCATAGCCGGAAACCGCACTGACAATTATCGCGAATAATGTGGTTACGAGATAATAGACGGGTTTTTGCACCGTGACTATATGGTCACCCCGTACCACGGCACTGGGTCCGTATGAAATGGGGAGTGCCGAAATCAGGTTAGTCAGGAAATGACCGGCTATTCCGCCAATTATGGCGCCTGCGATGCCCAGTATCAACCCTTCGGTCAGGAACACCATTTCCACTGTCCGAATACTCACCCCTATCGATTTCAACACCGCGATGTCGCGCTGCTTCTGGAGTACGATAGTAATCAGTACATTTGCGATCCCGAACCCTGCAACCACGAAGACGAAAATGACGAGGAAGAAAGTTATGTTGTTGTTCCTTTCGAAAAGAGAAAGGAGGTTGGCATTGGCCTCCTCCCATGTCGTGGTCTTATAACCGGTGAGCCGACTGATTTCCCGGGAGAGAGGCGCAACCTCAGAGAGCGAGGTCGTATGAATTCCTATTTCCGATACGACATTTTCGGCAAACCCGTTAATTGTCTGTGCCAGGCGCAGATTAATGTAGGCGTTGTTGTCGTCAACGGCACCAAAACCGCTGGCAAACGTCCCGACAACGACAAGGTCATAGACTTTACCGTTTTGTCCGGTGAGCCGCACCAAATCGCGGTAACCGGCACCTATCTTGCCTGCCAACCCTGCTCCGAGCAGGATCCCGTTCTTGGTGTATGAGAGTTCATTCAAGCTGCCGCTCGCGATATTCTGTTTGAGTTTTCCTATCCTGGCCTCTCGCACTGGAATTATTCCTTTGATGTAACATGGCCGTGAGAGCGTCCTATATCGGAGCACGCCGCGAGTCGCTACGAACGGCGAGACCGCGTCGATGCCGGGGAGGTTGCCGACCAGTGAGAGAACTTCGGTGTAAGGTTTCACCTCCTTGTTCTCGTCCGGGACGATGCGGGATACGATTTCATAATGATCAGTGGAATATGGCGATGATGACATCAGGAGCCGCTGCTTTCCGTGGACCTTTTCGCCTTTGATCGTTATCAGCGGCGATATATCGATAATTTTATTCTTTATGTCGGTGATTATCCCTTCGGCGAGTCCGAAGGTGAGTATCATGACCATCGAGCCCACTGCAACTCCGGCGACGACAAGCAGGGTCTGTCGCTTCCTTCCCATCAGGTGTTTGAAGGCAATGTTCAATATGAATTCGGCTCTTTCAAGCATCAGTCGACCGTTTCCACGTACATCCCGTTCCTGATATGAGGACCCGGCTCGGAAACTATCCTGGTGCCGGGTGTAAGCTTATCGCCGAGAATCTCGGAAAGCCTGCCGTCGGTTGCGCCCAACGAAACTTTTATCTCCGAGACCTTTCCGCGGTCGACGGCATAGACAACTGCCGAGTCGGCATACTGCATCACGGCAGTCCGTGGCACAAGTATGATGTCGTGAAGCTCGGAAGAAACGATGTTTACGGTCGCCGTCATGCCGACGTTGAGATTCGCGGGCGCATCGACAAGTTTCACGAACACTTTGGATGTCTTGGTGGCCTCATCAGTTCTGGGCACTATTCTGTAAACGTAGCCATAGAATTTCCTGTCACCGTATGCATCGAAGGCGACCACGGATTTCTGGCCCAGTCTCACACTTGCGAAGTCCTGCTCGTCCACCTCTGCATCGACAAGCATCGAACTCGGCGCTATCAGCTGAAAGCAAATTCCATTGGCGAGCAGGTAGTCACCCAATTTCGCTTTCGCGGAAATAATAATTCCCGAAAATGGGGCGATTACTCTCGTCTTTGTCAGTTGTTCCTGGTCCATGTCCAGGGCGATTTTGCGCTGCTGCAGTGTCACACTTGCAAGGTCGGCGTCGGTTTGAGCGTCTTCGAGCGATTTTTGCGTAACGCTGCCGCTCTTATAAAGCGCTTCGATTCGTTGAAGATTCTGGTCTTTATCGCGTAAGTCTATCCTGGCGGCCTCAAGATCCGCCCTGGCCTTATCCACCCGAAGCAGATCGTCTCTGTCATCGGTGCGGAGAAGGACTTCGCCGCGTTTCACGTACGTCCCCTCGTGAACTCCGACGAAGGTGACAATCCCACCGGCTTCGGACCGCAGGGTAGCGGTGGAATCGGCCGAGACATTGCCGGTCGCGTAGACAACCGTGACAAGGTTTCCTCTCATCACTTTGGAGACATAGACGCGTTGCCGGATGAAGAACGAACGGTAAAGAATGTAAACAACGACCAGCGCGAGAAGGGAGCTCAAAACTATATATCTCTTTTTCATTTGGTCTTTCCTCCAATGCCGATTCCGTCGAAAAAGACTGAAACGAGAAAATCCACCGCGCCTTCCTTCATCTTTTCGTCATGCTCGAAGAAGAGATTGTTCATGTGATATGCATATACCATGTGATTGAACACCTGGGCTGCCCGCAGGGCATCTATCTTCCTGATTTCTTTCATCTTGATCCCTCTCTCCAGCTCTGTCGCCAATATCGTGTTCAGACGCTCATGTATGACAGCATGCTGACTGCCTTTCCATCCCGCCATATTTATCCTTCCGACCTCTCTCATAAGAAGTCGGAAAAAGTCGGCGTGATCCGCGAAGTGTGTGATCAATGTATGTACGAATAGCCCGAACTTCTCACGGACGGGGAGAGGTTCCTGCATCGCCTTCTCAGCTATTTCGTTTATTTCCCTGAATACGTCCTCCACGACGCTGAAGTACAGCTCTTCCTTGTTTCGGAAGAACTTGTAAAGCGTCGCCTTGGCAAATTCGGATTTCGTCGCGACGTTGTCCACTGTTGTCCCGTTGTACCCTTTTTCCGAGAATACCTGCCGGGCGGCTTCGACAATCGCCTTTCGTCTGAACTCGGACTCCCGCTCTTTTCTGTTTGTCATGTGACCAATCGTTCTAGTTCGTGAACTGACCAGTCTAAACTTAAGACTCGGCAGTCCGAGATGCAATTTTTTTTCCCTGGAGTCCGCCTGTCACGGCACAAAAAAGCCCGACCTCACGGCCGGGCTTTCAAATGTCAAAATTCCGGTTTGCGGTTACGTAATCGATATTCTCATCCCTGACGAATACGTATCGGCATCAGTCAATTTATTCGATACTGGGGTGTGCTTGCGTGAATCCCGTGAGAAAGAGCGGTCAAATCTTGCGTGCTGGACAGAAATTGGATCTGTATTCCAAATCAGGCCGCCAATGAATAAGTCCGGGGCATCTGCGGCTTTCCGGCTATCTCGCTGTTTTCCAGTCGACTGTTTTCACTCTGCTACGCCCTTGATTCCGTCCTACGAGATTGTCGACCTGCAGAGTCTTCATCGCATTGCGATCGGAATTCAGCGTGGGTCGGGGGTGGCTCATTTCGTACGGGCATGCCTGATTAAGACTCTTTCCGCTTTCCAAAGCCATCTGGTGAAGGTGGTTAAGATACGGGCAGCTGAGATAGGGGCACTGGCTGCACTGACTCGGTTGATTCTTTACGTTGGCAATGACAACGGGAGAGTTTGCCGCTGTTGTCGGATTATTTCGGGGACTGCCAGGCACTAACGTAACTGCGCCCAGGATGAACACAGCTGCCACGGCGATCCCGGTCAGTACCAATTTATATTTCTTCTTCATTTTGATTTCCTCCTCATTTTCCAGTTGGAGACTTCTCATGACGTCTCCACAATGTTTCTTAAAACCTTTCCGAGATTCCGCCCATAAGAGTCCCGTAGCTTGCCCTCCCGCTGTATGTGCCCTGGTAGTACAGATTCAGAAAGAGATTGCCGGGTATGCTGGTGGTCAACTGGAAACTCGGTTGATCCTGTACTAGTTTCATCGTCCCGCCGCCGAATCTGTAGTCCAGCCTTGAATACATAATTGTAAGCCTGGTTGAATTGAAGGGAAGAGATTTAGAGATGCTGATTCCGATCACGGATCCATCCAGGAAGCCGCTCATTATTTTGCTATAAGACAGGCCGGCCGTCAGATGAAGAAGGGGTATATTTGATTGGGTAAACGACAAGTTCGCGTTTCTTGTCGCATTTATATCCCCCTGTTGAAAGCTGTAGTCTGCGCCGACATTAATGAACGTAAACGGGTATGGTCTGAAATACGCGTCGATCCTTGCATCGTTCCTGAGCTGGTTCTCGCTCTCAAGAAGGGAGTCGACTGTACTTCCGAAGGTTCGGTAGTAGATAATATTCCGTTGGGCGGTGTAACTTAGATTGAGTGAAAGCTGGTTCGCCGGATAGTAAGCGGCAGAGAAATAAAGATTGACAGGTGAAAACTCGTTTGCGGGCTTCCCGTTCGAGAGTTTGAAAATATCGATCTGTCCTGAAGCATAGACGCTGACACTCCTGAAGGGTGCGCTGCTGTGTTGAAAATATATGAAGCGCCTGTCTGTTTCCATTTCGTTGTATTGTTGGAAAGCACCGATGGTATTTCTCATTACTCCAGCGCTCATCGTATCTACATTTGTAACGTAGCCGCCGAACTGGAACAATGCGGGGTTTAATCCCAGTGTGTAAAAATCCGGCCTCGATCCTATTACTTCTCCGGCAATGAAGCTGCCGAGGCGTTCCTCCGCCACGATCCCGTCGATCGGTCCAACCCCGGATATATCGTTATCGACATGCCTGCCGGCCCAGACGTTAAAATCTCGCGTTCGGTATGAAAGGGAAAGATCGAAGACGCGGAGACTGCTCAGCGGGTCCGCCGCGACTTGCTTCCACTGGGTGCTCATATATGTCATATACATGTAGTTTGAGAAATAGAAATCTGATCCTTCAATATTATCAGCGTAAAGACTCATTGAATAGTTCCATCTTTGAACGTCGGAGACACCGGAAAGATTCGAAAAGTTAGAGTAGGAGTTGGCTGCAAATCCGCCGAAAATCCTTTGATTCCTCGTGACATTGAAAGCCTCTCCAGAGACCGAAGGTGTTGGGTTCCTGATGCCCGCCCTGCCTGCAAGGCCAGAATCGACTGCACTGACGAGCGACGCGGCCCGAGGCTTAGCAGTAACCGGTCTGGCCACATATGCGGAGATAATGTCTCCGACTTTCAGGTCCGGAATGCCCACAACGGGGCCCGCGCAGGAAGTCGAAGAGAGATATTTGACAATAATCACGGGATGTTTGGTGTTTCCTACGCCCGAATAAAGCGTATCCCCCGGAGTGATTCCTCCGGTGTTCTCGAATGTAACATATACGTTCAGCGGAGTGATGAAGCTGACCCTACCAGTCTTCTTTTCAACTCCCCTTTGCCTGGCCGCACTTTGATTTCTCAGTGCAAGCACAACAAGTGCGCAGAATAGAAATTCTTTCCCGATGAAAAACAGGGGCAACCGGCCTCCGCGGCCCGCCCTGCGCTCTGGACGACGGAATGTCTCTCGGTTCATATACCCTCTAACGTCCCTTTGGTACGTTTCGGTTTCAGGATGGCGAAGTCATTTGCCCCTAATAAATGCAAGAAACACCGGATTTGAAAGGCCCAGTCGGTGACGGCCGAAACAAAACAGGCCCGCCGTGGAATTTGCCGGGATCGGTCAAGGCCGGCGCAGAGCCGGCCTTAACCAGCTACCCGAAATTAATTCTTATGAGATTGTATCCCCGGTGCCGTCGAGAACCGGCAGAGAACATGACGGTTCGCTTGACTGAGCGGCAAGGTTCCATCACTCGGGGGGCAACTCTTACGCCCCGTTAAGAATTGCCATAGCCTTTTTGACGTCGGCGCCGTCGTGAACGACTGCCATAAAGGCTTCGGTCATCTTGCGCGGTTTCGGATGCTGGATCACATTCCGACCGTACACGATGCCTGCGGCACCCTGCTGCATGATCGCATAAGTACGGTTGAGTATTTCCTCATCCGCCGCGCGGCCTCCTCCACGAACTAGCACCGGCTTGCCGGATGCTGCCTCGATAACCTTGTGGTACTGCGATACGTCGTCTGACGGGTCGGCCTTGATTATGTCTGCGCCGAGTTCCACCGCTTGCCGGACGAGCGGGATTATCTTATTCAGATCGCCGTCCACCATGTACCCGCCCTTCTTTTCGTTCGGCTGCATAACGAGAGGCTCGACCATCAGCGGCATCCCGTAGCGTTCGCACTCGGGCTTGAGCAGAGTGACATTCCTGATGCAGTCGTGGTACACCTCAGGCTGGTCCGGCATTAGAAATACGTTAGCCACAACACACGCGGCATCGAGCCGGAGTGCCTGCTCCACCGGCCTCTCCACGAGCTGGCTGAACAGGTGACGGGGGAGCTTCGTGCCGTAGACGTTCGCGACATCGGTTCTGAACACCAGAGCAGGCTTCTTCTTGCCTTTAATATCCTGCAGGTGATGGGCCTGTCCAAGGCTCAATTGGATGGCGTCTGGATTTGCCTCGACGATCGTTTCGACCGCTTTCTTCATGTTTTCGATTCCCGACAGGAATGAAAACTCGTTGAAAAAACCATGGTCTATCGCGACGTCGAAGCACTTGTTGTCCGGCTGAAAGAGCCGGTTCATTCTCGGATTAATTGACATGATATGAGTTTCCTTTGTCTGTTTTTCTACCAAATATACTGAGGCATGGCCTTTATGTCACTACCGTTTTCACCCGCTGTCCGGTCGTTTCAGAGATGAAATGGTCCTGCGTGCCTGACTGAAGTGGGAGTCGTCACGACTTCATCCTGGAGCGGCTGCGCCATCGGATCGGAGGTATGCCGGTCTTATTCTTGAAGAACTTCGAGAAGTAGAACTGGGATTCGAATCCGAGCATCGATGAAATCTGCTTGATGGGCAGGGAGGTGTTCACGAGAAGGTCTTTTGCCTTGTTGAGCTTCAGCTGCATTATGTATTGGTTGGGAGCGAGGCCGGTATGATGCTTGAATGTTTTTCTGAACCAGGAATATCCCACGCCGAGCTCGGAAGTGAGAAGCTTAAGATCTATCGGGCTATCGATATGATCTCTCATATATGCCTTGCTTTTCTGGACGAACGAGGCGGTCTCTTCACCTGCAAACTGCTGCGATTTCCGGATCGAATTTATTCGGGCAATCAGCTGGTACGTGAGGGCCGAGATTGTCTCCTTGAATCCGATTTTTTCCCCCTCCATGGACTCGAGGATCCTCTGGTAGAGATCGATTATCGTTTCATCCATTCCGATTTCCAGGACCTGCTGCTCGGTCGGGAGAATACCCGAATCCCTGAATGCCTCGGGCTGGACTCCGTTGAACGACACCCAGTGTTCTCTCCAACCTGTGTCCCGGGCGGGCGCGTATCTGTGCCATATGCCGGGGAAGAGAAGGAGTGCTGTTCCCTCTTCGATCTCTCTCGTGCCAGCCTCCTTCGATTCGAAGGTGCCCTTTCCGCGTGAGATGAAAACGATCTGGAATTCCGTCAGGACACGCCCATGTTGAAAATCGAACATGTAGTTTTGGGGATGTTCTACCGGCGGATAGGTGGCGCCCGGAGGTAGGTCTGCGCTTCCGCTTCCTGTAACGTAAAGCCCCCAAACCTTGTCGATGTCACCGACCGCCAGATAATCGAAAACGGAATAATTAGTTCGTATCATAAAATCCAATTTATCCTGAGCTTACCTCTAAAATAAGCGGAATTCGACAAAAACGCGAGTGTCACAAAATGTAAATGATGGGACATATTGGCTATTTACATATATGAATTTGGGCGCTACTCTGAAGCGTCTTACACAAGATCTCCCACCCTGTCAAATCTTAGCTGAAATATGGGAGTCATCGGAAATAATTATGAATAAGAAATGAGTTTATAGCGAGGCCATAATCATGTCGGCAAAGAAAAATCAATTTAAGAACGTCAGCTACCTCTGGGATGAGGCGAAAGCATCTGCAATTGCAGGCGACGAAGTTGCATTGCTTGTTTATCGTTCCAATCTGCTCGGCGCTGATCTCAGGTTAACGAATTACGGCGGGGGGAACACGTCATGCAAGGCTGTGGCGAAGGACCCTCTGACGGGCAAAGACGTCGAAGTTATGTGGGTAAAAGGGTCCGGTGGTGACCTTGGTACGATGACGAAGGGCGGGCTTGCGGCGCTTTACGTCGAACGACTGAGGAACCTGAAGAATATTTATCGGGGCATCGAACACGAAGACGAGATGGTCGCACTCTTCAACCATTGCATTTTCGACCTGGATTCAAAAGCTCCTTCCATAGACACGCCGCTTCATGGGTTTCTCCCGTTCAAACATATCGACCATCTGCATCCGGATGCGGCAATTGCGATTGCGGCAGCGAAAGACGGAAAGAGGATTACCGAAGAATTGTTCGAAGGAAAAATCGGATGGCTGGATTGGCAGCGGCCGGGTTTCGACCTCGGGCTGAAGCTGAGAAAATGTGTCGACGACAATCCCGGCATTCGCGGCATAATGCTGGCTTCACACGGACTGTTCACATGGGGAGATACGTCGTACGATTGTTATGTGAACTCGCTGGAAGTAATAGAGAAGTGCGCGGAATATATCGGTGAGAAGACCGCAAAGAAACCGGCAGTATTCGGTGGAGGGGTTATGAAGCCGCTTCCTGAGGCCGAGAGGCGGAAGAAGGCCGCTGCATTGTTCCCCGTCCTCAGAGGCTACTGCTCGTCGCATGCAAAGATGATCGGTCATTTCACCGATGACGAGCGCGTGCTCGAGTTTATCGACTCGAAGGATCTTGCCAGACTGGCGCCTCTGGGCACAAGCTGCCCGGACCATTTTTTGCGGACGAAGATAAGACCTCTTGTGCTGAACCTGAAGAGCGACGAGGACCTCTCGAACCTGGAGTCCGTCGACAAGAAGATCGGGCCGCAGTTCGAAGAGTACAGAAAGATGTACGCGGAGTATTACAACACGTGCAAACATGCGAACAGTCCGGCTATGCGCGACGCAAACCCTGTTGTGATCCTCTACCCGGGTGTCGGCATGTTTACCTTTGCGAAGGACAAGCAGACGGCCAGGGTCGCGGCCGAGTTTTACATCAACGCCATCAACGTGATGAGAGGCGCAGAGGCGATATCGGAATACATTTCTCTGCCGAGGCAGGAAGCTTTCAACATCGAATACTGGCTTCTCGAGGAAGCGAAGCTTGCAAGGCGGCCGAAGCCAAAGCCGCTCAGCGGAAGAGTGGCACTCGTGACCGGCAGTGCCGGGGGAATCGGAAAGGCCGTGGCGGAGAAATTTGCCAATGAAGGTGCCTGCGTCGTCATAACCGACAACGATCCGAAGCGACTTGACGGAGCTTCGAAAGACTTCGGGAAGAAGTACAGCAGTGACGGTTTTGTCGCTTCGAGTATCGATGTGACGGACGGCGCGAGCGTGAGTAAAGCGTTCGACGCAGCCGTCCTGGCGTTCGGCGGTGTAGACATCGTCGTTAATTCCGCCGGGCTTTCAATTTCCAAGCCCCTCGAAGAGCATACCGAAAAAGACTGGGACCTCCTGTATGATGTCCTGGTCAAGGGTCAATTCCTCGTTACCCAGAAGGGCGTCGAGATCATGAGAAAGCAGGGGTTCGGCGGCGACGTGGTCAACATCGTGAGCAAGAATGCGCTGGTAAGCGGCCCGAACAATGCCGCTTATGGATCGGCAAAGGCTGCCCAGTTGCACCTGAGCAGGCTTAACGCGGCTGAGCTCGGAAAAGACAAGATACGCGTGAATGTTGTGAATCCCGATGCGGTAATTGCCGGAAGCAAGATATGGAGCGGTGCCTGGGCAGAGGGAAGAGCGAAGGCCTACGGGATCAAGGTCGAGGAGCTCCCGGCCTATTACGCGAAACGGACACTGCTTAACGAAATCATTCTACCGGAAGATATTGCCGCGGCATGCTTTGCCTTCGTGGGCGGGCTGCTGGGCAAGTCCACCGGAAATGTCCTGAATGTCGACGGCGGCCTGTCCGCAGCGTTTGTGAGATGAGCATTCCCTGAACCGATGAGCAGAGAAAAGAAATTCATCGCGTTCGACCTCGGTGCGGAAAGCGGCCGATGTGCTGTTGCAACTCTGAAAGACGACAGAATCGTTTTGAAGGAGGTTCACAGATTCACTACTCACAATCTAAGGACGGAAACCGGGTTTCACTGGGACGTCGACTCGATTTTCGGAGAGATCCTCGAAGGATTGGGAAAGGCGAAGGCCGAGTACGGGTCTAAGTTCGACGGGATCGGAGTCGACACGTGGGGTGTCGACTATGTCCTGGTCGACCGGGAAGGAAATGTCCTCGGCACTCCGTACCACTATCGTGACGACCGGACCGACGGCATGATGGATCGGGCGTTCGGAATTGTCCCCAGGGAAGAAATGTATGCGAGGTCCGGCACGCAGTTCGCACAGTTCAATACCGTGTTTCAGCTGCTGGCGGAGGGGAAGAATGAGCCCAACCTGCTTGAAGCGGCGGACTCTGTGCTTCTCATGCCCGACTTCATAACTTTCATGCTTACAGGAAAAAAGAAATCCGAATTTACGATTGCATCTACAACCGGTCTTGTGGATCCGAGGACGAGGGATTGGGACCGAAAGTTGATCGACAAGTTCGGACTTCCTGAGAAACTCTTCCGGGAAGTCGTGGAACCGGGTACCAAGCTTGGAACGCTTCTCCCCTCGATAGCCGGGAAGACCGGGCTGGATGAAGATATTCCGGTCTTTGCAAGCGCGGAGCATGATACGGCCTCTGCCGTAGTCTCCGTGCCTGCGGCGACCGACTACTGGGCATTTCTCAGCTCGGGCACGTGGTCGCTGATGGGCGTCGAGCTTGAACAACCTATCGTATCGGGTGATGCAATGATGCACAATTTCACCAACGAGGGTGGAGTGGACGGAACCACGCGATTTCTGAAGAACATTATCGGATTGTGGCCTGTACAGGAATGCAGGAGATACTGGGCTTCGACCGGGAGTGAATATACATATCAGGAAATGATCTCGATGGCCGGTGCTGAAAAACCTGCAGGAGCTTGGATCGACCTTGACGATCAGAGATTCCTGAAGCCGGGGGATATGCCGAACAAGATTGCCGACTACCTTCACGAGACCGGACAACAGTCGAATGAGACCCCCGGTTTCATTATACGCGTCGTGCTGGAGAGCCTCGCATTCAGCTACAGAGCCGCTATCAAGGAAATTGAAGAAGTGACGGGCGGAGGGATCAGAAATCTGTTTGCCGTGGGCGGAGGAATTCAAAACGAACTCCTCATGCAGTACACCGCGGATGCGATCGGTCGGACGGTATACGCCGGTCCGACGGAGGGAACGGTAGTCGGAAACATCGGCGTCCTCGCAGTCTCAACGGGCGGAGTTCAGGATTACAGAGAATGGAGAAGCATGGTGGCCCGATCGTTCGGACAGAAGATTTATGTACCTGCTGGCGGTTCATACTATGAGGAAAACGAAGACAGATACAACGCCATTTTATCTAAACGCAGAGAGCGCCGGCAATGAAGCGCTCTCTTCCTAAGGGAGGAACATGACATGAAAGATGCCAGGTCAATCGAAAGTGGTTACAAGTATGCAAAAGACTCCTTTGCGGTGCTGGGAGTCGATACGGACGAGGCTATCAGGAGCCTGGACAGCATGAATATCAGCCTTCACTGCTGGCAGGGGGACGATGTCGCGGGATTCGAAACTGCTGATTCCAAATTGGAGGGCGGCGGCATTCAGGCGACCGGCAATTATCCCGGGAAGGCCCGGACCATCGCCGAGCTCAAAGCAGACATGGAGATGGTGATGAGACTCCTGCCGGGCAAGCAGCGCTTCAACCTGCACGCAATCTACGGCGATTTCGCCGGGCAGAAGGTCGACCGCGACCAGATAGAAGTCAAACACTTTCAGACCTGGATCGACTGGGCGAGGAAACTCGGCATCGGTCTCGATTTCAACCCGACCTGCTTCTCGCATCCGTACGCTGATGACGGTTACACTCTCTCGAGCCTCGATGAGAAGCGGAGAACATTTTGGATTGACCATGTCAAAAGGACGAGAATGATCGCTTCGGAAATGGGGAAGCAGCTCGGCAATCCGTGCATCAATAACATATGGATACCCGACGGTTCCAAAGACAACCCCGTCGACAGGAACCGGCACCGGGCCCTGTTGAAGCAATCTCTGGATGAAATCTTCGTCGACAAATATCCTGCAGATTACATGAAGGATTCACTCGAGGGGAAATTGTTCGGACTCGGTGTTGAAGCGATGACGGTCGGCTCCCATGAGTTCTATCTGGCATACGCCGTTAAGAACAAGAAGATAGTCTGCTACGACATGGGACACTTCCACCCGACTGAACAGGTTGGGGACAAGATATCCGCGGCCCTGCAGTTCCTTGACGAGCTGCTCCTGCATATTTCAAGAGGCGTCCATTGGGACAGCGATCACGTTGTCATATTGAACGATGATGTGCAGCTTCTAGCTCAGGAAATAGTAAGAGCGGGCGCATTGAAGAGAGTTCATGTCGCGCTCGATTACTTCGATGCAAGCATCAACCGTGTAGGGGCGTACGTTGTCGGGGCGCGGGCAGCGCAGGCTGCATTCCTCTGCGCGCTTCTCGAGCCCACCGCAAAGCTGAGGGAATACGAGGAAGCCGGAAGAAACTTCGAGAGGCTTGCTCTTCTCGAGGTAGCCAAGACAAAGCCTTTCGGTGCGGTTTATGACTATTACTGCATGACCAACGACGTTCCGGTCGGCCAGGACTATATAAATGAAGTGGCCGCTTACGAAAAGGATGTTCTGGGCAAGCGGTAAGAAACGTCGGCAGCACATCGCGGGGATGAAACCCGTTTCGGAAGTTACGGCGGCGGGGTAAAGCCAGCTCACGTTAACGGCGCGAATGTTCGATTCGAATCTTTCCGCAACGTTCCAACCCTTCAGATTAGGCCTTTCATCCGGCCGGACTTCCTGTACAGAAGAAGATGCCACCGCACTTGATCTGCCCCGAACATTAGTCGCGGTTCATACTAAACCAATCCTGAGTTAACTCCGTCTAATAGACCGTGTGACTGTGGCACGGATTGTTTGTCCTGCTCCTATGTGGTGGAGAAAGCGGACTACCGATACTCTTGTCGGCCATTCGGGCGGCGTGGAGACAGACGATAGTACGCGACGGAATCGCTAAGTCCTGTTGATGTTCCGGCACGTTCGCATTTTTCACTGGGGCACCTCCTCGTCCGGCAAAGTGTCGGATACGGACCATTCCGAAAGTAACTGAATGGCCGGAAATCTTGTTATAGGAATTGCATGCGCTCGCAGTTCCTTAACAAGAATCTGGCGCACATTAAATAAATGAAGATGAGTTATTGAGCTTGCTTCCCAAGGACGAAATATGAGTTCGGTTTTGCGCGAGCTGGAGAACGAAAGCATCTACATTATTCGAGAGGCGGTAGCGGAATCGCAGAACCCCGTCCTTCTTTACTCCATAGGCAAAGATTCCTCAGTACTTCTCCATCTTCTGATGAAGGCATTCTCGCCGTCGAAACCTCCGGTCCCGCTTCTCCATATAGATACAACCTGGAAATTCAGGGAAATGATAACATTCCGCGATCGGAGAGCCAGGGAGCTTGGGGTTAAGCTGCTGACTTATACAAATCCAGAGGGAAAAAGGCGCGGTATCACCCCGTTCTCGACGAGCAGCGGCCATTACACCGCAATCATGAAAACGGAAGCGCTGAAGCAGGCATTGGACCTTCACGGCTTCGATATAATTATCGGGGGTGCAAGACGGGACGAAGAGAGGTCGCGTGCGAAGGAGCGCGTCTTTTCAGTCCGGGATGCCGGACATAAATGGAACCCGAGATTCCAGCGGCCGGAATTCTGGGACATGTACAATTGCCGCGTAATGAATGGGCAAACGATCAGGGTCTTCCCCCTCTCGAACTGGACAGAGCTCGACATATGGCTGTACATCAGGGAAGAACGGATACCGATAGTCCCTCTGTATTATGCGGCCGAGAGGCCTGTCGTGACTCGCGACGGCATGCTTATAATGGTAGACGATGACAGATTCCCGCTTCGCGAAAACGAGAAGGCCGAGATGAAACAGGTTCGCTTCCGCACACTCGGATGCTACCCGCTTACGGCGGCAGTTGAATCGAGAGCCACGACAATCTCCGACATCGTCGAGGAAATATTCAATACGGAATATTCTGAGCGCGTCGGGAGGCTGATCGATCACGACGAACCCGGCTCTATGGAACAGAAAAAGGTGAGAGGATATTTTTGAACGGCACGGCGAAAAATATTGCCGATTATCTCGGCACGCCGATAATGAGGCTCCTCACCTGCGGCAGCGTCGATGACGGCAAGAGCACTTTCATCGGACGACTGCTGCTCGACAGCGGAAACGTATATGAAGACCACCTGAGTGCTCTCCAACAGCTGAACAGGAAGACGGGGAACGAGCCCGAGCTCGCATACCTGGTCGACGGTCTCAAAGCAGAAATCGAACAGGGAATAACCATCGACGTTTCGTACCGCTACTTCTTCACCCGCAAACGCAAATTCATAATAGCCGACGCTCCGGGACACACACAGTACACCAGGAACATGGCGGTCGCGGCATCCAAATCGGACCTTGCAGTTCTCCTCGTGGATGTCTCATCCGGAATCAAGCCGCAGACAAAACGACATCTCTCTATTCTCTCTCTGATGGGCGTCGACAGGCTCATTGTAGCCGTCAACAAGATTGATCTGGTGGATTTCAAACAAGATTCCTTCGAAGAGACAAGACGGGAAATCGCGAGTGTAATCGAGACTATGTACGGTGGTAGGTGCTCTTCCTGGTTTGTCCCGGTATCTTCTAAGCTTGGAGATAACGTCGTGTCGAGGTCTGAGACGATGACCTGGTATGACGGCGGCAGCGTGCTCGAGCTGCTCGAAACCATCGATGTGGAGAAACCTCGCGGTTCCCGGTTTTGTCTCCCGGTTCAGTATGTATCCAGGGATTCAGAAAGGAGACACTATGCGGGTACGGTAATCTCCGGTTCGATTTCAGTTGGCGACGAGATAGTCGCTGTCCCGTCTCTTATGAAGACGCGAGTCGTGGGAATCACCGTTTCGGGAAATACTGCTCGCTCGGCGGACACATATGAGCCGGTAATGATCGAGCTCGCCGACGACATCGATATTGCAAGGGGAGACAAGCTTGTTGCTTCGGGAACAAAAATGATGAACGGCGACACTCTTTTCTGCCAGGTCTTCTGGTTCGGCGAAGAGAAAATGGAGGCGAACAGCGTCTACGAGTTGAAGTTCCTGTCACGGAAAATTCGCGCAAGCGTGAAGCAGGTAAAGGAACGTCTTGACCTTGACACGCTTAAGCTGGTTCCATCCGCCGGCCTGGCACGCAATGAAATTGGATTGGCAGCCATATCTCTCTCGGCCACGCATTATTGCCTTCCTTTCAAGGAATCCGGAGAGCTCGGCTCATTTCTCATCGTAGACATCGGAACCGCCGCGACTGTCGGCCTTGGAACGATAGTTTCGGTTGAGAAGGAGGGCCATCCCTATCCTTATGCGACCATCGTGGACAAAACCATGAGGGCTTCGCTGAAGAATCAACACCCGATGCTCATCTGGTTAACCGGGCTGAGCGGCGCGGGAAAATCCACGATAGCTAACCTCCTCGAGCAGCGGTTGTACGACCAGGGATATCACACATATCTGCTGGACGGCGATATCCTTCGGAACGGACTCAACAATGATCTGTCATTCGATCCGGCAAGCAGGAAGGAAAATATCAGGCGGGCCGGAGAAGTGGCCAGGCTGATGGTCGAGGCCGGCCTGATTGTTATCGCATCATTCATCTCTCCGTATGCCGAAGACCGCGCGCTTGTGAGGAATCTCTTCGAAAGCGGGGAATACTGCGAAGTGTACGTCAGCACTCCCCTCGAGGAATGTGTCAGGAGAGATCCGAAGGGATTATACGCAAAGGCCTTGAGAGGCGAAATCCCGGACTTCACCGGAATAAGCTCCCCATACGAGCCGCCTGCTTCTGCCGAGATTACCATTGATGCCTCCAGCTGCACCGTTCAGGAAGCGGTCGGCATCATACTTAACCACCTCGCGGAGGATTAGACAATTCAACGGCAGATTATGGCAGGTATTGTCAATTCTCAGTCTCACATTTGAGCTCCCCAATGCTCGATTCGAAACAGATCAACCTGCTGATTTCGTGTCCGAACGACGGTGGTTTGGTATGGATCCATGATGGAGTACCTGAATACGTCGACGATATCAGCACGACGGGCCTGTGCCGTTATGAAGACAGAGTATTCAGATGTTTTCAGAACTCAATCGATACTCCTTTGACATTGATCGTCTACGGGACAAACGGGAAGAAGACTTTGACATTTCCGGATATTCGCGATGCCCATGATATACTCGCATATGACGGGAAGATCTACGTTGTTTCAACCGGCACAAACGAGGTGTTTGTCCTCTCTTCTGAGACCTTCAGTGTGCTCGATAGAATCAAGTTCAGAGGCAAGGGGGATGCATGGCATCTGAACTGCCTCGAGGTGAGCGAAGGCCGGGTCCTCCTTTCCGCATTCGGAAAATTCAGGAGACACCGCGGATATAAAGGGAAGACAGTAGGTGCAGGGATCCTGATGGATTTGCTTAGCGGGAAGATCCTCGTGGACGGTTTTTCTCAGCCTCATTCTCCGCAAGTTATTGACGGCAACCTCTTTATATGCGATTCCGAAAATAAATCTGTCCTCCGAATGGATACGAATAGCGGTGCCAGGGCAAAACTCGATTTCGATAATTACACTCGCGGGATTTCCTATTCAGCCGACTACGTTTACGTTGGCGTAAGCAGTTCAAGAAACATCACGCAGGAGTCCAAAACCAGCAGACTTGTTGTCCTTGACAGGAGGACGCTGGGCCGCATAGGTGAGATCCAGCTCCGGTTCGGGGAGATATACAGTGTCTGCGCGCTTCCGGAAAACGTTGCGTTGGTCTTCTGACTTGTGCGGGAAATGTCTCGATAATCATTCTGCACTAATATGGAAAGCCCCGTCGACTCTCGTCGACGGGGCCGCAATCTCCTCAATCTGCCGGCAGCCTAAGACTTCGCCGCGTTGCCGGGTCATCAGTCCTCTTCTTCAAACAACGCAGGGTCTGGCTCGATATTATGTTTCACCTCCACGACAGTCACTTCCGACATCTTCTTTCCGTTGGCGGTCGCGACCGTCTTGAACGGGACCTGTGTACCGTCGATTTGGCGGTAGTCGGACCACACCTCCTCAACGCTCAGAGGACCCTGCGGCCCGGTAGTTTGATAGGAAATTCCTGACGGCAGGAATGTCTTTGCGTCGACGTACAAATGAAATGAAGCTTTCTCGCCGGTGACCAGCAGCTCGAGCGCCGTGATTCCGTTGAACGTGCTCTCACCGATGTATTGAATCTCGAGCTGCGCGGAGTTCGCGAAGAAGTACACCGGGTCGCGGAAAATGTTTTCTAGGATCAGTTTCCTCATCGATTCCTGCATCTGCATTTTTCCCTGCGGACTGACCATCCACCCCTTTTCGCCCGCAACGACCATTTTCATCTCGCCCATGGGGGTCGAGATACTCTGGTAAACATGATCAGGATAGATGATCGTTGCCTCCGATTTCAGCTGCATATCGCCGGCCTCGGTAGACTGGAGTAGATCGAGCTTCATCCATGTATTCTGTATGCTCATCAGCGCATCTATTCCGCCCATGGCTTCCGCAGCCTTGTCGAACAGCTCTTTCCCCCTGGAAAGAGATTCCTCGGTGGCTTCCGGGGAAACTTGTGACGGCGGCGACGGGATTGTTATGTCGATTACGTTCACATCCCCGAGGGAGGAAAGCGGCTCTCCGAACTCGTCTTTGTTGCCGACGACGAGGATCTGGAGATCGTCGGGATGAAGGTGGGCTTGCGCCGCGCGGAGGACGTCTTCCTTGGTTACCTTCTCCACGCCCTCCTTCAGCTTATCGATGAAGTTCAGCGGGTAATTGTAGTAAGCGTACGTCATCATGCGCGTGACAATTTTCGATTTCGAATCGAAGTTGAAGACGAATGAGTTGAGGTAGCTCTCCTTGGCAAGCGCGAGCTCTTCGTCGGTGACCGGCTCTGTCGCCATTCTTTTTACCTCGTTCAGCATTAGTCGTATCGCATATACGGTCGATTGTGATTTGGTCTGGGTGCCGCAGCTGAATACTCCGGGGTGGTCGTACTCTGCGCCGTAGTTTCCCCAGGGTGCATAGGTGAGTCCTTCCTTCGTGCGAAGAACCTTGAACATCCTGTCCATCGAGAGTATCTGGTTCATGACCACAAGTGCCGGGTAATCGGGGTCGTTGATCATCCCTCCGATGTGTCCCATCTGTATGTTGCTCTGGTTGACGTCTGGCTTCTGGACGAAGTTTACAGTGTACTTGTACCGGTAATCGATCTTCGGAACTTCAGAATAAGTCGTCTGTGCCGCGGACCATTTCCCGAACGCCGCTTCCAGCTTCTTGAGCATGTCCTTGGAATTGAAATCGCCCCATGCGGCGAAAACTATGTTGTTCGGATGGAAGTAGTTCTCGTAGAATGCCTTGATATCGTCTCTGTTGATAGCGTCTACGGTCGCATATTCAGGATACCTCGCGTAGGGATTTGTCCTGCCGTAAATAATGGAGTTGAATTCGCGGCTTGCGATACTCCATATGTTGTCGTTTCGGCGTGAAATTTCCGATCGCATTTCGATTTTCGCGAGGTCTATCTTGTCTTCGCTGAACACGGGATGCATCATGATATCGGACAGCACATTGATGCCTTTGTCCATATCGTTCTTCAGAATGGAAACGTAAACATAGCCTGACCCCTGGCCGATGCCGGTTTCCACGGTAGCGCCGATCGTCTCCAGCATTTTATCGATTTCATCTCCGGTCATGGTCTCTGTCCCGCCGGTTCTGAGAACCGTACCGGTAATAGAGGCGAGGCCGGCTTTGTCGCCGGGCTCGTATATCGACCCGGTGCGTACCATTGCCCGCAGGTCTATTGTCGGATACTGGTGATCCTCCACCAGGTAAATCGTCATTCCGTTCTTGATCGTTGCCTTCTGGACATCAGGCATCTCAACCTTATGGAGTGCCGGGAAAGAGATTTTGTCCTTGGGCGCCTTCTGCGCCAGCGACATATTCGAAAGGAGCAGAACCAGAAGAACGACAACCGACAAGCAATGCGGGACTATTGAGTCTCTTTTCATCGCTTTTTCCTTTCAAGAAAAATTAAAAGCTGTTTTTGACGAACCGTGCACGCACCGAAGACTCTATTCATCTTCCTGTTTGATCTCCGGAACGAGTTCTCCGATGATCCGGTTCTTCCTGACGAGATATTTTTTCGCGACGTTCTGGATGTCCGCAGCAGTTACGGCGTCGACACCCTTTATCACGTCGAAGGCCTCCTTCCAGTCGCCCAGAACCACGTCGTTATAGGTCAGGGAAGCTGCCATCCTGCTGTTGCTTTTCATGCCGTCGATCAGGTTTTTCTCGGTTGCGCGTTTGTATTTCATGAGCTCGTCCGGCGTCACGGTATCGTTCGTAATTGCCGCAAGCTCGTCCTCGATGGCCCCGATGCACTCGTCGTTGGTATGCCCCTTTGCGGGTATTGCGTATACCGCCAGGAGATTCGGGTATTTGTTGTCCGGAAAACCGTTGAATGCTCCCACCTGTATCGCTATCTTCTTTTCCTTTACGAGGCTCGTATAAAGCCTCGAAGAGCGTCCGATGCCGACAATGTTCGCCAGTGCATCCAGCGCGCGGTCGTCTGCACTTGTTACGCTCGGTCTGTGGAATCCGAGTATTACGATCGGCTGCGACTGCGCTTCGACGAATATGTGTTTCTCCCCCGACTGCGGCGGCTCGACAGTCCTCAGGGGTTCGGGCTTCGGACCGCTCGGGATCCTGCCGAAATAAGTGTCGGCCATCTCAAAGACCCGATCGGCATCGACATCTCCGACGATTGCAACTGTGAGGTTGCTGGGACTGTAGTACTTGTGGAAATAATTATTGACATCGGTTCTGGAAATGTTCCTGAGGTCGGACATGTGCCCTACGACACTGTGATGGTACGGATGGGCCTTGAACGCCGCGGCGCAAAATTCCTCGATAAGCTTGCCGACCGGCTGGGTCTCGAGTCCCAGTCTCCGCTCTTCCATTATCACGTTGCGTTCCTGGAAGAACTCCCTGAACACCGGATTCAGAAAACGGTCCGATTCCATTGCCATCCAGAATTCCAGGCGGTTTGAAGGAAGGCTCACGATGTACTGTGTTGCGTCATTGCTCGTGTAGGCGTTCAGCCCCCGTCCACCTTGTTCCCTGGTGAGATCCCAGTACTCCTGGGTCACGACGAGCCTGCCAGCCCGGCTGTTTGTGCTGTCGAATTCAGCCTGGAGCTCCTTGATCCTGTTCGAGTCGGGATTCAACGCCCGCTCTTCGCGGCTCAGTAGAATGTAAAGTGAATCCATCTTGTCGAGAAGCTGTGACTCTTCACTGTAGTCCATGGTGCCTACCGTTGTCGTCCCTTTGAAGGCCATGTGTTCCATGATATGAGAGATACCGGTTATCCCGTAACTCTCCTGTGCAGACCCAACGTCCGCGTACGTGTGAAGCGACACAACGGGTGCATCGTGACGCTCCAGGACGATGAACTTCATACCGTTAGCGAGAGTATGGGTTTTTACCTGCTTCTTGATGTTGTCGAAAGTTTGCCCCCTGGCCGCCCCACTGCACATCAATGCAATCAGCAGCAGCCATGCGGCAACACAAACGTTTTTGTTTCGCATGTGATTGTCTCCTGTTTTTGTTTTCCCGTCTTGACGGGAGAGAGATGCGTCAGCTAATGGTCGTTTATGAGGTTTTTGTTGCAGCCCGTATATCCCACAAGGGGTAACATACTGACGGCCATGGTAAATAGCAAGATGCGGCGGTCGCGCGCGAAGTCCGCTATAGCCCCGCCGGCCCGGGGCTATTTCTGGTTTGGAATCCAGCCGGTCGGACCTGAATTATGACATGAATTATCTTGTCGCTTCACAGGATCGGACGGGTCTCTCAAATTGGGAACACGATAGGGAGGCTTTCTGAATCGGCGATTCACTCAGCCACTATCCTAAAGGCAATGGGGGCTCTACTGATTGACAATGGCGTGTTTTGGCACGTTGGCCTTAATAAGTTAACTTAATGCTTTCTGTATCTAATAATATTAGGAGAATCTGTGGGGTCTTGAATCGCGGTATTGCAAACCGTTTGGAATCGAATTACTTGTAAGAGTAAAATTTTATTTTCTGAGGAGACAGACTGAAATGGCCGGTGACGCTGAATCAAACGATAGCAGGAAATCCAATGATTATCGCGCGCGCATGGTGAAGCAGGGGATGTATGATCCCTCATTCGAACACGATGCCTGCGGCATGGGCTTCGTAGCCGACGTGAAGGGGAGAAAATCGCGCTCCATCATCGACAAAGGTTTGGACATACTGAAGAACCTGGAGCATCGTGGCGCGGTGGGTGCCGACCCCGAAACAGGAGACGGCTCAGGCATCCTGATACAAATGCCCGATGAATTCATCCGAAAGGTGGCGGCTGAAAAAAAGATAAAGCTCCCTGCGGAAGGGAAATATGGCGTCGGAATGATGTTCCTCCCACAGGACCCGATCGTGAGAAAAGCCGCAGAGAATATAGTCGAGAAGATCGTAATTGACGAGAACCAGAAATTCCTCGGCTGGAGAGACGTACCGGTAAACCCGGATGTGCCGGGAAGAGGTGCCAGGGCAACACAGCCGTTCATTCGCCAGTGTTTCATCGGTTCCAGCCGCAGCATACAGTCGCGCGAAGAATTCGAGCGCAAACTATATACGATAAGGAGAATCATAGATCACCGGGTCCGCGCCGAGCTCGACTGCGACAGAAGCCAGTACTACGTCCCTTCCTTCTCCAGCAAAGTCTTGATCTATAAAGGCATGCTCCTTGCCCACCAGCTTACCGAATACTACAAAGACCTTGCAGACAAGGACATGAAGTCTGCGATGACCATGCTCCATCTCCGCTTCTCTACAAATACCTTCCCTACGTGGGACCTCGCACACCCGTTCAGGATGATCGCTCACAACGGGGAGATAAACACTCTTCGCGGAAACAAGAACTGGATGTCGGCCAGGCAGGCGGTGATGGAGTCGCCTTATTTCGGCAAAGACCTCAAGAGAATGCTTCCCATAATCATGGAAGGACAGAGCGATTCTGCGACTTTCGATTCCGTGCTCGAGCTTCTCGTGATGAGCGGCCGCACTGTTCCGCATGCGATGATGATGATGATACCCGAGGCCTGGTCGAAAAACGATCTGATGGATCCGGACCGAAGGGCATTCTACGAGTATCATGCTACGATGATGGAACCGTGGGATGGTCCTGCAGCTGTCGTTTTCACCGATGGAGAAGTCATCGGCGCGACCCTCGACCGCAACGGCTTGCGCCCCGCGAGGTACGTCATCACAAAGGATGGGCTTGTCGTCCTCACTTCCGAGGCAGGCACTTTCAGCGTCGACGCCGAGAATGTCGCCAAGAAAGGGAAACTGCAGCCAGGCCGCATGTTCATACTTGACCTGAAGCAGGGGAGGATTGTCGAAGACGAGGAAGTGAAGAAAGATATCGTGACCAAGCGGCCGTACCGGAAGTGGGTCAACGACAACATGATAAATATGTCGCACCTTCCCACGCCGGACCGGATATACAATGCGGAATTCGAAACGCTCCACATGCGGCAGAGAATTTTCGGCTACACGAAGGAAGACATTTCTCAGGTTATGCTGCCGATGGCGGTGAAGGGGGAAGAAGCCGTCGGATCGATGGGTACGGACGCCGCGCTGGCCGTTCTTTCCGAGCGGCCGCAAATGCTTTTTCGTTACTTCAAGCAGCTCTTTGCCCAGGTGACCAATCCTCCGATCGACTCCATAAGGGAGGAGCTTGTCATGGAGCTGACTACGTACGTCGGCCCCGAGCAGAATCTCCTGGCTGAAACGCCGCTCCACGCGCACAGGCTCGAACTCG
>JBJKPN010000082.1:0-20094 GCA_046706365.1 Candidatus Kryptoniota bacterium | reverse complement strand
CCTCCTGACAAGTTTGAAGAGGTCGGAAGTTCTCCCGAAGGGACCACTTCGCGGGAATCTTCATCGCCTCCTGACAAGTTTGAAGAGGTCGGAAGTTCTCCCGAAGGGACCACTTCGCGGGAATATTCTATCGCCCACAAGATAGGTTTTGGATTTGTTTGTCGAAAAACTCGTCTCGATGCTTTGAGACGGTTCTCAAAAGTTTCGAATTCCGGCCCGATGAAGAGTCGGGACCCTTATACCCGTAAATCGGAGTCTGCTCCGATTTTTTTATCCTGGATTGAAAAGCAATTATGGCAAAAGTAAAGTTACCGGATAATTCCGTTTTGGAGGTAGACGTTCCCGTCCCGGCCCTGGAAGTGGCGCGGAAAATAAGTCGCTCCCTCGGCGAGGACGCACTTGCAGTTAAGATTAACGGGAAGATTTCGGACCTTAATACCCCCATTACCGGCGACTGCGATATTCAGTTCCTTACTTTCGACGACCCGGAAGGGCGCGAAGTCTATTGGCACAGCAGTTCGCACCTGATGGCGCATGCGATTCAGTCCATTTTCCCCGAGGCAAAATTCGGAGTCGGACCGGCCATAGACGACGGTTTCTATTACGATATTGACATAAACAAGACTTTGACCCCGGACGATCTCGCAGCAATTGAGAAGAAGATGCACGAAATCGCCGACAAGAACGACTCGTTCGTCAGGAAAGTCGTACAGAAAGACGACGCCCTGAAATTCTTCGGGGAAAAACACGATCCGTACAAGGTCGAGATCATAAGCGCTCTCGATGAAACTATCACCTTCTACAGCGAGGGTGATTTTACCGACCTTTGCAGGGGCCCCCATGTCCCTTCCGCGGGCAAGCTGAAGCATTTCAAGCTCCTCGGCACGAGCGGCGCATATTGGCGAGGCGACAGTAAGAACAAGATGCTCCAGAGGGTCTACGGAGTCTCATTCCCGAAGAAAAAGATGCTCGATGATCACCTCAAGATGCTCGAGGAAGCCAAACTCCGCGACCACAGGAGACTCGGTCGGGAGCTCGAGTTGTTCGTGTTTCACGACATCGCACCCGGCGCGCCGTTCTGGCTGCCGAACGGAATGATCATCTTCCGCGAACTGGAAAAACTCATCCGCGAAGAGCTTGACAAACGCAATTACCTCGAGATATCTACTCCGATGCTCGTAAAGAAGGACCTCTGGGAGAAATCCGGACACTGGGGACATTACAAAGAAAACATGTTCGTCCTCGATGTCGAAGAGGAGACTTACTCGCTCAAGCCGATGAACTGTCCCGAAAGTTCCTTCGCTTACAATCATAAGATCAGGAGCTATCGCGACCTTCCGCTGCGCTACTCCGAGCTTGGAAGGCTTCACCGGAACGAGATTTCCGGCGCGCTCGGCGGCATGTTCAGGGTCCGCCAGATCACGATGGACGACGCACATATCTACTGTCGTCCGGACCAGATCCTACCGGAAATCGACAACATCATCGGCCTGGTCAAATACATCTACGGACTTTTCCATTTCGAAGTATCGTTCAAACTCTCGACGAAGCCCGACGATGCGATGGGCGACCCCAAGTTATGGGAACAGGCGGAGGGTGCCCTGAGACAGGCCCTTGCGAACAACGGGATCAAGTACGGAGTAAAAGAAAAAGACGGCGCCTTCTACGGCCCGAAGATAGATATTCAAATTAAGGACGCTCTCGGCAGGGAGTGGCAGGTAGCCACGATCCAGCTCGACTACGTCATGCTTCCGGAGAGATTCGACCTCTCGTACATCGATGCCGACGGACAGGCCAAGAGGCCGGTCCTTATCCACCGTGCCATATTCGGCTCGTTCGAGAGATTTGTAGGAATACTGACCGAGCACCTCGCCGGGGCGTTCCCGACATGGCTTTCACCGGTCCAGGCGGCGGTGCTCCCCATTACCGACAGCTTCGTCGATTATGCGAAAACTGTCGTCGAAGCCCTGAAAAGGGATGGAGTCCGCGTGGAACTTGACGACCGGAACGAAAAGGTCGGTTACAAGATCCGGGAGTGGGAAACCAAGAAGGTTCCGTACATGTTGATTATTGGGCAGAAGGAAGTAGATTCCGGCACTGTCTCAATACGCAAGCATCATGAAGGCGACAAGGGAGCCGTCGGGCTTGCAGCGTTCGTATCCAACATTAAAAAAGAAATAGTAGAAAAAACTTAGGAGGCCGCCTATTAACACACCTAAACTTAGGATTAACAACGAAATCAGAGTCCCCAACGTACGATTGATCGACTCTGACGGAAAGCAACTTGGGGTTATGCCACCGCGTGAAGCTTTGAAACTCGCCGAGACAAGGGGATTGGACCTGGTAGAGATTGTTCCCAATTCGAATCCTCCGGTTTGCAAGCTCGTAGACTATGGGAAATACATGTACGAACTGACCAAGAAAGAGAAATCGAAGCTGAAGGGGCAATCCTCCGCGCAGATGAAGGAAATACGATTTCACCCGAACACCGATGAACATGACTTTCAGTTCAAGTCCAGACATGCCAAAGAATTCCTCGAAGAGGGACATAAGGTTAAAGGAAGTGTGTTTTTCAAAGGACGCGAAATAACCTACGTCGCACACGGTGAAGAGCTCCTGAATAAATTTATCGAATTCCTGTCTGAAGTTGGGAAAGTCGAGCAGAAACCTAAGCTTGAGGGTAAAAATATGGCGGTAATCATAGCCCCCGACAAGGCCAAGAAAAAGGTGGCAGCCAAAGAGTCTCAGAAGGTTCGGGAGGACGAGAAGCAGAAAGAGACAAAGGAGAACTGACATGCCGAAGACAAAGACAAACCGTGCAATGGCAAAGAGGACAAAAAGGACCGCCACGGGTAAGTACCTTCGCGAGAAGGCCTTCAGAAGCCACATTCTGACATCAAAGACACAGAAACGAAAGAGACAGCTCAGGAAAGCAGGAGTCCTCGACAAGACGGACACAAACCGCGTTCGCGGAATGCTGAACGAGTAATCCCCGCATCGACCCGGCAAAAGAGGCCCGAACGCCTTGGGGACACCGCTTTCTAAATCCTGCCGAGAGGCGGGACGTCGAGAAAAAGTTGGGATGTCAGGGTGACTATTTTGCCCGATGTTGTTATATTTAAACCGTTAATGGAGAAAATGTAAAATGCCACGTGCAAGGAACAAGGTAGCATCTCATAGAAGACGCAAAAAGACATTGGAGCTGGCCAAGGGTTATTGGGGAGCCCGCAGCAAAGTACATACTATAGCAAAGCATCATGTCGAGAAGGCACTCCAGCACGCTTACAGGGACAGAAGGAAGAAGAAACGCGAGTTTCGCAGTCTCTGGATAGTACGTATCAACGCCGCGGCCCATGAGAACGGGACCACATACTCCCGTTTGATAGCCGCCCTCGCCAAGAAGGAAGTCGCGATAAACAGGAAAGTGTTGGCCGATCTCGCTGCGAACAATCCGGAGACGTTCAAGCAGGTTGTTCAATTCGCTTTTAACTAATTCAATCTTCCTACGTTCAGTCCGAAGGACCCCTTCTTTGAAGCCCGGTCCTTTGCGCTAGAAGCGCACCAGACTGCAACGCAGGAAGATTTTTTATATCCGGACATATCAATACCGACCGGAAAAACGGAGAGAGGCCGGGAATTCACCTCTTCATTGTCCAGCCTCTCGTGTAAGGGTTTCAAGAGATGGGAATGCTTGAGGAAATCGAGAAGTTGAAAGGAGAAGCCGCCGCTTCTCTCGTCCACATCAATACTCCAGCCGACGCCGAAAATTTCAGACTGAAATTTCTCTCCAGGAAGGGCGCACTCGCCCAGCTGTTCGAGGAGATGAAACAAGTCCCGAAGGAAGAAAAGCCCGCCGTCGGCAAACGACTGAACGAGGTTCGCGCGCAAATCGAATCGGACTTCGAATCAGCTCGTGAAAAGGCGGAATCCGAAAAGAAAAGAGAGCTCGACAGGGTAGACCTGTCAATTCCCGCAAGGAGAAGATACGTCGGCAGGAAACACCCGCTTACTCAGACGGCCGACGAGATCAAACGAATCTTTACCGGCATCGGGTTCGGAATCGCCGACGGTCCGGAAATAGAGGATGATTACCACAATTTCGAGGCCCTCAACTTCCCCCCCGACCACCCCGCCCGGGATATGCAGGATACCTTCTTCGTGAAGACTGCTCAGCCGAACGGTGGGAGTGAGGCTGGCAAGTATGTCCTCAGAACGCACACATCGGGCGTCCAGATCAGGGTTATGGAAAATAATAAGCCGCCCGTGAGAGTCATAATGCCCGGAAGGGTCTACAGAAACGAGGCCATCAGCTCGAGAAGCTATTGTCTCTTTCACCAGGTGGAGGGGCTGTACGTCGACAAGAACGTGAGCCTTGCAGAACTCAAAGGCACAATCACCTACTTTGCAAAGGAGCTGTTCGGCACCTCAGTCAAACTCCGGTTTCGGCCGAGCTTTTTCCCTTTTACAGAGCCGAGCGCGGAAGTCGACGTGAACTGCTTCATCTGCGGCGGAAAAGGCTGCCGCATATGCAAGTACACCGGCTGGCTTGAAATAATGGGCTGCGGAATGGTCGATCCGAACGTATTCAAGTTCGTCGGATACGACGAAAAGGAAGTCAGCGGCTACGCGTTCGGAATGGGAATAGAGAGAATTACGCTCCTCAAATACGGGATCGACGACATCCGGCTCTTCTTCGAAAACGATGTCAGATTCCTAAATCAATTCTGAATAAAGATGAAAATTTCGAGAAATTGGGTTGAACAGCTTGTCGACTTGAACGGTATTTCCGATCAGGATATAGCTACGCGGCTTACAATGGCCGGGATAGAAGTAGAATCTTACGAAAACCTTTCCGAGAAATATAACGGCTTTTTTGTCGGAAGCGTCATGGAAGTGGTAAAACATCCGAATGCCGACAAGCTCAGGCTGTGCCAGGTCGACGTTTCCGGCGGCGAAGTCAAGAGCATAATCTGCGGCGCGCCCAATGTGGCAGCCGGCCAGAAGGTGCCGGTCGGGCTCGTCGGCGCTCTCGTGCCGCACGACCAGCATGACCCGGACGGAAAGCCGTTCAAGCTTACACGCGCAAAAATCAGGGGAATCGAATCCGAGGGAATGATATGCTCGGAATATGAGCTCGGGCTCGGCGACGACAAGAACGGCATCATGGTTTTCGAAGATGATGCACCCACGGGGGCTTCGCTCGCGGAATATCTCCGGATGAACGACACGATTTTCGAGGTGAGCCTCACCCCAAACCGTGCCGACTGTCTGTCCCACCTGGGCATCGCTCGGGAACTCTCCGCAGCATTCTCGAAGAAGTTGACGATAAAGAAGCCGTCCTTCCACGAGACCGGCGAGCCGATCGAGAAGATTGCCAAGGTGGAAGTAGCTGACCCGGACCTTTGCCCGCGTTACTCGGCGCGCGTCGTAAAAGGGATAAAGATCGGGAAGTCGCCCGGCTGGCTGAAGAGTGCAGTGGAAAAAGCCGGCATGCGTTCGATAAATAACGTGGTCGACGCGACCAACTTCGTCATGCTGGAGCTGGGACAACCACTGCACGCCTTCGACCTTAACCTGATCGCTGGACACAAGATCGTCGTGCGAAGGCCGAACAGAACAGAGAAGAAGTTCTCGACTCTTGACGGCAAGGAGAGGGAAATCGACCCCGACATGCTGATGATTTGCGACAAGGACAGAATCGTCGCTCTCGCCGGCGTGATGGGCGGTGAGAACAGCGAGATAAATCCCGCTACGACCGACATCCTGATAGAGAGCGCCAACTTCTCGCCGTCTTCTGTGCGCAGGACTTCGAAGAAGCTAGGTCTTTCCACAGAAGCATCGTACAGGTTCGAGAGAGGCGTCGATCCTAACCTGACGCTTACTGCGCTCGACAGGGTCACGGAAATAATCGTCCAGACCGGCGGCGGTACTGTGGCGCAGGGAGCGATAGACGTCGCCTCGACAAAATTCACACCCAGGAAGATAGAGCTGCATGTTGACCATGCAAACTCGCTTCTCGGGACGAGGCTGGCCTCGGGAGAAATAAGGAGACTTCTCGAATCGATCGAGATCCGCTGCGAGAAGAGATCGGAGACGGCTTTCTTCTGCTATGCCCCAACGTTTCGTGCTGATCTGGAGCGCGAAGTAGATTTGATCGAAGAGGTGGGCAGGCTTTTCGGTTATGAGAAGATAGAGGAGACCCATCAAACCAGGCTCGTGTTCGATACGCGCTTCAAAGAGGAGTACACCACCGATGACGTCAGGGGCTACCTCGCCGGCGCAGGTTTCAACGAGATAATGACAAACTCGCTGCAGCCGACCGAAGTCGCCGGATTCCATGCGGAGAGTTACGTGAAAATCGCCAACCCTATCAGCGAGGACATGGCCGCGATGCGGACCTCCCTTCTCCCCGGTGCCCTTCAGGCCGTGAAGCTGAACCTTTCATACGGCCAGAAGGACCTCAAGCTGTTTGAGCTGGGAAGAATTTACTCGACTACAGGGGATGGATTCAAAGAGACGGGCATGCTTTCGATACTGGTAACGGGATCAGCTGATCCGATTTCTTTCGACAGGAACGGGGTAGAATTCGACATTTTCGACCTCAAAACAGAAGTGGAAAGACTGCTAAGGCACCTTAATCTTGACAATTGGGACTTTATTCCTTATGATAATACAAAAGAATACAAACATGCATTAAAGCTGTTTATGAACGGGAGTGAAGCAGGCATGTTAGGCCAGGTCAGCGAAGGAGCGCTCGGTCAGTATTCCATCAAGCAGAGCGTTCAGTTCGCAGAATTGAACATGGCAGAGATTCTGGCAGCAAGGAAGAAAACCAGCAAATTCCGCCCCCTTCCGAAATTCCCGTTCGCATCATTCGACCTTGCTTTTATTGTTGATTCAGGTATACCCGTCGGGAGCCTGATGAGTTCGCTCAAGTCTCTGGCGGGAAGTTTGTTCCGTGACATTACGGTTTTCGACATCTATTCCGGCAGTGGGATACCTGACGGGAAGACGAGCGTTGCATTCAGCGTAATCCTTGGAAGTGACGAGCGGACGCTGAATGATGGCGATATTGCCAAGTTCATCGAGAATGCGGAAAGCAGGCTCGCGAAGGAGTTCGGCGCCGCATTGCGAAAACAGTCACCTAAATGATCCCTTTGGGAAGAAGCTAATGGGCATCGACATAAGTCAATCTGACGAACAGACAGCATTAACCATGAAGAAGCAGCTTCTGAGCGAGCTGTGGAATGAAATCAGAAGAGCAGTCGATGTTATCAATGCCGTTCGAGGTGAAAACGAGTCCCTGAAATTGAATCTCGCGAGAGCGGCGGCCGAAATCGAGAGGTTGAAGCAGCAGATATCCGACCTCGAGAAGATGTTGACGGCGAGAGAGACGGCATCGTCAAGCGGGTTTGAAGAAAGGGAGAAGAACCGCCTGGTCGAGACGGCGAGGGACTTGATCGCAAGAATTGACAAACAACTTAGTCTCTTTTGACAACGGAGTATACGATGGAAAAGAAGAGCATACGCGTCACCATCCTGGGTAGGGAATACCCGCTCCGCGTGGAAAACGAAGAAAAAGCACTCAAAGTAGTGGCCTATGTAGATTCGCTACTGAATGAACTGATTGAAAAAAATCCCGGGGCACCGACGTCGACCATTGCAGTAATTGCCGCTCTAAATATAGCCGAACAGCTTTTCGACCTAAAGGAGCACGTGCAGAATGAAGGAATTGACATTGCCGATCTGGTTGGCGTGTTGAGCTACTTGAGAGAAAGTTTTCCGATCGAAGAAGCGAACTAAGTTCTTTTAAAATTTTCGGTGATTCTTAGGCCGTAACGGCGCCGTGGTCACGCGTGAAAGAACTGCTAAGTAAAAAATTATGGGAGCCCGGCTCGTGAACGACAAAAGCAGGCCGCATCCTGCTCCGGTAGGACAACCATCAAGACTCTCTCGAAAGTCTTTTTCGGGAGAAGGTTCCGGCGGAAGCATGAGTCGTTCAGGAGGGCACCCACCGTGTCAAGATGGGGTTCTTTCCTATCTTCCACGTGCGCGTTACGGCTTTTTTGTATATAAACCTGGAGGCCCGAAATGGTAACAATCGCAGTCGCCGTTGTATCTGGTGCGGCGGCATTCCTCGTAGGCTGGTTCGTTCAGGCCGCGCTGACCAAGAAAAAGCTTGGAGGCTTTGAAGCCCGCTCCAAGGAAATTCTCGACGCAGCCGAACGAGAAGCGAATGCGATGAAGAAAGAGAAGCTGATTGAAGTAAAAGATGAATGGATAAAGAAGAGACAGGAACTAGACAACGACTACAACTCGAAGCAGAAAAAGATCCAGAACATTGAAAGACAGCTCAGCTCAAAGGAAGAAAACCTCGACAGACGTGCCGACTCACTGAGACAACAGGAGAAGTCGATCCGCACCCTTGAAGCCGAAACCCGGGATAAGCTCAAGGCCATACAGGCAAAGGAACAGGAGGCCGACCGGCTTGTAGGTCTCCAGACGGAACGGCTTGAGAAGCTCGCCGGGGTTTCGAGAGAAGAAGCAAAGAAACTGCTCACCGAGAATCTGATCAACGAGGCCAAATCAGAATCTGCGCTGGAAATAAGGGAAATCCGCGAAAAAGCGCGCATCGACGCCAAGAAGGAAGCCCAGAGGATCATCGTGCAGGCGATCCAGCGAACTGCCGCGGATCATTCAGTTGAAACGACTGTCAGCGTTGTCAGCCTTCCCAACGAAGAGATGAAGGGACGGATCATCGGCCGTGAAGGGCGAAACATCCGTTCCTTTGAGGCGGTGAGCGGGTGCGACATAATCGTCGACGATACTCCGGATGCAGTTGTAATCTCGGGCTTCGATCCATTTCGCAGGGAAATCGCAAAGATGGCCCTGGAGCGGCTGATATCCGACGGAAGAATTCATCCGACAAAAATCGAGGAAGTCGTCGAGAAAGTGCGTGCCGAGCTCGAAGAAGAGATCGTTCAGATCGGCGAAGATGCCCTGCTCGAGGTCGGAATACACGGAGTACACCCGGAAATCGTCAAGCTGCTCGGCAAGATGCGTTACCGTTCGAGTTACGGACAAAACGTCCTTCAGCACAGCATCGAAGTCGCCTTCCTCAGCGGCCTGATGGCGATCGAGCTGGGACTCGATTCGAGCCTCGCCAAGCGCGCAGGATTGTTCCATGATCTCGGCAAGGTGGTGGACAAGAATGTCGAGGGTCCCCACGCTTTGCTGGGCTACGAGCTGGCAAAGAAATTCGGCGAGAATCCCGCCGTCGCCAACGCTATCGGTTCGCACCACGAAGACATAGAAATGGAAACCCCCATCGCCCCCCTGGTTCAGGCGGCGGACGCGATAAGCGGAGCCCGCCCCGGGGCTAGACGGGAGTCTCTCGAAGGATATATCAAGCGCCTCGAGAAGCTGGAAAGCATCGCGAACTCTTTCTCCGGAGTGGGAAAGACTTATGCTATTCAGGCCGGCCGCGAGGTCCGCGTGATAGTGGAGCCGGAAAAAGTCAACGACCTTTTTGCGGACCAGCTCTCTCATGAAATATCTCAGAAGATCCAGGAGCAGATGGAATACCCCGGACAGATCAAAGTGACGGTCATAAGAGAAGTTCGCAGCATATCGTATGCGAAATGATCCGGGCGGCAGAACCAGCGCTGCAACCAGCATAGGAGCTTTCTTGTGAGCGGAAGGCTACCACTCAAAGCAGGTCTGACCGGCAACATCGGCAGCGGCAAATCCACCGCGGCCGCAGCCTTCTCGCGTCTCGGCGTTCCCACATTCGATGCCGACAAAGTCGGGCACGAGTTGCTGGAAACAGACGGGGGCATACGCAGGAAGGTTATATCCGCCTTCGGGGAGCAGGTGATCACCGACGGAAAAATCAACAGGAGTCGCCTCGGTCAAATCGTATTCTCCGATTCCTCCGGGCGAGCCGTTCTGGAGGGCATCCTGCATCCGGCAATCATGAGAACGATTACAGACCGTGCGTCCGCTCTCAAAGACACTCACTATGTAATTATTGAAGTACCCCTTCTCTTCGAAGCCCAACTGGCGGACAACTTCGACTACATAATACTGGTCAGGGCGAAGAGGGACGTGGCTGTTCGGCGCGCGGCAGAAAACCTCGGGCTCAGCAGGCAGGAGGTATTGAAGCGGCTCGCCGCACAGATTCCCCAGTCGGAGAAGGAGAAGCTTGCCGACTTTGTGATTTCGAACGACGGATCTCTCGCTGAGCTGAAAGAAAGAGTCGGCCTTATTCACACAATTCTTGAGTCCGTGGGCCGGGACTAAGGCCGCAGCCGGAGCCATTCCCCCGCAATGCAACCTGAGACTCCGAACCTTGAAGAGATTCGCCGGTCACAAGATTTGCATACTCAAATTCCAACCGGACTGTCATCGACCTCCAACCGTCATCCCGTACCCGTGGCAGATAGTCCGGAACACAAATCAGCATACTGCAGGACCCAACGGCTGCAGGAGAGGCCGAACCGATGATTGAAATTAACTTCACGAAAATGAACGGTGCAGGGAACGATTTCGTCGTCCTGAACAATTTCGACTCTGCACTTCAAATAAATTTCCCCGCCTTTGCAGAGGCCGTTTGCGCCAGGGGATTCGGAATAGGCGCCGACGGATTGCTCGTTTTGCAGAAGAGCCGCGACAACGACTTTGATTTTGAAATGGTATACCTCAATTCCGACGGCAGCGAGGGAGGCATGTGCGGAAACGGCGGCAGATGCATCGCGAGATTCGCAGTCCTGAACGGAATATGTAAACCGCAGATGCGCTTCGTCGCACACGGAGGCTCTTACTCTGCCGAAGTGTTCGACGACAGGAAGGTCAGGCTCCATCTTCCGGACCCCGACAAGGTCACCCCTTCGATTAGGATCCCCCTGGACGATCAGCAGGTTGATGCCACTTACGTCCACCCGAACACCGATCATGTCGTCCTGACAGGCGGTTCCGGATTCGACAAGGTGGATTCCTCCGACCTCATCGGCCTGGCGAGAAAGATCAGATACAATTTAGAGCTCTTCCCCAGGGGAACAAACGTAAACCTCATCGAGAAGATCTCTGAGGAAGGCGTAAGGATGAGGACGTACGAAAGGGGTGTCGAAAACGAGACGCTCGCGTGCGGCACGGGTGCGGTAGCCAGTGCTGTGACATCCGCCATTCGATATTCCATGTCCTCTCCGGTAAGAATCAAGACGTCAGGCGGAGAGGTCCTGACGGTATCGTTCGAACGGAACAACAACAGATTCTCGAAAATCGTATTGGAAGGAAGCGCCAGGGTAGTGTTCCAGGGCAAGATTTTGTATAATGAAGCCGATCACAAAGTTCTGGACCTGGTCAATGGACAGGGATAAATTTGAGAGCCTTGTTGAGAAGGCCTTCGAAGAGCTTCCTCCCGAATTCAAGTCGAGGATCGACAATGTCCACATCGTCGTGGACGACCTCCCGGACGTCATCGACATGATGAGCGCCCGGATCAGGGACCCTTACAGCCTGTTGGGGCTATATTCGGGGGTTCCGCTCAACCGCCGGGGCCCGGACTACGGCGTCTATCCGGTTCTCCCCGACCGCATCAAACTCTTTAAACAAAACATCGAGCGCATCTGCCGGAATGATGGAGAAATAGAGAGCAAGGTGAGAGAAGTCCTGATACACGAGGTGGGACATTACTTCGGAATGACCGACGAAGAGATCAGAAGGGCCGGTTATTGATGGAGACTTTGCTCCGGGAATACGGTTATCTCCTGATTTTCGCAATAACCCTGTTTGAAGGTGAGACTGTCCTGATAATAGCCGGCATTCTGGCTCACCAGGGTTTCCTCAACCTCGAACTTTCAATGCTTTCAGCATTCTTGGGATCTACAGTCGGGGATCAGATATTCTTTCAGTTTGCGAAGCAGGAAGGGCTGGAATTCGTAAAAAAATTCAAATATGTCGCGGCCGTCCTGCCGCGGGCGGAAAGGCTCGTGAAAAAGCACGGCACATACATAGTCCTTTTTGCGAGATATCTCTATGGACTTCGGACCGCGCTGGTTGTGATGTGTGGGTTGGGCAAAATGCCCACCACGAAATTTTCACTATATAATATTGTCGCATCACTTATTTGGGCTGTTTCTTATGGGTTTCTTGGTTATTTTTTCAGTAAAGCGATCGGTTCGATTACCGGTCTGGGAAAAACCGAAGTTGTTGTCACAGTAGCAATTGCGGTGGCAGCGGTTGTCTACTGGATCGTGAGAACGGCGAATACTAAACCGATTACTGACGAACCAAAACAGGAGGAATAAATGTCGAAAGTTCTACTGGAAATTAATTACGAAGTGCAGCCTGCAAAGCGGGAAGAGTATCTGAAACTTGTAAATGAACTTAAGACAGGATATGAGAACTCGAAGATCGCGAATCTGGAAGTTTTTGAGGTCCAGGGAGCACCCAACAATTTCATGGAGATTTACACTTACAGCAGCGAGGAAGCCTTCCAGAACGCCGACGACAGCGCATTCGACGACACCGTCGTGAAGATAAACGACTGTCTGGTGCCGGATAAACTCCGCTCTTACACGCTGCATCAGATATGACTCTAAATGGCTTTAATAGCCGTAGTCATCTTCGGTTTCACCTACCTGACTATTTCGGTACAGAGACTACCGTACTTTCATCTCGATAGAACCTCGGGAGCCATGATAGGGGCGGTCGCAATGATCGCCTTCGGGGTTCTCACCGTTAAAGACGCCTACCGGTCAATCAATCTCGATACGATCGTCCTCCTTCTGGGAATGATGATCATCGTCGCCTATCTGCAGGTAAGCGGTTTCTTCGACGTCGTGGCCCGCTCAATCCTGAAAAGGGCACGTACCGGGAGCGGACTGCTGCTCACGGTCATCCTGTCAAGCGGGATACTCTCCGCTTTTTTTGTAAACGATACAATCTGTGTCATGATGACTCCGTTCGTACTTCTTCTTGCCAGCAGGTCGAAGATGGATGCGAAGCCTTACCTCATAGCGCTCGCCTCCGGCGCGAATATCGGAAGTGTCGCAACTCTCGTGGGGAACCCACAGAACATGCTGATCGGGACCTTCTCTCACTGGCACTACCTGAAGTTCTTCGCCTTAATGCTGCCGATCGCAGCGGGCGGTCTGACAATAGATTTCTTCCTGCTGAGGTTCTTCTTCAGGAACAAGCTCAACCTTGCACTGTCCAACGACGGGCTGGAAGCAACAAGCACGATCGACAAGCCGCTGATCTACAAATCTCTTTTTGTCATGTTCATAGTCCTTGTCGGTTTCTCCGCCGGCGCAGGGCTCCCTTTCATGGCAATACTTGGGGCATCGATCCTCCTCCTGATCGCCAATCGGCGGCCGGAAGAAATCTTCGCAAAAGTCAACTGGTCGCTCCTCCTCTTCTTCGCCAGCCTGTTCGTCGTTGTGGGAGGAATCAACAAGGTCGGGCTGGTGGAGGATGCGCACAGGATGCTCGGGGGGTACTTTTCGATTTCGACATTCCGGCAGATCACAAGTTTCTCGTTCGCTTCGCTCATCCTCTCGAATGTCGTCTCCAACGTGCCCTATGTTATGGTGGTGAAGCACTGGGTAGCATCGTTCAACTCGCCGCAATTGATGTGGCTCGTTCTTGCAATGAGCTCGACATTTGCCGGCAACCTTACTGTAGCCGGTTCAGTCGCAAATATGATAGTTCTCGAGCTGTCGAAGGACCATGCGCCGTTCAGGTTCTGGGAATTTACCCGCATATCCGCTGTGATCGCCCTTCTTACCTGGCTTTTCGGAACACTGCTGCTAGTCGTGTATTCAGCAGCCATCCGGTTCTGAAGATCAGCCTCTCGCCCAATCATCGACTCCCGGAATATCAGAGCCCGTAGGCCGTCAGGTTTCCGGATTCATCCGTTATGTAGAGGACTCCATTCGCAACTATCGGACTCTCCCAGTGTATTCCGCCTATTGAAGTATCATGCCAGAGGAGTTTGCCGGTAAGGGGGTCCAGTGCGCGCACGTCGTGGCTCCCCGCACAGAACAAGACGCCGCCGGCGACTATCGGTGAGCTTCCTTCATCACCATTCCTCCACTCCACTTTGAGACTCGGCTCGCCGTGACCATCCACCTGCAGTTTCAGGCCGGAAAGTCCCGAGTAGGTTGCGACGAAGACCCATGTCGAGTGATCTTTAGGGTTCACCCACACACCGGGCTGAGTGAAGACCATGCCGCCCTGCGGGACGTCGATAAGGCGGCCTATCTCGCCTCCTGTGTGCCCCGGGCCTCCCCGACCGCTCAGGTTCGAAAGATTGACGAGCCGAAGCTTCATGTCCTTTCCTCCCTGGACCGCAAGTTCACGAACTCTGCAATTGTCCGGAATCGGAAGTATGGCGGGCGCCGTGCTGCCGAGATCGAGGTCAGCCTCGTTAAGGTAGTGATGGTTTGTCGGTGTGTACGAATCGACCGGGTTGCCGTCCTTACCGGTGCCGTCGGGATTGAGTGCGAAAATGGAATCTCCCCAGTCGTGCCTCTTCGGATCGAACGTGCCGTTGCCGGTAGCCATGTATACCCTGTCGGTATGTGAGTCGTATATGACCCCGGGGCGTGCCCAGATGGCGGACTGGACCGAAGTGCAATCCGGCTTTCCCGGCCGCTGGACGAAATGGACCGTTTCATCGCTGCAGTCAGCGTTGAAGACATGCTGGGAACCGCTTTCAAGATTTATCGTCGTGACATGCCCCTGATAGTCTCCCCTGTCTCCGAGATAACCGCCGTTGGTGACATACAGATAGGATACTCCATTCTTTGCAGTTGCAATCGCGAGGGCCGAAGAACCCTTTTCATTGAAAGACTTGGTGGTACAGAGCTCCGGCCATCCGCCCGTTTTCACTTCCTCTCCGCTGCCGACATGGTATTTGTGTACATAACCGTCAAGGCCATAACTATACACGAATTCCCTGTTCGGATCTATGGCCGGAGAAGAAGTCGTGTAAACCGGCTGGTATCCGTTATTGATGCGGTAGGATCCGGCTCCGTACCGGTGCTGCCAGACGATCTTCCCGTCCGAGGCGTTAATGGCAATGATCCGGCCGTCCTTCGTGGTAAGGAAGAGGAGATTCTTGATCCCCGAAGGTGTTGCAACGTCCCTGAGGTAAGCGGGTGCGCCGTCCGCGACATCCGGAAGCGAGACCCTGTAAAGCCTGTGCAGTTCGTGGACATTTTGCGCACTGATCTTCTCTTCTCTTGTATCATTTCCGGAATGTGCCTGATCGAAACCGAATTGCATCCAGTCGTACCCTGCAGCCGGTGCCCTCGCAAGCTTCCGTGACTCCGGCTTCGTTGTTCCTAATGCGAGGAATGACGCCGAAACCACAGCCAGGCCAAGAAATACAGAACGAAAGTGCAAACCGGATAGGACAATTTTCATATCATCTTCCTCCCTTCTTCCAAACGCCGGAAGCGGGGGAATATGTTCCGTGTCGGCACGCAAGGCGCCGGCTTTGTTTACGCAAAAACAAGCTGCCCGCCGCATCTCTTAATACGGCGGGCAGCTCTACACAAAGGATATTATATTTCAGGCGATCAGTCGCTGTCTCTTTTTTCTATCCTCTCAATCGCCCGGCGGGCCGCGCCCTTCAGCCTTCCGTCGTTTTCGATCTTTTCTCTCTGCCGGAGGAGCGGGATGTCGCTTTTGTTACCGACCGTTCCCAGAGAATTGAGGGACACCATTCTTGCCCAGATGTAAGGATCGGATGCATATTTTTTCAGAAGGTCGAGCGTCACTTCATCTTTAGGTCCAAGGCGCACCATCTCTCCTATTGCCCGCAGGCGCAGCGCATGCGGCTCGCCGTACCTGGAGAGCTTAACGGCAACTTTGTAAGCTTCCGCAGAATCGATTTCAGCAAGCGAAGTCAGGCCGGCACTTCTGATTACCTGTTCGTAGGAATTCTGCTCAAGAGCATTCTTGACGATAGACTCCGCTTTCTTTCCCTCGACTTTCGCGAGAGAACTGACTGCGGCTGCTCTGACGAAGTAGTTGGTTCTTGTCCTGTAGATCCTGGTCAGGAGTTTACCAAGGCCTTTGCTTTTGAAATTTGCAAGTCCGCGTATGGCTTCAGTTTGAACCCTCGGATCTTTGTCCATTGTAGCCGCTCTCAGCGCGGCCTCGACCGGTTCGCCCGTAAAACCTGAGAGGGCCTGCGCACATTCCATCCTCACTCCCCAGAAGGAATTGGACTTCAACCCGGAAATTAGTGCCAGGGCGGCCTCGTCGCCTTTTTCGCGGCCGAGCTGCTGCGCGGCCCATACCCTGCCGGCAACACTGGGACCGTGATCCAGCTGGTACTCCAACTCGGCGATGGATTTCTTGAAGTGCAGTTCCTTCAATATGTAGTCCTCTTTATCGAAGTTCACCATGAGCGGCTTCTCAGAGACATCGAACGTGTAGGTGTTGCTCAGCGAATCCACCCAGATCTTCTTAGTGATTTTCTGCGAGGGAGTGACAATGTAAACATCGACCGGCATTCTGTAAACCGGCGTCAGGCTGTCTACTTTCTGAGTCTGTTTGACATTCAAGGTAAGCAAGCTCGATCCCGGATCGTAGCTATAACTTACATTGAAATCCGGATGACCTCCTTTGAAGAGCCATTCGTCGAAGAACCAGCTCAGGTTGTAACCCGTAGCTTCCCGGACCGCGTCGATGAAATCGTGCGAGTCGACATTCTGGTGCTGGAACTCGCGTACGTAATGCTGTATAGCCTTGAAGAAAAGCTGTTTCCCGACAATTCCCCTGAGCATATGAAGTATCGAGGCCCCGCGCTGGTATATGTCCGTGCCGAAGAGATCGACCGTGCTGTAGTAACGATTGTAAACGGTCGGCCGTATCTCCATCCTGTCCGCGCGCAGGACCTGTTCATGATCTCTGTACATTTCGTAATTGAAATGATCCTCCCCGAAGGCGTGCTCGCCGTACAGCGCTTCGAAATAAGTGGCAAATCCCTCGTTCAACCAGGCGTTCGACCACGACCGGCAGGTCAGCAGGTCGCCGAACCACTGGTGGGCAGTCTCGTGCGAAACAAGATCGGTCGTCGACACCTGAGGCTCGGCATCCCTGCCGTGCATCGTCTGATCGGTCAGTGTAATTGCCGAGACATTCTCCATTCCGCCGAACGTAAAATCGGAAACGGCGGAAAGCGCGAGTTTCTGCCACGGGTACGGATAGTCGGTTACGGTGGAGAAGAACTTCAAAATGTCGGGAGTGTGTGAGAAATCGAGCCTCGCATATTTTGCGTACTCGGGAGAGACATAATAATAGATCGGAATCTTACCGTAGTGATCGTGAATTATCGAATACTCCCCGGCAACTATGGAGATCAGGTAGATGACATGAGTCTTGCTTTCGACCCAATGAAATGTCTTTGTCTTGTCTTTTTTGTCGGTCGTCACTTTTTCAAGCAATCCGTTGGAGACTACGACCCAGTTCTCGGGGACTGTTGCCGTGACTGAGCTCGTCATGAAATCGTCGGGATAGTCGTGACATGGGAACCAGTACCTGGCGTCTTCCATCTCGCTCTGGCTCCACACCTGGGGAGTACGATTCGGATAGGCGGAGTCCGGCTCGACGAAGAAAATTCCCTTCTTCGGAAATGTGGAATATACGATCGTGTAGGTCAGGGTATCGTTAAGACCGTAATCCTTCCCAAGCCCGATCGAGAGCGTTTTCCCGTCATATTTGAAACCGAGGTCGCGGCCGTTCATGACAACCTTGTCTATCGTCATGTCCACGGCATCGAGGTGAAGTGTGTCGTAATTCACGCGGAGAGGCACGATCTTCTCCACGGCGGTCCCAAACAATTCTTTCTTCTGCATATCGAATCTGAAGTTCAGGCCGACATTGAGCATATGGAATTCCCGGTTGGGGGCGTGATGTTCAGGCGGGAGTTTGCCATTTCGTCCGGGCTGGGCATACGATAACCCGCATGCAAGAAACAAAGCGAGTAAAAAAGAGACTAATCTACGTTGCATCTCTCCTCCATGTTTGGTAATTGGCAATAACGGCTAAATCCGTTCGGCAAGCAGGAATCTTAGAAGCGGCCATCCAAGCCATACAATAACAGATAAATGTAAATCCGGGATTCGACTATTCAAAGTCCGAAGGAGTATTCAAAGGCTGCCGAAAGGGCGTGGAGGTTTGCCGAACCGAAAAGCGGGCATGCTATGTAAGTCCGGGAATGCTTCGGGACACGACGATTAAAGATGAACCATTCGAAGGCTCGTTGTTTTGCGAGAAAATGCGGCCGCCCTGCCGGCCGGGCCGGTCAGCCGCCGATCTTGACGGTGTCTATCTTAGTCTCCGCCACGCCGCTTGAGTCGCTCGTCATCGGAGTGACGAGGATGCTTACCCTTCTGTTCGAGAAATCATACGGATGTGCCGGATCGCGGAGTCGCCTGTCGCCGTAACCCCTTACTTCGAGCATCTGTTTGGTAAGGAGGCCTCCTTCATCCATAACTTTCCTGGCCGCGTTTGCCCTGTCGGTGCTCAGCTCCCAGTTCGTATAGTTTGGACTCACATATGGCCGTGCATCCGTGTAGCCTTCTATGATGATCTGGTTCGGGAGTGTGGAAAGCTCTTTCGCTATCATTTGAAGAAGTGTAACGGTCTCGGGTTTCAGCTGAGCGCTGCCGACATTGAAGAAAAGCCCCTCCGCGTTTTCAATCAATTCTATTCTCAGCCCCTCCTTAGACACGGTGATGCTGATCTGGTGAGTGAACTTCTTGAACTCCGGAGTGGCGGCGATCATTTGTTCCAACTTTCTTCCTGCCTGCTGGAGAGTGTTCATCTCATTTGCGTTGCTGCTAATCGGAAGGCCCCTCTTTCCGATATTGGTATTTTCCATCGGCGAGAGACCACCATTCAGCACGCTTGTTTTGGTTTCCTGATATGAAGCGCCGGGATCCCTGAAATAGTGAGCGACGTAATCTTTCACTTGTTTGCTCTGCCCGACGACCCAGAGAACTATGAAAAGAGACATCATCGACGTCACGAAGTCCGCATAGGCTACCTTCCAGGCGCCGCCGTGGCTGCCATGAACAACCTTCTTCTTCTTGATTACATTGATCGCCGGCTTGCTGTCGTCATTTAGGGGCATTTGGTTTTCCCTTCAACGTCGCTTCCATTTCCTGGAAAGTCGGTCGAAAATCCTGGAAGATAGTTCGTCTCGCAAATTCAACCGCTATCAGCGGCTGCATTCCCTTTGCGAAGGCGACCACTCCGGCTTTGATCGACTCGAACATTCTGCCTTCTTCCTCTGCAACAATATCCATATTGGTCGCCAGTGGCTGGACAAAACCATACGAGATGAGGATTCCGAGGAATGTACCTACCAGAGCCGCTGCCACCTTCTCGCCAATTTCCTGAGGAGGACCGTTGATCGCCTGCATGGTAATGACAATACCAAGTACGGCCGCGACGATGCCGAGCCCCGGGAGGGAATCGCCTATCTTCTGCAGTATCATGCCCGGCTTCAAGCTCTCCTGGTGATGCGTCTCGATATCGGCATCCATCAGGCTTTCAAGGTCGAAGGGTTCGGCCCCGCCCACAACGATGAGGCGCATGGTGTCCGTGAGAAAATGCAATATATGCTCGTCTCCGAGCAGTTTGGGATATTTGCCAAAAATCTTGCTCTTCTGGGGGTTCTCGACGTGCTGCTCCAGCCCGATAACTCCCTCCTTCTGCGCAACCTGAAAGAGCTCATACATCAGTCTTAGAAGATCAAGATAGGCGGCCCTGTTTGCTTTTGCTCCCTTGAAGACGTCGAGGACTCTCTTAACGACCTTACCGAGCAGTTTGCCCGGGGTAGATATGAGCAGCGCGCCTATAGAAGCTCCGACGATAATCAGGATTTCGGAGTATTGTATCAAGACCAGGAACGGGCCGCCCTCCATCGCAAAACCGCCGAGAACAGCCACGATAACCAACACTATTCCAATGATTACGAACAAAAGGACCCTCGTTGTTTATACTTCTACACATTCTTTTTTCGGATTTGTTACTATGATCTTTAAAATAACACACTGAACATTAAAAATT
>JBJKPN010000081.1:0-30043 GCA_046706365.1 Candidatus Kryptoniota bacterium | reverse complement strand
GATTGTGGGCGGAACGTTGTATGTATCAAACATATACGGCTGGCTCATGGCGATGCCCGTGTCCAAACTGAACGGGACATCGATGGCATCGGCCGGCACTTCAAGCAACCCTTGACCGCTCCGGCTTGAATCGAAACACAGAGACACCGGAGACACGGGAGGGACACGTAGCGAACCGATCAGGTATCACCTTCGTGTGCCTCCCGTAGTTTTATTCGCTCCGGCTTGAATCGCAACACAGAAACACCGGAGACACGGGAGGGACACAAAAGAATCTGGTCCGGCAGCACATTCCTGTCACCTTTGGTTTTGACAGCCGCTGTTTGAGTCGGGACAACAGCTATTTCCATTAGTGGCACATTTCGGCAATCGGCTGTAACACAAGTGTACCTGCCCAGTTTCAGACCTGGCGGCAGATTCGAGCTAGTCTTAACCGCTTGTGACCCAGATGATGCGCCGAGATCCAGTTACTTCCCTTTGCGATGTTTGCGCCTCCTCTGCTATCTTCGGGTTGGATCCAAACTGAACTTCCGCCGATACGAGAGATTGTTTGGAAAACACGACAAATTACACTTAACTTAATCCCTGAGCGGGATAGAAACTCAACCCGACGGCAATCTGTTCACATCAACGTAATCTGATAGCGGACGCAGGACTATTCAGCCGATTCTTAATTCATATTTCCGGATGAGACTTGAGCTTTCCAGAGATGAGCTGTGTAAGACCCGCGCGTGCTGTTCCCGGGAATTTTCCTTTGGTTCCCGGACAAAGGCCCTCCGGAAATGTTCGGATAACCTCTTGTCGGTGAACAGATAGTGAAAGTACTTAAGTCAACCCAAAACCCAACCACTCTTCAGGAACTATAAAATGGCTATTATGAACGTGTCCGGTGAGGGCGCAGCGGTCTCCGAGCAACAGGGCAAAACGCCCTCCTATCGTGGCCCCTTCGCGATTATGACCACACTCTTTTTCATGTGGGGATTCATGACCGCATGGAACGACATTCTTATTCCACGATTCAAGGAAGCCTTTACACTCAATTTTTTCCAGGCGATGCTCGTCCAGTTCGCCTTCTTCATGGCCTACTTCATAGGTTCCCTGGTCTATTTCGTAATATCAATGACCGCAGGTGATCCGATCGCCAAGATCGGCTATAAGAACAGTCTTGTAATAAGCCTCCTGATCTCGTCGCTCGGTAGTGCCTTGTTCTGGCCCGCTGCCGCGGCTGTATCATACCCGCTCTTCCTTGTCGCCCTCTTCATCGTCGGACTCGGGTTCGCACTTCTCCAGATTGCGGCTAATCCTTACGTGACTATTCTCGGGCCCGAGCGCACCGCATCGAGCCGGTTGAATCTCGCCCAGGGATTCAACTCCGTCGGCACAACGCTCGGTCCGCTTATCGGCGGGTATCTTATCTTTCAGTATTTCAACAGGGCCGGGGCGAACGGCGCCGAATCCGTGAAGGTGCCATATCTCGCCTTCTCAGCCGTGTTCCTGGTTTTGGCGATCGTCTTCTACTTCATCAAGCTGCCTCACGTGGGCGAGGGAAGAATTGAACGAGGTGCGGGTGCACTCAAGTATCCCCACGTAGTCCTCGGAGTAATTGCCATCTTTATGTATGTCGGAGGGGAAGTGTCGATGGGCAGCTCCATCATCAACTTCCTCGGACAGCACAGCATCGCAAACATGAGCCCCGTCGAAGCAAGCAAGTATGTCGCACTTTTCTGGGGAGGAATGTTGATCGGCAGGTTCATGGGGGCGGTTGAACTCAGTGAAATGAAGTCCAGCGGAAAGCAGATGTTTCTGGCGGCAATTCCGATAGCGGCCTTCCTGGTCCTGGGATTCCTTATGGGATGGAGCGTCGTATGGAACTACCTCCCTCTCCTGGCAGCATGCTGGCTGCTTTTCCAGTTCGGAAAGGGGAACGCCGGTCGCTCCCTGACAATCTTCATGAGCGCGATCGTTGTACTGCTCGCAGCAACCATAGTGGCAGGCGGCAGGGTGGCGATGTGGTGTGTGGTCGGCGTCGGACTTTTCACCTCCATCGGCTGGTCCAATACGTTTGCACTCGCTCTGGAAGGAACCGGAATATACAAGAGCCAGGTCTCGTCGCTGCTGGTGGCGGCAATTCTCGGCGGCGCACTTCTGCCCCCGATAGAGGGCCATATAGCCGACCTCGGCGGTTTGCAGATAGCATATATAGTTCCGCTGATCGCATATGCATACGTCGCGTTCTACGGACTCAAGGGTCATCGTATCGGACGTGACCGGCATGTCGAGGCGGCTTGATTTTGGCCGTCCTGAAACAAACGAAACCGGCATGACAAATTTGACGAGCGCACCCGGAAATGTAATCCGAAGCAAGAGCGCCCGGCAGATAGAGATACTTTCCCTCGTCGAAAAGAACCCCGGGCTTTACTCGATAGCCGATCTCTGCGACATGTTCGGCGTCGAGGTAGCCACCCTCAACAGGGACCTTAACGAGCTGAGGAGCATGGGTTACGATATTCACAGCTCCAGGAAACAGCTGACGCTTCTCGCCTCCTTATCGGAAGATGATTACCGGCAGCTCCTTTCGGTATACCTTGCTTCGGTCAGCGGCATAATTAGTTTTCCCAAGAACGTGTCGCTCACGGCCAAGCAACTCCAGGGCAGGACCCTCGAAGTATTTGCCACCCTTGTCCGCGCGATTGAGAAGCGGGAACGAATCGTCATCAGCTACGTGCGGCTGCGTGATGAGACACCGTCCAGGTACAAACTGGAACCGTATGACATAATCCCGGCAAACCGGGACTTGCGGCTGATAGTCAGATCGGGTGAAATATTCAAACAGTTCATAATCGGGAACATAAAGGATGTCACCGGAACCGGCGAGCATTTCGAGCGGCTGGGGGACTTTTCGACAAACGAATACTATTCCGGGAGTTTCGGCTTCTTCAGCGGCGGCGATATTTTCCAGGCGGAACTCGAATTCGACCCTTCCGTGGCGGCCCTGGTGCGGAACAGGATTTGGAGCGAGGAACAGGAAATCGTGGAGGGAAAAACAGGACGGGTGATCCTGAGAATAAACGTGAACTCGATCGAAGAGCTTGGGAACTGGGTATTGGCCTGGGGGGAGAACGTTTTGGTCAGGAGGCCGGCGGAATTGAAACGTTATGTGCTCGAGAAGGCGAAGGGCATAGTGCGTATGAATGATAATGAGAAAGTGCATGGAAGGTAACATGCTGGCTATGGAGCCGCACTTACACGACTCGATGATCAATGACCGAAGTCACAGTCGTAAAGAGAGGAACATTGCGGTTCTCGGCCGGTCTCCCGAGGCGGAGCTGTGCGGATTCGAAAGAGTCGAGGTTCGATGACTGAATTCATCACACACTCCGTGATTGAAGTGATCAAATATCTCGGTTATCCCGGGGTCTTTCTGCTGATGACTCTCGAAAGCGTCAATATCCCGATCCCGTCGGAAGTCGTAATGCCTTTCTCCGGATTCCTCGCCCTTCAGGGAAGCTTCAGCTTCTGGGCAGTCGCGTCTGTGGGGACATTGGGGAATGTCGCCGGCTCTCTACTCTCCTATTTCCTTGCCGAATGGATTCTGAGCATCAGAAACCGGTACGGGGTACTGAAACTGATTCTGTCCGAGAAGCACCTCGAGAAGACCAATGAGTGGTTTCAGAAATACGGCTCCTACTCGATCTTCTTCGGAAGGGTCGTTCCGGTGGTGCGCACCTTCATATCTCTTCCTGCCGGGATTGGAAAGATGAACGTTGCGAAGTTCACTTACCTTACGTTCCTTGGGTCGTTCCTTTGGTCGCTGTTCCTCACCTACGTCGGGTATTTCCTCGGGAGCAACTGGGGAACGATCCAGACCTATTTCCGAAAGATGGAATACATCATACTGGCTGTTGCTGCAGTCGGTGTGCTCTACTTAATATTCAGGAAAAGAAGGAAATAGTTTTCCATACTCGCCGATACGCATGACGGAACGTCAGACCCCAAACAGGATGTAAACCTGGAGTCCCCCCGCCTCGTGGATCCTCACCTTGATTGACTCGACAGTTGTTAATTTCAATTCACTTGGAACGCCATACGCTCTCACTCCCACGCACCGGCACATAAACAGTGCCCTCGGGAGGTGCCATGAATCGGTCACGATGGCGATCCTTCCGAAGTGCAGAGAGTCGACAAGTAACTTCCTGACGAACACAGCCTGCTGAATGGTGGTGTGGCTGTGATGCTCTTCTATTATAACGGAGTCGGGAACACCCTTGCTAATGAGGTACCTTTGCTCGACCCACGCCTGCCCGGCTCCCGTGACCGCAATCCTCTTCGTCATACCGGACCGGTAAAGCTTCAATGCGGCATCGAGCCTCCCGCGCAGCAGTGGGCTGGGCATGTGGTTGCGAAGGACTTCCGCACCAAGGACCACCGCAACATCGTACTTTCGATCGGCTCCGCCATTCTGGTGAAACGTGAAGGTGTAGCCAAAGGCTGCCATGCACGCGACGAAACCTGTAAGAGAGAAGGCAAGCACAATTCTCTTCAGATCGGCACGACTGCAGAAGGCTATACAGCCAGCCTCTGAAAACTGCATGACCGCCGCCGCATAGGCCAGCAGCGCGATGGCGTCGCTGGGCCGGTGACTGGGCGGGAGATTGAAGGATGACAGGCAAAAGGAAAAAGCCGAGAGGAGGAATAAGGCTCTACCTGTTGAATCCAGTTTTCTTCCGCGCGCTTCGATGATGAAGCAGACTGCTGACAAAAGAATGGCGAGCGGCAGATTCTGAAGGGAAAACACGCTGGCGTGTAGCGTATCCAGGTCTGACCTTCTTATGGAAAGGACAAGCAGCCCGAGCGCGTCGAGCACGACGGCGGTATGTATCAGTAGTTTATTCTTCATACGGTAGGTATTGGGCTTGTTGGTAGAATTCTATTTATCCCGAGGAAATTAACGGCCCGGAACTTGATTTTAAAGGCGTTCTCGAGCGAAACGCGCTCTTTGATAATGTACCGGCCCGTGCGGTTTATTCAGGAGATAGCAAACTCACTTTGTAGAATATTTGAATTGAAAATATACGGAAGTGTTTGTTATAATAGTACCATCACTTAAAGACAGGCGAAGTTTTCTAGCATGACGCTTCCACAGAGACTTTTATTTTAGGGTTCATCAAAGAGGTATGAAAATGCAGACCGGAGATCACAGTCTGGTTAAGAGTATAAACGAGAGGTTGGTTCTCAATCTTGTGAGGCTGAACAAAGTCATTTCGAGTTCGGACCTGGTCCGGATTACCGGGATGCAGCCGTCCACGATATTCAACATACTGAGAGATCTCACTAAAAATTTTCTGGTATTGAACCTCGGGAAGGGAGATTCCACCGAGAAGGGTGGAAAGAGACCGTACCTGTGGGGGCTGAACAAGGAAGCCGCTTACGCCTTAGGGGTGGATCTTGAGATCGGGCAGGTTACCGTCGTGGTCCTCGACTTCAGTTCCGAGATTGCCTTCAAGAAGGTGCATAAGATCGCGAGCTTCAAGACGCTGACCGAGCTTACAGGTGAACTCGTGAAAGTTGTGAACGAGGTCCTTGCCGATCTCCGGCTGGACCCGCTGAAAGTTCTCGGTATCGGCGTGGCGGTCGCAGGCATCGTAAACAGCGACACCGGCGTACTGGTGATGACCGATGTCCTGCCCGAGATGAATGTTGGTTTCCTGGAAGCCCTGAAGAATGAGTTCCCCTTTCCCGTCTTCGTCGAAAACAATGCAAACGCGTCCGTGGTTGGAGAGAAGTGGATCGGCGTGGGACGCGACAGCAAGAACTGTTTGAACGTGCTGGTCGAGATCGACGAGGGCGTGGGGGCACTCGGCATAGGATTCCTGGTGAACGAAGAGCTGTATCGCGGTTCATCGTTTTCCGCGGGCGAAATCAACCCGTCGATGCCGGACCTGCATGATTTGCTTCTGAACATAAGGACGCATCTCATCGACGGCAAAATACTGATGAAGTACGACGAGTCGCCTCAGGATATAGGCATCACCATCATGATCGATGCGGCGAAGGAAGGGGACGAGATTGCAAAATCATTTTTCGAGCGGCTCGGTTACCAGATCGGCAGGAACATCAGCAGAATTGTTGCGGCCTTCAATCCCGATATGCTCATTATATCCGGCGACATTGCCGAGCTGGGCGACGTGATAATCGAGCCGATAAAAAGGATAATCGACATCGAGCTCCTTGCGGTGACCGGCGAGGCGCTCCGCATAGTTACCAGCTCCCAGGGTCATTACTCGGTTGCAATCGGCGCCGCATGCCTCGTGCTGACGGACTACTTCAAGGTGCCGAATATTCGCCTGGTAAACGGCGGTGCCGAGGAAGTGGAACTCGCCTCCTGAACGACTCATCCGAATTCAAGTTTTGAAATGGTCCGTAGGACAGGACTGTTCGGGAATTGTTAATGCTTCCCCTTGAACTATTCCCACGAAACCGAAAAAGGATTCGGTGGCTGCATCCCTTCCACACCCCGTCGTTGATGTCTCGCGCACAAAGGGTGTAGTATCGTCCTAAGCGACAGAGGGGGCTCATCCGCGCCGGTGTGTATGTATACAATATCACGCCGGACAATCTTTCGAGCGTAGTCCATTTCTATACTCTCCAGCAGAGTTCCAACCTGATGACAAAGAAGATGGTTCTTCTGAAGTAGACGCTTACAAATTATTCTTTGGACCGGGGCTGTTGTCGACAACGGCCCCGGTTATTTTTGTCCCGGTCTGTGTCCACCTTTCGGAGGCGGAGCAGAGCTCGCTTCTCCTGATTAGATGATCTCTCATTACGAGGTGGGGGTAAAGACAAAGAGGAAGTAGACCGCCTCATAGTTTTTTCGCGCGCAAAATAAGCGGGGCGAATATTATCTCGGTTAATTTTCCCCCGGGAAATTCAACATAACCGCACATATTGCACGTTTTCTGGGGCCAGCGAGGGGAAAAGTAGGCGGTTTGTTTTTTATGAAAATTTTCCTTGCAAATAAACTTGCAGCACATTAGATTGCTTCGGTTCCATTAGAACGCCTTGATGTTCAATGCAAGAAGGGAAATGCTCTTGAATATTCTATACGACGTCCTGACAAACAATTTCCGCGTTTTCCAACATACCGGTACTTATTTCCCCTATAATTCATTTTGTACATTTGCTAGTCAACTCCGCAGACATTTGAGCAAAATCCCATAGTGGGATTAACAAACGATTGACACTCCTGCCGGCATTGCCCGATGCAGGATCTGGTAAGTGATGACTTTGTGAAGGTATCAACCTACGAAGGAGAACAAGATGCTCAGAAGGATCCTTTTCATTCCAGCGGTCGTGTTTGTAATTGTTGGCCTGCTCGGAAGTGTCGATGCACTCGCGGCCAATTCCAGCATTCAGGGACATGTGAGAGACGCGCAGACCGGCGACGCGCTGCCCGGCGCCAGTGTCTTCCTTGTCGGCACCAGCCTGGGCGCTTCAAGCGATCTCAACGGCAACTACAGAGTCCTCAACGTACCCCCGGGCTCCTACACAGTCAGGACGTCATACGTCGGGTACAAAACCGATGAAAGAAAAATAACAGTCGGAGAAGGAGTTACTCTGAAGCTCGATTTGAAGCTGGAAGCCGTGGGGGTCCGTGGAAAAGAAGTGGTCGTTACAGCCCAGGCGAGCGGGCAGAACGCGGCAATAAACCAGCAACTCTCATCGAGCAATATAGTGAGCGTCGTGTCGGCCGCTCGAATACAGGAACTGCCTGATGCAAACGCTGCTGAATCGCTCGGAAGACTTCCCGGCATTTCGGTACTCAGAAATGGAGGAGAAGCGGATGAAGTCGTGATCCGCGGCCTTGCGCCGAAGTACAACAGCATCATGATTAACGGGGTCCAGTTGCCCTCCTCTGATCCTGCCGACGCGAGCGTCGATCTGAGCATGATTTCCTCCAATGCCCTCGGAAGCATGGAAGTCGCGAAGACCGTCACTCCCGATATGGATGCGAATGTAATCGGGGGCGTCGTTAATCTGGAGTTGCGTGAGGCGCAGGTTAAACAACCCGGAGTACCCCAGTTCGGGCTTCTTGTTCAGGGCGGCTACAATGGCTTATCGGACGCTTATAACAAACTGAACAATTATAAGTATGTCGCGAGTGCCGAAAACAGGTTCTTCAACGACAAGTTCGGTGTCTTTGTACAGGCGGATGTGGAGAGGATAAATCTGACCTCAAATCAATTAGGGGCCAGTTACACCAATAACGGCAATAGCACTACGCAATATCTCACTTCGAGTCTGAATCTCGACGACATTCCGCGGGACAGATCGAGATATGATGGAACGGTTGTTCTTGATTACAAACTTCCGGAAGGATCGATTAAACTCTCCAATTTTTTCGGGACGGGGCCGACCAGCGTACTGGACCGTGGGGAGAGTTACAGCGTGTCGAACAATACCCACATATACTCCCTCGGGTACGGCGACAGTGTGTCCAGCATCATAATCAATGCGCTCCGCTTTCAGTACCAGCTCCCGGTTTTCCATGTCAACGTCGAGCTTTCCCATTCATACAATGAGACCAAGAATCCGCACGGCTGGAATGTCACTTTCCAGCAGGGATCTGCAGGGATTGGCTCCCTGTATGGGGTTTCGAATCTGGATCCGAAGAAAATACCTGGCGCGGCCAACAACGATACCACCCAGACATATTTGAATGCATTGCAGACTAATTCCAGTTTCCTGGGCGCCCGCGCACTATCCGGCTCCGTGGACCTTGAGACCAATGTAAATTTCTCCGACTTCGTCACCTCCGTCTTGAAATTCGGGGGAATGTACCGTTACCTCTACAGGAATTATCTCTACAGCCAGACTCGAGGCGACGGGCTGGGACTCGCCAGCGCGGGCTATGTCGACGGTCTGATAGCAAATCACTTCAATATCCCGTCTCAGTATCTCGCGACTCCCTATAACATCAGGATGGCACCGTTCGTAGATCCGAGCTACAGTTACGGGACTTTTCTCGGCGGAAGTTATCCCATGGTCTACCCTCTGAATTACGGGATGCTCTCGGAGATGGCAAGCTATCTTGATAACAACCTCGGGCTGATTGCCCAGAATAACGACGCGATTACATATTCGCGCGATGCGTTCGGATCAGCGACCTACAATTATACCGGCCATGAAAACCAGTCCGCCGGATACGCGATGGCGACTGTTAATTTTGGCCCGCAAGTCACCTTGATAGGCGGCGTCCGATATCAGAATCTCCAGACAACCTACACCGGTACACAGGGGCAGCAAACCAGCGCGTCGGCGCAGGGCGGACCATACCAGCACTATGACACGACGGTAACCGTAAATCACGGATACTGGCTTCCTGACGTTTCTCTGAGATACAAACCGTTTATGTGGTTCGATATTCGTCTTTCTTATACGCACACTCTGTCTTACCCGGATTTTGGTGCGATAATTCCGAGGATAGATGTACCGGCGTCGACCGGCGGAACAATAGTATGGAACAACACCCAGCTCAATCCTACGCGCTCGACGAACTACGATGCATATTTCTCGGTTTATAACAATTCGATCGGATTACTGACGTTCGGTGGATTCTTAAAGCAGATCGATGACCTGATTTATCCCTGGACCTTCTATCCTCCTACCGATCAGCTTCTGAATTATTATCCCGCAGGGTTCAGGCCGACATCCCCACCCAAGGGCACATACTCCATCGCCAGCTATGTAAACGATGCACATCGCGCCACTGATTATGGCCTGGAGTTCGACTGGGAAACGCATTTCTGGTATCTGCCTCACCCATTCGACGGCCTCGTCCTTAACGTCAATTATACTCACGTCTTTTCGAAGGCGATTTATCCTTACACGAATGTTGAGAAGGTCGGTCGGGCAATCGTCTATGTCGACACTTCTTTTACCGACCGGCTGCTTTACCAGCCGGATAACATAGCCAATCTATCCGTGGGGTACGATTACCGGGGCTTCTCGGTGAGGGTCTCCATGATATACCAGGACAATATCTTTTCGGGCCCAAATTTCTGGCCGCAGTTGCGCACGACGAAATCCGCTTACACGCGCTGGGATATTTCCGCGAAGCAGAGCCTGCCATGGTACGGTTTACAACTCTACGGCGACCTGAGCAATTTGAACAGCGAAAACGACGTCTTCGTAATCCAGGCGGCGACCGGCGTGCCGCAATCCGAGCAGGCCTATGGTCTGACCGCCGACCTCGGGCTGAGAGTAAATTTCTGACATGAACCAAATCCCGCGCATGAAACGGAGGTGGTGAGGAAATACGATTTTTTCTTATTGTGCGGACCGCAACCCGCAGTTCGCAATCACAGTTAGGTGAACATTAACAAGAGGAGAAGTAACATGAAGAAGTTATTCACTGCTTCAGCGATTGTCGCGATCTTCTGCCTTCTGGCGCTGCCGCGGCACTCGTTTGCTCAAAGCGGAACGCTCGCGGTCTACGCGAGTCAGGGACCGCTCGATACTGTAATCGGAGCGGACACCACGAGCTCAGGACTCCAGAACCACAGCGTGTACCAACTGGTTTCCACCGATACCACTTACATATTCGACGCGACCATGACCATCAAGTCTTCCGTGTCGATTGTAGGCGTGCCGGACCCCAACACGGGTGCGCTTCCGACCATTCAGCCTGATGTACTTTCTGACGGTTCGATACCCAGCACATTCTTCGCCTTCAACGGAAAAGGGACGACCGTTAACGTGAGTAACATTTATTTCCTCGGTGTGGCGATCAATAACACCGTTGGATACGGGGTTGCCATCTCGATACTTGCAGACAGTACTTCACTCTATGCCGACAACCTAGTGTTCGATATGATAACCGGTGACGCATTCAGTTACCAATCGAACGGCGACAATCTCTATATCAACAGCTGTACCATGAGAAATTCGATCAACTCGGTCTCCGACTACTATGAGGGCGAGTTCATCCGCGATCAGAATGGTGCAGGCTCATGGCAGACGGATTCCATCGTCATCAGGAACTGCACGATCAACTGTATCGCCGCATACATGTGCGCTGCGACCACACCAATCGTGAAGTATTTCGAATGCAGCCATTGCGACATCGTCAACACCTTCAAGAATCCCTTCTTCCTCGGGAGGGCAGTGAATGCTAAGATCGATAACAACCTCTTCTATAATACTTATGCGGGCGGAACGAACTATACGGAATATTCCGGTGGATGGGACTCGTTCAGGGCCGGCTCTCTGCCGTCTTTAATCGATTTTGTACCGCTTGATTCGGGAAGTGCCGCCATGCTTCTCGGTCATGCGAGAAACGGCGCCTCGGATTCTCTTGCTGCCGAAGCAATGCGGACCATCGAAGTAAAGAACAATGACTATTACTATTCGTCCGCGCTTACATCGTTCTATCAGAGCTGGAACGACACGGCGCATGCGGCCACAGGTTTCGACTCAGTCTACACGCCGGTATTCATGAATCCCCAAACTCAGGCAATGTTCAACAATTCCACCGTCTGGCCGGGTTTCCACGCGTCCGGAAACCTGAATCTTGATCCCGGCTTCGGATCTTCAATCGACGCTGCATTGACGGCGGGAACTGGTTATGGTGACGGTCTCGAAGGCTACTTCGCCGCGGTTAGAGGCGGAGCGGGCACCACTCAAACGTACGGATGTCAGATCACAGACATACCGCAGCCAGAGCCTCTCAACTATATGCCCCCATGGCCGCTGCCTGAAGCAAAAGATCTGAAGTACAGCAACAGTACCCTGATGACGGCTGCTACTGACGGAAAACCAGTCGGATCACTCTACTGGTTCTATGGGCTCACTGCTGTCAAGCCGCTTCCTGAGGCCGTCCCCTCGAAGTTTGCCCTTGACAACAACTATCCGAATCCTTTCAACCCTTCGACTACCATTAAGATCTCTCTTCCGAATAACGGAATGACAAGCCTGAAAGTCTACAACGTCCTCGGTCAGGTTGTCATGGTTGTCGACCAGGGCTACAAGGCGAAGGGGAACTACATTTACAGCGTCAACATGGACAGATTTGCCAGCGGAGTTTATTTCTACACTCTCCAGCAGGGATCTAACCTTTTGACCAAGAAGATGATCCTCCTTAAGTAGGAAGCACTACTCCTCCTTCTGGGCCGGGGCTGTTGCGGAGAACAGCCCCGGTTATTCTTAACTCCGTCCTTTTTTAATTATAATTTGGAGAATCTGTCGTGTCGCCCGAGGGCAGCTTTCAAGGATTACGCGTTTCGGCCATCCTCATTGTCTTCTGCTTTTTGTTTGTTCCGGGCAAATCTCTCGCACAGCAGAAGATCGTCGGCTACTATGCAAGCTGGAACTCCGGCAAGCTCCCTTACAACGAGATCGAGTATTCTAATCTCACCGATATCATTGTGGCATTTGGGACACCCAATTCCGACGGAAGTCTGAGCTTCGACAGTGGGATACCATTTCCGCAGCTGGTCAGTGCGGCGCACTCGGCTGGCGTTAAGGTGCTTATTTCGCTCGGCGGTGCAAGCAGCGGCGCGAGCTTTGCCTCTGCCACCGGCGATTCGGCTCTCCGTGCGGTTTTGATTTCGAACATCGTGAACTTCCTGGAAAAAAACAATTATGACGGAGTAGACATCGATTGGGAAACGCCGTCGAATGCAACCCAAGCCGATAACCTGGATTCACTTGTTGAGGATATGCGGTCGGCGTTCGACAGTAAAGACTCGAGTTGGCTCATCACGATGGCAATCCCTGCAACAAGCAGCGGCGGCCAGAATTTTGATTTTGTAACCCTGGTCAACTATGTAGACTGGTTCAATATAATGTGCTATGATTTTGTGGGGTCGTGGTCCGGCTACGCGGGATTCAATGCGCCGCTTTACCAGGTCGCCGACGATCCTAATCAGGCCGGTTCCGACTCAACAGCCATCTCATACTGGCTTTCAAGGGGGACTTACTACGTCAACCGGCAGCTTGTTCATGTTGACATACCGACGAACAAGCTTGTCCTGGGTGTGCCGTTTTACGGAGATCAATTCAATGCGGTCGGCCTATACCAGAAATTGACCAACACCAACGTCACGAATACCACTTATCCCGACATTGTGAACGATTTGGCATCCGGCTGGACCTATCATTGGTACGAAGCGACTGAGGAGCCATTTCTGGTCAATTCTGATTCGACCGAGTTTATAACGTACGAAGACACCAATTCAGTGAAAGCAAAAACTGAATTCAGCATCAGGCAGGGACTCGGCGGGATTATGATCTGGGAGCTCAGCCAGGATCTTTACAACGGGAGACAGCCGCTACTCGAAGCTGCCGCAAAAGCCATCAGGGAAGTGACGGCCGTTGAATTACGACCACAAATTGCCGCAGGTTTCAGGCTCTATGGCAATTATCCAAACCCGTTCAATCCAACGACTGTTATCGCATATCAACTGTCGACGGCGAGCAGAGTAACGCTGAAGGTCTACGATGTTCTCGGGAGGATAATCGCGACACTGGTTGACGCGCGACAGGGTCCGGGTAATCATACCGCGGCGTTTGGCGGGACACAATTGCCGAGCGGCGTCTATTTCTATGTCCTGCGTGCCGGTGGAGAGTCTGCGACCGGCAAGATGATTCTCTTGAAATGAAGCCGCGACGGATGCATGTATCCGGAGGCTGCGAGATGCGGCAAACAGGCCGACGACAGGGGGCTGTCGCGCGGCGGGAAATTCATTCACTGGAAGGTATGGTCGATGACTGACAAGGTTGACAGGAAAATCAGTCCTGCATTCTGGGTTCCGACACTCTACTTCGCTGAGGGGCTTCCGTTCGTTACCATCAACGTCGTGACTGTTCTGATGTATAAATCGCTCGGGATATCCGATGCCGACATTACCCTCTTCACGACACTCGTCATACTTCCCTGGACACTGAAGCCCTTTTGGGGGCCGGTCCTGGAAATGTTCAAGACGAAGAAATATTTCGTGGTCGCGACTCAGTTTCTCGGAGGTGTCGGTTTTGGGCTGATTGCCCTGAGTCTAAAGCTTCCGAATTTCTTCCAGTATTCGCTCGCCCTCCTTGCCATAGTCGCATTCAACGGGGCTACTCACGACATAGCGGCAGACGGTGTATATATAAATGTGCTTACAGGGAAGGAACAGGCAAAGTACGTCGGCTGGCAGGGAGCGTTTTACAATGTCGCGAAGGTACTCTCGCAGGGAGCATTCGTATTCCTCGCCGGGGAGCTGGAAGACTCCGTCGGCGTGCTACATGCATGGATGATTGTCATGGGCCTTTTCGGTGCGATAATGGTTCTGCTCAGCCTGTACCATACAAGGATGCTTCCGTCAGGCGGAGCCTCGATGCAGGTCAAAACGGCACACGAAGCATTCGGCACGTTCTGGGATGTGGTGAGGACCTTCTTCCGGAAACAGTACATAGCATGGGGCATAGTGTTCATCATTCTATACAGGTTCGCCGAAGGCCAGGCAATGAAGATTGTCCCGCTCTTCTTCAAGGCGAGCCGATCGTCCGGCGGACTGGGCCTCTCGATTTCTCAAATCGGAATCGTCTACGGCATCTTCCCGTCGATAGCCTTCATCCTGGGCTCCATCCTGGCCGGTTATTTCACGGCAAAGCAGGGACTCCGCAAGTCGCTCCTGATCTTGTGCGCCTTTTTCAATATCCCGTTCGCAGTATACACGGTCCTGGCATACACAACCCCGACGAGCATTTACCTCATCGGGACGGCGACAGTCCTGGAGTACTTCGGTTACGGTTTCGGATTTATCGGGCTGACATTGTTCATGATGCAGCAGATCGCCCCCGGAAAATACAAGATGGCACACTATGCATTTGCGACCGGAGTCATGAACCTGGGACTGATGATTCCGTCGGCGCTCAGCGGCTTTGTGAGCGACTTCCTCGGGTACAGACATTTTTTCCTGTGGGTAATGATCTCGACGATACCCTCTTTTCTCGTGGCATGGCTGGTGCCCTTCAGGAAGACCGAGGACGACGTTGCCGGTTCTGCTGGCCCATCGCTCGCTGTCGAATCGGGGGCGGAGCAGAAATGAAAAAAGGGCAAGAGTCACAACTGGACCCGGCGAACAATTTACGCTGTACGTCCCGGCACACAAGAACTTAAGAACTGGAAACTAGAAAATGCGCTACGGTTATTTCGACGATAAAGAGAGGGAATATGTAATCGACCGCCCGGACGTTCCGGTGTCATGGACCAACTACCTGGGCGTCAAGGATCTCTGTACTGTAATATCTCACAATGCCGGCGGGTACACATTTCACAAATCGACAGAAGATCACAGGGTGACTCGGTTCCGTCCCAACGGCGTACCTCTCGACCGCCCCGGCCACTATGTCTATCTCCGCGACGATGAAACCGGGGAATACTGGTCGCTTTCCTGGCAGCCGGTGGGAAAAGACCTCAATGAGGCGAGGTACACCACGAGACACGGCCTGTCATATTCAAAATTCCAGTGCGAGTACCGTGAAATAAAGGCCGAACAGCTGATGTTCATTCCGGTAAGCGACGATGTCGAGCTCTGGGACGTGAAGATTGTGAACATGGGGAAGAAGCCGCGCAAGCTCAGCATCTTTTCGTATGCCGAGTTTTCATTCCATCATGTCGAGATCGACAATCAGAATCTACAGATGAGCCTCTATGCCAGCGGTTCGAATTACAAAGACGGCATCATCGAGTACGATTTCTTCTATGAGCCCTGGACATATCATTTCTTCGCAGCGAATTTCGACCCGGACAGCTATGACTGCGTCCGCGACACTTTCATCGGAAGCTACCGGACCGAGACAAATCCTGCCGCAGTCGAGCGCGGGGTCTGCGGGAACAGCACGGAACTTGGCGGCAACCACTGTGCCTCCCTGCATAAGAGATTGAGCCTTAAACCCGGCGAGAAAGTTCGGCTGATTTTCATGCTCGGAGTAGGTTCCAGAAAGGAAAAAGGATATTCAGCGAAGAAGAAATATTCCGAGCCCGCCAATGTGGATTTGGCATTCAACGACTTGAAGAAGTATTGGGAAGACAAGACTTCCATATTTCAATGCAGGACACCCAACAGGGGGTTCGATACTTCAATCAACACATGGAACCTGTACCAGGCTGAGACGTGTGTCGTGTGGTCCCGCTTTGCCTCTTTCATAGAAGTCGGCGGGAGGAAGGGGCTCGGCTACCGCGACACATCCCAGGATGCTATGGCAGTGCCTCACACCAATCCGTCCAAAGTGAAGGAACGCATAGTCGAACTTCTCCACGGGCAGGTCAGTGCCGGTTACGGGCTTCACCTGTTCGATCCGGAAGTTTTCAAACCGCAGGGGGACAAGCTGCCGGGCGTGAAACTTCCTACCGTCGTCCCGACGCCGAGCGCGGAGTCCATCATTCACGGTATGGAAGACGTTTGTTCCGACGATGCGCTGTGGATAATCGGAACCGTCTGCGAGTACGTGAAAGAGACCGGCGATGCCGCATTCCTCGACCTGGTTGTCCCTTTCGCGGACAAGGGAGAGGGGACTGTTTACGAACACCTGAAGCGCTCGCTCGATTTCACGACCGAACAGGTAGGAGAAAACGGAATCGCTCTCGGGCTGAGGGCCGACTGGAACGACTGCCTGAACCTCGGCGGCGGACAGAGCGCAATGGTGTCTTTCATGCACTACTGGGCGCTGAAATATTTCGTCGATGCCGCCGACTACCTCGGTCGGAAAGACGATGCCGCGAAGTACTCGAAGGTGGCGGAGAAAGTCCGGGAAGCATGCGAGCGGGAGCTGTGGGACGGCGAATGGTATGCACGCGGCGTTACCCGTTCCGGCATGAAGATAGGCGTCAAGGCAAATGAGGAAGGTAAGATATTCCTTGAAAGCAACAGCTGGGCGGTATTGTCGGAAGCGGCATCTCCGGAGCGCGGGAAAAAGGCTATGGATTCGGTCCACAAGCATCTCGCCTCGCCGTATGGAATACACCTGAACTGGCCGACGTTTACGAAACCGAACGATGAAATCGGCTACGCGACGCGCGTTTATCCCGGCATAAAAGAGAACGGCTCTATCTTCAGTCACCCGAATCCGTGGGCTATCATTGCGGAGTGCAAACTCGGCCGCGGAGAACTTGCAATGAAGTTGTACGATGCACTCCTTCCCTACAACCAGAACGACATCATAGAGATTCGCCAGTCGGAACCTTACTCCTATTGCCAGTTCATCATGGGGAAAGATCATACCGCTTACGGCCGAGCCCGCCATCCGTGGCTGACAGGCAGCGCCGGTTGGAATTATACCGCGGCGACGAAATACATTCTCGGGATCAGGCCGTCGTACAACGGGCTCGTCATCGACCCGTGTATTCCCCCCGACTGGGATGGGTTCGAAGTAACCAGGAAGTGGCGCGGTGCAACATACCACATACGCGTAAGCAACCCGGGCAAAGCGGAAAAGGGCGTTTGCTCAGTCAAGCTGAACGGGAATGTAATTGAAGAACCGATTCCGATTCAGCCTGCCGGCTCTCTGAACGAGATCGAAGTTGTAATGGGAAACTGCAAGGAGTCGTCGGAACAGAAGAAAAATCCGGCAAAAGTTCTGAATAAGGCATGATCCATGAAGATGCCGCTCCTTCTTACGGTTTTTGCCATTCTCTTGATTTTCGAACCTCCAGCCACGATTGCGCAGAGATTGCGAGTCGTGGCATATTATCCCGAATGGGGAGTAGAGCATGATCGATTCCTTGCGAAAGTCCTTGAGAAAACGGGTGCGGCCGGCAAGCTTACGGTTCTGATTTATGCATTCTCAGAGCCCGCCCCCGATTCCGCGGGCGTAATCGTGCCGGGTTTCAAAGATGCATATGAAGCATACGAGCAGGTCTATTCCGACTCCATGAGCATCGACGGAATCGCAGACGATCCTGCGCAGCCGCTCCGCGGACAGTTCAACCAGCTCCGCAAACTCAAATCACGTCACCCCAACCTGAAGATCCTTATGTCGATCGGCGGTTGGACCGGGTCCGGTTACTTTTCAGATGCATTCCTGACGCCGCGGTCGAGACAACAATTTGCCGACTCCATAATAGACAGGTACATCCTTGGAAACCTGCCGGTCGCAGATGGAGCCGGCGGCAAAGGAGTCGCGGCCGGTATTTTCGACGGGGTGGACATAGACTGGGAATATCCGCTCGGCGGCGGAATGCCCGGCAATCATTTCAACGCGGAAGACAAAGCCAACCTTACTGCCTTCTATGCCCTGATGCGGGCGAAACTCGATTCCGTCAACCCAGAACTGATGCTTACCGCCGCAGTGCCCGCCTCGAAGGAGCATGCCCCGCAGTACGACATAAGAGGAGACCAGAAATACCTGAACTGGTACAACGTGATGACGTACGACTTTGCCGGCGGATGGAGCACGGTCACCAACCATCATACTAATCTATTAACATCGCCTGCCGATACGTCCGCAGATCCGCAGTCTTTCGACAACTCCGTCAGATTTTTTGTCGATTCGCTCGGGGTAGAAAAAGCGAAGGTAGTGCCGGGAGTCGCTTTCTACGGCCACGGCTGGAGAGGTGTCGCGTCGGTAAACGCCGGGCTTTACCAGCTATCGACAGGCGCCGCCCCGAATGGGGACGAGGGTGCCTCGAGTCTCTATTCCTACCTGGAAACGCTGCCTTCGAAAGGATATGAATACCATTGGGACACACTTGCCATGGCGCCGTCTCTATACGATCCGAAGGACAGTGTCTTCTGGTCCTACGACGATGCCAAGTCGGTTACTCTTAAGTACCAGTATGTGAAAGCATACCGGCTCGGCGGTCTCATGTGCTGGGAAATCAGCGGCGAAGATTCGGTAGGGACACTCGTAATTGCAATGGCGACGGGGAATATGCCGGAAGCTGCGGTTCAGCATGTTGCAGGCGAAAGCCGCCCCAGCATCGCGATTGTGGACCCGCAAAACGGTGCGGATATCGTGGAGGGATCCAACGTGATAATCAGTACGAATGCTTCGGACATGAACGCGAAGTTTGTGAGGGTCGACTTCTACGTAGATGGTAAATCAATCGGGTATGATACCGTCGCCCCGTTCGATTGGGTGTGGTTCAATGCTCAAGCGGGCAGGCATAAGATCGAGACTGTCGGCGTGGATAGTTGCGGAGCCAATGCAGCAGCATCTGCAGTTGTCACAGTAGTGAGGAGGAATCGGGCGAAGGGGGACTGACGGAGGGTTCGGGTTGTCGTGGAGTGAATGAAATCGTTCAATCCGCGGCAGTCAGATTAATCTGCAGCGACAGAGGGGGGTGATCATAAACATTACGAGCCTGTCCGGGGGGCGAAATCTGCGCATGGGGAAACGTATTTCCACGGCACTTGGAAGAATTCTTGAGAGAAACACTTGACAAAAAGGAAGTAAAGTAGAATATTAGTCCAGAAGGAAAACTAAGAGTCGTGCTCTCAAGTTAATTACGTGTGTGGAAAATGGTAGTCGTGCGCTTTTCCGGAACGTAAATTACTCAGATTCCTTCGTTTGGAGCCTTGGATTCGTCAGGTGCGGTGGCTTCACAACATATTCTGGATGAGAAAGCCAGGATGAAAGATCGAGTAGTGTTTACGGGTCTTTTGCTGTAATCATACCGTAGTCAAAAGATACCCATCCCCGTTTCCTAACACTACTCGACTCGGCCGTGATAGACCGCAGGCTGAACCGGGGCTTCCGCAGCAAGAGTCGGGAGAAAGGGACAAAGTCGTGCTTGAAATCCTTTCTCGTTCGAAAGTAGGGTGCTCCGGGCTTTGCCCGGTGACACCGCTTTGTCGATCTCTTTTGGCCGACCCGTTAACAAACTGGAAGCAAGCCGGATCTTTCAAAAATTGGTCGTCTTCCATTCAAGCGAGGTCATCATTTGAGTGACGTTCGCCGAATCATTAGCAGCCGGACTTGACAAAACGGAAATAAATACGAATATTAGTCAGTCAGCGAGAGTCAGGAGGAGAAGCCGGAGTCGTGCCCCGAAGTCCTCTCCAGTAAGAGAAAAGTCGTGCGGTTTCTTTTCGGAAGTGGATGGGTGTGCTTTTCCTGCCTCATTATTCAGAAGAAATAGTATTCGATTAGTGCTTTCTTTGGGAAGCCCTGGAAGAAGAAGCGTGCGGCGATTTGTGGCAGTATCCAAGATCCAACTTGCTTTACCTGGTTAGCTGGAGCTGCCAGTCTTCTCTGCCCGAAGTCTTCAGGCCGTGCCCGGGAATACTTTGACGACGAGAGTCAGGAGGAAAGATCGAGTAGTGTTTACAGGTGATGCCCTTCCAAGGGGAAATTGTAATGATTATATCAACTCAAAAGCGTCGCCTAACTCTAGGCAGGAGTGCAGCTAAAATGAGAAGGCTAATTGTGTACCTATGCCTTGGTCTGGTCAATGTATCCGTTATCTTCGCCCAGACAACCGGTAAAATCTCGGGAACCGTGTCCAATGCCGTTACGGGGGAGAAATTGGTGGGTGTCACCGTGATGGTGCAGGGAACAACCCTGGGAGCTTCTACCGATCTGAACGGGTATTATGTCATTCTAAACTTAACTCCCGGAACTTACGTATTGAAAGCCTCGATGGTCGGATACGCACCGACAACAATCGAGAACGTTCGCGTGGCAATTGACCAAACGACAACCATCGACTTGAAGATGTCTGAAGCCGCCGTGACGACCAGCGAGGTAACAATCGTGGCTCAGAGGCCGGTCATTCAGAAAGACGTATCCGCAAGCACTATCAACATCTCGCCGGCAGAAGTCGCTTCAATTCCGACCGTAACAGTGGCAGGCGCCGTTCTTCTCCAGGCCGGGATCCAGAGCGGCAGCAGCGGCATCGTAATCCGCGGCGCGGGAAGCGACCAGACCGCTTTCATGGTCGACGGCTTTACTCTGCGCGACGAGCGCAGCAATTATGCCTTTACGAACATAAGCATGACTTCTGTAAAGGATATTCAGGTGCAAACCGGCGGATTCAACGCGGAGTACGGCGATATCAGGTCGGGCGTGGTGAACGTTACGACGAACAGCGGAAGCCGAGACCACTACACGATAAGCGTGCTTTCGAGAATTGCCCCGCCGCAGGCGCAAAATTTCGGCGGCCCGATCAACGGACTTAACACTTACTTCGTCCGACCCTACATGGATCCTGCCGTTGCCTATTTTGGCACGAAAGACGGCGCATGGGACGCATCGACTCAATCGCAATATCCCAATTTTAACGGATGGATTGCCGAGGCAGAGAAATCCCTCGCAAGCGGAGATTCAGCGCAGTTCTTGAGCCCGGTTGCAGCTCAAAAGCTCTGGGCCTGGACACACCGGAAGGATTTCAGCATAAAGAAACCCAACTACAGCATTGATGCAAGTTTCGGCGGACCTTTCCCGTTAGTGGGGAAGGATCTGGGCAACCTTCGCTTCTGGGCATCATACGTAACCCAACAGTCGATGTATATGGTCCCGCTGACGACGGACAGCTACACAACCTATAACGGCTCGTTGAAACTTACCTCGGATGTCGGGCCGGGAATGGAGCTTACCGTCGAAGGTATGATGTCCCGGGAGGACGGTACCAGTCTGAGCCGGAGCGGTTCTTACGGAATATTTCAAACCAGCTCGGACGTTGCAGGCCAACTATCTCCGGTGTACTCCGGGCAAAGCTATCCTGATTCGAGGATGTACTTCGACTGGTATTGGAATCCCACCAGCGTGGATTTCAACATGGTTGGCGCAAAGTTTTCTCACGTAATCACTCCGAAGACATTTTATGAAGTGAATATACGGGAGACCGGGAGCCGATATCACGCTCCTCTGCCTTCTTCCAGGGATACTTCATCGGTCCAGTTCGGGAATTACTATAGCACGAACTATTTCCCGTTCGGCTATTGGCCCGCGGCGCCTTCTTTCCAATCGTACCAGAGCACTTTCAGCAACAACGGTCTGGGAATGAGCGACTCGCGCGACACCAGCAGTCTCGCGATTTATAACATCAAGCTCGACCTGACCAGCCAGGTCGACGACTATAACCAGATCAAGACTGGTGTGGAATTCAATTACACCGACAATAACGTCAACTACGGACTGATCGATTCCGCTTTGACTTCGAACAACAATTGGTCGCACTGGCACACGTTTCCAACCCGCGCATCGGTTTACCTCCAGGACAAGATAGAGTTTCAGGGAATGATTGCGAACCTTGGCGTGAGGGTGGATGCATCTCGCGCCGGCGGGCAATGGTATAACACCAGCGATCCCTACTCCCTGATTTTTTCGGGAATCAATCCGATCGGACTCGACACCGTATCGCACAGCCCCACCAAGACGTTAGTGATGGTCGAGCCCCGGCTCGGCATATCCTTCCCGGTGACCGAAGATTCGAAGCTATACTTCAACTACGGCCACTTCTATTCAATGCCGACTCCGAACAATCTGTACCTGATCCAGCGGAACCTGGGAACTAATAACGTGACATTCGTGGCAGACCCGAATGCTCCGCTTCCGAGAACGATCGCTTACGAGCTCGGATTTGAGCAAAGTCTGTTCGGCCAGTTTCTCGTCCATATCGCCGGTTATTACAAAGATGTCTCGGATGAGCCGACAACTACATATTTCCAGAGTTCCAACAGTCTGGTCAACTATCAGCTTTCTACCAGCAATCTATACGAGGATATCAGAGGGTTTGAGCTGACGCTTTCCAAGAATAGCGGAGATTGGATACACGGATTCGCGAACTACACCTATATGGTTTCAAGCAGCGGCAGATTCGGCTGGAGATGGCAATATCAGAGTCCCGCGGATCAACGGGCGTATGAACTGCAGGAACTGGCAAACCCGCCGAATAACCCGTGGGGCGATATTTTTCAATCGAAACCGCTTCCCCGTCCGTACGCGAGAATCAACCTGGACTTCTTCACACCGGACTGGTTTGGTCCGAATTGGGACGGCGTCAAGATTTTGGCGGACTGGCATATCAACCTTCTCGGCAGTTGGTCCGCAGGACAGTGGTTCACCTGGTCCGGCGGTCAGACGATACCCGGCGTTCAGAACAATATCCAGTGGAAGGATTACCTCAACTTTGATCTCAGGATAAGCCGCGGATTCAATTTCTACGGCGTCGATATGGAGCTGTTTGCCGATATCTACAACATCTTCAACTACAAATACATGTCGTACCTGTATGGATTTCTCGGCGCCGGGACGAATGACTTCAACAACTACATGGAATCCCTCCACCTTCCTGCTTCGATTGCCGGAGATGCCACTCACCAGAAATTCGGATACACAAATACGCCCGGGAACGACAGACCCGGAGATTATCAGTCGTCAAGCAAACCGTACATCCAGATGCCGATGCTATGGCAGTTGTCAATGCTGAACCCAAGGACATTCTATTACGGGGTCAGAATCACATATGACATACCGTAACAGGTTGAGAAGTTCAGAAGATGAGAAGTTTAGAAATGAGGAAGAAATGAAATTGAATACTGAAGTAAATTTCAAATTCCAAAGCCCAATTTTCAAACGAGCTACAACTGTCAAAATAGATAAAAGGCAGAAGTCTCTGCATGCGATCAGTTTGGATCTTGGAGCTTTTCTGACCGGTATTGTCTTCATGTTCACAATTTGGAATGGGTCTGCCTCCGCTCAGTACGCAGTAAAGTGGATGGATATAGGTTCGTTCCAGAGCTGGTATTCGAGCGCGGGTTGCGAGTACGAGGAACAGAGGGTCACGGTCCAGCAGGACGGATGCAGATGGCCCGCGATCCATCCAAACCAGGATATGATCGCCGCAAAGGGATTGTGGATCGGAGTCAGAAACTGGAAGGATCCGAAGGACAACTCCGTATGGCCTTATAAGGTCGTCCACTTCGGTCCGAGGTACAACGGCGATGCCTCCGAATTCGTGCCCCAGGAGCTGACGACAACGGACAGGTTTGCACTGCCGCAGGTTGTTGTCGACGGTAATCCATCCTACAGCATTCCTCCTGACGTGGATAATACGAATCCGGGTCAGAAGATGGATCGCCTTATTTATGACAGCGTCCGGACATATATCGGCCTGACGATGGTCAGAAAGCTGATCGGTTTCAGTCAGCAGTTCAACGACAACTATGTAATCCATGACTACACTTTCATAAATACTTCCAGCCAGCCGCTCGACAGCATACGGATACTGTTACAGTACAGGTATGCAGTATGTGCGGAAACACGCTACGTTGTCGGGACCAATTCCTCAGGATGGGGAATAAATGAAAATAACAGCGTGAGCGGCGTTGACGGGCCGAGCCCGGCAACTACGTTCTTCGGGGGTCAGGTGCTGAAAAGCGACCCGGTAAACAAGTACGACGACGTTCGGGCTATCTATTCGTGGCAGGGCAACTACAAGAGCAGCGGTTATGATTTCAATGTGCCCGGGATGCCGGGCCTGGGTGGCGGCGCACCTACGAGCGACAATATCGGTGGCCCCATCTGGCTGAACTCGTCCGCACAGCCAGGTCCGCCCGCTAATGACACGACCGGCCGGCTGGGCGCAGCCCAGTTCATCGGAGTCTGCACCATCCATGCCGACACGTCACCCACCGATACAACAGACGACCCCGGCCAGCCGAGCACCACTGCATATATAAGCTCGGACGATGCCTTCAACCAGGCCAACAGCATTACCCAGTTCAACGGAGGGATAATGCAGACTGAGTACCAAATGATGTCTCTGGGACAGAACGTCGGTTGGATCAACGGGGCGGTGAGCTGGTCCGGGCAGCGAATGGCCGATAAGGTCGGGGTCTACGGCGACCCGTCGTTCGGTACAACCGGCGGCATGAGTGCCGCCCAGGGTTATGGACCATACAATCTTGCCCCCGGTCAGAGTTTCCACATCGTCATGGCAGAAGCTGCTGCCGGCCTGAGCCGCGAGGCCTGCATTAGTGTAGGTCACAGGTTCAAATGGGGAGAGATAACGCCTGCCCAGAAGGATGACTCCGTTTATACAGGGCGGGACTCTCTGTTCCAGACTTTCCGCAGGGCGATCCTGAATTACCACTCGGGCTACAGCATACCGCAGCCTCCGCTGCCACCCCCGACCTTCACCGTCACGTCGGGTGGAGACAGGATTTCCCTTACCTGGACTGCACCGTCGGGCGGCCCGACGGTCACGGGATACAACATTTACCGCGCGCAGGGACTGGTGGACAGCGCATACACGTTGCTCTTCCACGCATCGCCGGGTGTGACGAGTTACGACGACAAGTCGGCAATTCGCGGCTTTGATTACTACTATTACATTACATCTGTAGGAAACGCGTCCGACAACAATGGGACAGGTGGTACGCCCGCCGGAGTTGCGCTACAGAGCGGAAGGTATTTGACCCAAACTTACGATCCGGCCAAGCTGTTGAGACCGGGCGTCTCGGCACCCGTCAAAGCAGTCTTCACTGTCAGCGGAATAACCACTCCTCCCCCGCTCCATGCGGTCTACATAAACAACGGTGCGATATTTACCGTTCGGTCGCTCAATCTGACCGGTGTCTCACCGAACATGTCGGGAGAAATAGTTTGCACGGGAACAGGCGACCCGGAAGCCACCGGCGTACTTATAAGGTCAAGTGCAGCCGGGGACAGCCTTATCAGGTTTTCGACGACGCAAAACAGCAGCGCCAGCCTTAACGACGTGATCAGAATCGTGCCCAATCCGTTCAATATCTCGGCGGCCCAGAATGTCCTGCGGTATCCGGGGGAACCCAACCAGATAGCTTTTCTGAACATACCGCCCGAATGCACCATCAAGATCTACACAGAGCTGGGACAGCTGATAAAGACGCTGCAGCATATCAATGGAAGCGGGGACGAATATTGGGATTGCACTACGTCTTCCAATCAGATTGTCGTCAGCGGAGTGTACATCGTAGTGTTCCAGACTCCGAAGGGACAGACCGCAATCAAGAAATTCGTTGTCATCAGGTGACCCATATGAAAACGAGACATGAAATGAAGAAAATGCAGCTTTTTGCAATCTGCGCGTTGTCAGTGCTTGGATTCTCCGTCACCAGCGCGCTTGCGCAGCAGAAGCTGGCGCAATCCGGCTTCGACTTCCTGAACGTTGCCACCGACCCGCGCGCGGCAGCGATGGGAGAGGCGATGACATCTCTTGAGATGAATTCGACGGCGATGTTCTTCAACACAGCAAGCATGGCGAGACTCGAAAACGGCGTGTCGGTTTCCGTCGGGCAGATAGGCTGGATTGCAGACATAAAACATTTTTACGGAAGTATCGCGGTCAGTCCGGCCCATGGAGAATACGGCGTTGTAGGTCTCCATTTCAGATCGGTCAATTACGGTTCGATGGACCAGACGATAATAGCGAATAATGCCAACGGATACCTGGATCTCGGGACTTTTTCGCCGACGGCTTATTCTGCCGGAATAGGCTACGCAAAGTCGATCAGCGACAGATTCGCGGTGGGCGGCAATGTGAACTACGATTTCCAGGATCTCGGCTCAAGCGTGACGAGCATCAACACCGACGGCAGTTATGCCTCCTCAAGGTCGAAGTTGAGCGTGGTCTCATTCGATTTCGGAATGATCTATCAGACCGGATTCAAGAGCCTGGCCTTCGGAATGGATGTGAGAAACTTCTCGCGCCAGCTCAAATACGTTTCGGAAAGTTTCGATCTCCCTCTGATTTTCAATCTGGGAATCTCCATGAACGTTCTCGATATGTGGAACATCGACAGTAAGAATCAATCGCTGATAATAGCTGCCGGCGCTACACATCCGAGAGATTACCCGGAGCAGGTCAACGTAGGTGCGGAGTATAATTTCATGCAAATATTGTCCCTCCGCGGAGGCTACATGTTCAACAACGACGTGTATGGTGTCACGGCAGGAGTCGGCATACATAAGGATATCGCCGGTGTCAGCCTTGGTATAGACTATTCGTGGACCCCGTTCACCGGCGGGTTCTCCGATGTTCAAAGACTCTCATTTGTTGTCGCTTATTGAGGTGAAGAATAATGAAAACAACTCTTAAGGCGTTGGCAGGGTTGACGGCGATTCTCCTTTCCGTCGCTGTAACTCTGAACTTTGACGGGTGCACAAAGGTCGATTCGCCGAGCTTATACAACCAGAATCTGGGAAACGGTCCGCAGCCCGTGGTGGACAGCCTGACTCCGACCGGGAGTGCGCTTGCAGGCATCGACACGATAGTAATCTATGGGAAGAACTTTTCGGCGGGGCTGGACAGCAACCAGATCTCCTTCATGAATTATTCGACAAAAGCGCTGGCGTATTACGCGCACGGATTTCTTCCGATCATCAGTGCGAGTCCGACCCGACTGGCGATGATAGCACCCGCAATTTCCGGCGATACGATACAAGTCAGAGTGTCTACTCTTTACAGCGAGTATTCCAGCTCGACGTACAACTACCGCCTGGTGTCCGCGATCTCTCCTTTCAGTCACCTTGCGGCCGGAGAGAGCATGTACGGTCTCGCGGTCGGTCCCGACGATTCCCTCTACGCGTCGATTTCAAATATCAATCTGAGCGGCACGAAGGACGAGGGTATCTTCCAGCTCGGTCCCGTGACCGGCATCAGGGCGGCTACTCCGTATGCTCTGCCTACGGCAGGAAACGTCTCGTGGGCCGATATCAGGTTCGGGAGCGGCGGCGATATCTATGCCGCGAAAGGCGTTCGGGCGGTCTACAAGCTTTCGCAGGGCAAATCGGGAACGCCGTGGGCGGTGGCCACCGGTGCCTCTTTCTCCTGCCTGGACTTCGACCCGAACGGCAACTTATGGGTCGGCGGGAATAACAAGGATATCTACATGATATCTCCGAGCGCCAGCGTTAAATCATTCCCATTTACCGGCAACGTTCGCGCGATACGGTACTTTAACGGCGATCTCTACTTTGCCGCCAATGTGGGGTCGGCTGCCGGTCAGGTGTTTCAGGCACCCGTCATCGGTGACTCGATCGGAACTCCGCAGATGTATTTCGATCTCGCCACCGATCCGACGGGCGGTAACAATATCTATGCGATAACATTCTCCGCCGATGGCGACATGTATGCGGGAACGGACTCATCGGATTACCTGATTGTAGTGCACCCGGGCGGTGTCGTGGAGAAACGTTTTGCATTGTACACGACGAGCAAGGTGTTGAATTCACCGTGCAAGGCTTTCGCCTGGATCGGGTCCAACCTGTATACCAGCACTGCGGCAGGTGAGCTTTTGCAGATCGTGGCAGGAAAACAGGGCGCCCCGTATTATGGAAATCGATAGTCGGAAATACAGCAGCAGACAAAATTTCATGTTCTTGGCGAGAGGAGGTGGTGTGTGCCCGGAGTCAGGTTCGTCAAAGGTCGGATGTAAGCGCTTCGGCGCGTCCCGCAGAGGAGAAACAGAACAGGGCGGGACATCGACATCCGGTATTCATTGTCAATACAAACAGACTACTTAAGGAGGTTCAAAATGGTAAAGAGACTTTTACCTCTTCTCAGTGTTATCGTAGTGGCGGGAATGTTCGGTTCTGCCAGTGCGCAGTGGAAGTTTGTCAAGTATTTCCCCGATACCACGATGAGTTTTTCATCGGGAATGAACAATACAATTGCCACGGACCCGATGGGCAGGCTTTGGTTCGCTCCGTACATCAACAGGAGCGACAGCATCCAGACAAGCGCCGGCACTTACGCAGGCACGGGCGATCTTTTCTGCTACAAACCTGACGGCAGCTTGGTCCACAAGTACCAGTATTTCAACTTCAACGGCAGCGTCGATACTCTGTTCTCGCCGTGCACCGGATACGGAATGACGACGGATCAGAACGGAAACATTCTGATGTTGAAGGGGAGCGACGTTCTGCACAGGATCAACTACCAGACCGGCGATGAAATGGCCACCGCCACAGACCCGATTCCAGGTTACGCAAGTTCGCTCGGCTCTCCGTCCGTGGATGCGGCAGGTGAGGTTTTTCTGGTACCGGTATTGCCAACGTCTGGCGTGGGCCCGATAGCCCTTTCGGAAGATCTCTCATCCGTATTGATTTCGGTAGACACGAGTACCTACGGAGGGTATTCAAGAGTCACGATGGTAACTCCGGACGGGAACGATGTCTTTATTCCGATTTACTCGGCGGCGTATACGCTGCACTATCACAGTGACAACGGTACCCTCGGCCCGTACGCCCTCGCTGACACGGTGTTTAAGGGACTTGTCACTGAGACGGCCGCCTGGAATCCAAAGAACGGATACCTGTATGTCGGGTCTGGAAACGTGACCAGCGGTATGCCGGCTGGGCCGTATCTCGGATACAGGTGGTATGGTTTTGACATGACGACCCCCGGCAGCCCGGTACTTAAAGACAGCATCGTATGGGACGGCGATTACAGCTCGTTTACTACTTTGGACCCGAGGCCGAGAGGAATCGCCTTTACTCCGACAGGTGATACGGTCTTTGTGGCGGCATTCAACGTCAGCACGAAATTCATCCAGATGCTGGTAAACACTGCCACGCCGGTAGTTGAGAAGCCGCATTCTGTTCCGAACACTTATTCCCTCTCTCAGAACTATCCGAATCCGTTCAACCCTTCAACGAAGATAGATTTCTCGCTGAAAGCGACCGGGAAGGTAACGCTGAAGATCTATGATATGCTCGGCAGAGAAGTGATGACGTTGATCAACGGAGTACAAGCCGCCGGCCAACATTCCGTCACTTTCAATGCAAGCAACCTGCCGTCCGGCGTGTATATTTACTCGCTTACGACGTCAGACGGATTCAAGATGACCAAGAAGATGATGTTGATGAAGTAATACCGTTTTTCATCCCTTCCCCCGCGTTGTTCCGGAGCCTGACTCCGGAACAACAGGGGCCAGGGGGTGATGTGAGCAAACGCGAAGTGGTGCTCGCGAAAGCTCCAAAGTCGTGCAAGATAGAGGCAGAAGACCGAGTAGTGAATACAGATCTCTTGTTTCGTTTCGACCTACCACCACTCCTTCCCATTGTCTCTTCGCTATAA
>JBJKPN010000080.1:0-90902 GCA_046706365.1 Candidatus Kryptoniota bacterium | reverse complement strand
TTTTTCGTCGGCGACGTCAAGCGAAATAATCTGGCAATCACCGCAAGGAAATATGGGAGCAAGGTCGGGAAGAAATTTCTGGTTCGTGAAGTCGAAGGGGGCGTCAGGTGCTGGAGGGTAGAGTAAGGATCATTTCGCAGGTCTCAAGTTGCTGATCCCCGAGGCAGAATGCACAGAATCAGGACCTGAACTACTTTGTTGAAAAATGCGACGAGTATGTGTCCAACAACTCTCTGATTACCTTCTGGTATTGACTCCCATTATCCTTCGCGATTTTCTTGAAGAACTCTACACTCGACCTGCTCAGGTTTAGCGTCACTTTCACGTTGTTCTCTTTGAAAGCGAGCTTTTCCGGAGGCGGGAGGAAGTCTTCGACGACCTCAATCCTCCCGATATCTTCATTAGCGTATTTCGTTTTCTTTTTCATATATCTCTTTTCCTCTCCTCCAGTATCCAGCTCCAATAATCCTTATTCGTTCACTCCTGTATGTGAAACGAACGGTGACAATATCTCCGCCGACTTTGCCGAAGCAGTAGAACCTTTCTTCATTCCTGCTATGCTCGATGTCTCTGGCTATCACTCTACGAGGATCTGCGAACGCATACTGTGCCTGTTCAAAGGACAGGTGATGCTTTCTCTTGTTTATTCTCATTCTTTCTCTCGTCCCATTCAAAACTGACAGTGCCCTCCACCCTGCTCCTCGTTTTGACAACAAAATATACAAACCTCGATATGGCTTTTCAACCATACCTGTCGCAATACTCAATTAAGTAAACCGGGTTGGAGGAATAAGTTGCTGGTGCCGCGGGCTGACAGAAGCCCTGAGGATTCCAAGGCACATGGGACAAGCAAATCGAGCCATCAGGCATTACGCTGCGAGTGAAAAAAAGGGCGGCCACCGGGCCGCCCCAAAAATCCATGAATCCGATAATCCTCGAAACCCGGTTTACATCGCTGCCTTGGGAGGCGCCGGCTGATCTGGCGAGCCCGCATTCCTCAATGGATAGTAAATGAGAATTGCAGCGAGAATCAGGAATACAAGTATGCTGATCCCGAAACTCGGGTGGACGAAAATCGACGGCCACTTGATGTCGTAGAAAGCCAGCGCTGCAAACACCAGCCCCATCAGAGCCTCGCCGGCGATAAAACCTGATGAAAGCAAGATACCTGTGTTCTCCACGCGAGCGCCCTGTGCATCGTTGAACTTCCGGCGCCTGACGACTATGTCCACGATTCCGCGAATGAGTCCGCCGACGAATATTGCCGCGACCGTCCCGAACGGCAGGTACATGCCTACGAACACGAGCATCGGGCTTCTAACTCCGCTGATAATGAATCCGAATGCCATTATCATTCCGACAATGACGAGCGGCCACGCCATGTGTCCGCCGACGATGCCCTGCGCCAGAGCGGCCATCATTCCGGCTTGCGGTGCCGGGAGGTTCGCTCCTCCGAAGCCGATGCCGCCGCGGTTAATGTCGCCTTGATTTAATATCATGAGAGGGATGAACATGACAGCGGACCCTGCAAAAACACCCAGCAGATCGCCGACCTGCATCTTCCACGGAGTACCGCCGAGGATGTGTCCGACCTTCAAATCCTGCAGCATTTCGCCTGCGACTGCCGCGGCCACGCAGACCACCGCTGCGACGCCCAGCACAGCCGCCACTCCGGTTACTCCGGTTTGTCCGAGAAGCACCATGAGAATCGCTGCAATAAGTAATGTCGAAATGGTCAACCCGCTCACAGGATTATTGCTTGAGCCGATAATACCGACGAGATAGCCGGACACGGCCGCAAAGAAGAAGCCGGTCACCAGCATGACGATCGTAGCGGTGAACGCAGCCAGGAAGGCCCCCGCGAAGAAGTCATATATGAAATAAGTGCCTATTCCGGCGAGGAGTATTCCGCCGGCGACATACCTGAAATCCAGGTCCTGCTCGGTTCTTATCTCAACCCTTCCGCCGGTAGCGGCCTTCTTTACATCTCCGATTGCTCTTCCGAGTCCGACGCTGAGACTTTTTCGCATCTTGTAAAGTGTATATGCAGCGCTGAACAACATTCCACCGATTGCTATCGGGCGCACGAGAGTCAACCAGACCGAATAGCTTAAGGCAATCCAGGCACTTTGAGAAGCGCTTGCCGGCAGCGATGACGGCCCGATAAAATAAAGAAGGAGCGGAACGAAGAGTCCCCACGCCAGGATACCGCCGCTGAAGTTGAGCGCGGCAAGACGCGGTCCGATTATATAACCGACGCCGACATAAGCCGGACTCACTCCCGGCGTAGTCACCAAAGCTCCGCCTCCGGACTGGACGGTCGAGCTCGTCGACCCGGCGCTTAGCGACATCGGCAGAGGTGTGAACTTGATGAATCTTTCCCATGCAGAGGCAAAAAAGTTCAGCTGACCGAGCGCATTGATCAGTCCGCCGATTCCCATTGCAGTGAACAGGTATTTCGCTCCGGTACCGCCGGTGCGGCCTGCCTTGTGGATTTCAGATGCCGCGATCGATTCGGGAAAAGGAAGCTCCTTGTCTTCGACCATCACTCTTCTGAGGACGGTGACGAATAATATTCCCAGCACGCTGCCGACAAACATGATGACGGTCGCAACGAGGAAATGCCGGCTGTCGAAGTGTTTCCATATGCCTGCAATGTAGAATGCGGGTATAGTGAAGACCGCACCTGCGGCAATGGATTCGCCTATCGCCCCGACGGTCCTGGCAATGTTCTCTTCGAGCAGACTCCCATTCATGGTCTTCAAGATCGCCATGCCGATGACCGCTGCCGGGTACGTTGCCGCAATTGTCATTCCTGCCTTTAGACCGAGATAAGCGTTTGCCGCTCCCAGAATGACGCACATCACCAAGCCGAGCAAGACCGCCCTCAGGGTGAATTCCCTCATGTTGGTCTCAGCAGGCACGTACGACTGGAATCGAGTATCGGTTACCTGTTCAGCCATGGATACTCCTTTCCCGAAGTGTCTCTTCGGATTTTTGTTCTCGAAAATTGTGCTGAATGAAGATTAGGTGTCGAAATCAAGTGAAGCCCGGAGTAGTGATAGTTCAACCTTTCGTTTGTCGATACCTCACTCGCCTGCAAGGAAACTGCAAGTGCAGTCATGCATTTAAGCTCCGTGAATATAAAAGCATTCGCCCGGATATTCAACGGTTTCAACATTGAAAAAAGGGTGGGTCAAGACCGATATCCACTTCTCTTGAACTTCGGCCGCGCGGACTGCTGCAGAGTCGCATGCGGGAATGGGGGGAAATCGGCACGGGACAGCGGCATTTATCGCGAGCGAGGCGGCGGTGAATCGGATAGTAGGATTGAATTATTTGGCGCCGGCAGCAGCAACCTGAGCCAGTGCGGCTCGTGCGAACTTGGCAGCCCGTTCGTTTGCAGGATTGATCTCGGCAACCCTTGCAAGCGTCGCTGCCGCCTCGTAGAACCTGCCCAATTTGAACTGGACGAGTCCGTGAAGCTCGATTCCGTCCGGCTCATCATACCCCATTTCCATGGCCTCGCGAAATGCGGAATCCGAACCTTCGAGATCGTTCATTTTCATTCTGCATTTTGCAAGACTGGATAAACTCACCTTATCGTGATCCGAGATTTTTTCAAGCAGCCTTATCGCCTCGCTAAAATTCCCGACATCTATGAGAGCGGAAGAGACGATCCTGAGGTACCACCCTTCGTTTTCAAATTCGCGAAAATGCCCGGCAGCTTCGAGCGCATCATTCTGCAAGCCGTTCCTTACCAGGAATTCGAGATACTCCGCTATTCTCCCGGGCACACGTTTCGCATCCGCCGCCAACTTCAAATACTTTCGGGCGGTAGCGACTTCCCCGGCAAGCGAAGCTGCTTTTCCGAGCTTGACGTAAACTATGTCCGCATCGAACACGGGCTCGACTGCGACTGCAGCTTTGCCTTTAAGGACTACGGAAGTGTACCTTTCAACCGCCTTCTGGAATGCATCAACTGCTTCGCGATATTCCGCAAGTTTGAGATAAATCTCGCCGCTCATAAGATGTGCAAATGTCTGCTGAGGAGCGGCTTCAAGCGACTTGCTGCATGCAGTCAACGCATCGTCATACTCGCCCGCCTTGAATTTGTTCTCAGCAATGACGCCATAGATTGATGCCTCCACCGATTTACCGTATCCTCCCGCTTTCAGAGCTTCGTTTAAATGCGTCATCCCCTGTTCAACTTCGCCCAGGATAATTTCCGTCTGGCCGAGCTGGTAAAGGGCATAGCCGCGGTTCTTACCTTTCTGTAGCTGTGAAAGGAGGAGTTGCCGGTTTCGTTTGGCTTTCCGGAGTATTACTTCGTCATCCTGCGCGTAGCCAAGATGATCTATTGTGACGTCGGTCCGTACGATCCTGGCGCCAAGTGTGACAAGCGAACCCGTCACCTGCTCGTGGACCTCTCCCGTGAACGAGACGCCTTTGAGCTTCCTGAACAGCCTCGGATAGGAAACAAGATGGTACTGAGCGCCTTCCCTTGTTCCGATTTTGCTCCTCAGGTTAAGAAGGAACGCTTCCGCCTTCCCGCTTGAAATGAATTTTCTAATCTGTTCGTGATATGATTTATCTATTCTCTCGTCGGCATCCAGGTAGAGGATCCAGTCGCCAGTCGAATGGGCAAGCGATTCGTTGCGTGCCGCCGAGAAATCGTCACACCACTCGAAATCGTAGACCTGGGCACCGAAAGAGCGGGCTATATCCTTCGTACCGTCTGTTGAACCGGTATCCACTATGACCATTTCATCGACGAGGGATTTTACGCTTTCGAGGCAACCCGGCAGGAAGCGCTCCTCGTTTTTCACAATCATCGAGAGAGAGAGTTTCAATTGGCGCCCCCGGTCGACTGGGAGCGCAAGGCGTCCATGACTTTCTTGCGAAAAGACACCTGCTCGACAGGCTTGACAATAAAGTCATTTGCCCCGAGGTCGACCGCCTTCTTTACGCTGGCAGAATCTCCGTAAGCGGTCATCATGATGATGGGGGTAGCCTTGTTGACTGACTCGGCGCGGAGTCTTTGAAGGACTTCCAGCCCGTCCATCTCGGGCATCATAATATCGAGCAGGATGAGATCGTATTTGAAATTGGTGGCCAGCGTCAGCGCTTCCTCGCCGTCTGCCGCGTTGGAGATATCGAAACCGATCTGTTTCAGGTGGTATTCCACCAGCTTTCTTATCATCGGGATATCGTCCGCGACGAGGACTTTCATTTTGTAAGCCTGTTTTTCAGCTGCACGAGCAGGACTTCGGCCTCATCCCAGTCGATCGACGAAGCATGGACAACCTCGTTGAGCTCGGTGGCCAGTCTGGTTGCCTCGTTATACCCGAATGACCCGCTCGTTCCCCTGATGTTGTGAGTAATCTTCCTGATCAATTCAACGTTGTGGCCGCGAACCGCAGATTCAAGCTGGCTGACTTGTTCGTCATAGAACTTGAGGAACTCCTCCACCATGGCGCTTACGGCGTCGCTGAACTCCTCCTCGTTCACTCCGAACGGATTTTCCTTATCCTTCGGATCTGTTGGAATCATCGACTGGACGAACTTCTCGCCGAACACCGTCTTCAGCTTGGCCAGCAGGACTTCTTCGGTGAGCGGTTTGGTTATGACGGCGGCTGCACCGAGTTTCGCGGCAGATACGACGTTGATCCTGTCCGAGTACGCCGTCATTACGACAATCGGGACATCCCTGATCGCGTTGTTTGATTTTATGACCTGCATCGCCTTCAGCCCGTCGAGGCGGGGCATCATAATATCAATCAGGATCAGGTCAGGTTTCTGGGAGAGGGCGAGTTTCAGCCCTTCGTAACCGTCGGAGGCAACACGGACTTCGAATTTCAGCCTGGAGAAGAAGGCTTCGGCGAAACGTTGCACCAGTTTCGCATCATCAATAATTAGGACGCCCTTCGAATGCTGCTCAGCCATTCTTCTTCAAAACGTCTTTCAAGGCTTTCGCCTTTTCCTTGTCAAGCTGAGCCGAAGCGGCTTTGTTCTCCGCTGCTATCTTCTCATAAATCTCTTCACGATGAACAGGTATTTCTTCGGGGGCTTCGACCCCCAGCTTTACGCTACCACCCTCAACGGATATGACGACGACCTTTATCTTGTCGCCGATTTTGATTACCTCGCCCAACTTCCTTGTCAAGACTAACATGATACCCTTCCATGGTTAATTGATTTTGTAGTCTGTCGAATATTTATCTGAATTCAGCACGAGCTGTTTACCTGACCTGTTGCTGTTGTTCATAACTATTGGTGCTTTCAGGTTCGCCGTCACCGGCTCAGGGTCCTGTCGAAGGACAAGGACGACGAACATCGACGAGGAATTCCGCTCCTGCGCTTCGAGTTCGCTGTAAAGCTCAGGCGCCAGGACTTTCGCATCCACGACCGCAAACCCGACATTCGGATTCTCCACCGACAGCAGCCATCTGAGCGGTTCCGTGTCCTTGTCGTCTATTATAATGAAATCATGGAGCTCTTCAAAACCAAACAAACCGTTTGGAAAGTGATATACGATACTCTCATCAAACTCCAATTCGCCAAAATGCCTCGTCGTGAGCTTCATCTTTACAGTCGTCTCCTCTTCAGTTCTCCGTGGTGCGGTTGAGTATGACAATGTCCACTCTCCTGTTTTCTGCTTTATGGGCCGGCGTATCGTTGGGTACAAGAGGGTGGTACTCGCCGTATCCGACGATGGCCACCTTTTCCGGCCTGATTTGATAATGAGTCAAAAGATAATAACCTACCGTCATTGCGCGGGCGACAGACAACTGCCAGTTCGAGGGGTACTGAGCGGTATGTATGGGCGTATTATCGGTATGTCCCTCGATTCGAATCTGGTTCGGGATGGACTGCAGAAGAAAGCCGAGCGTATCAAGAGCCGGATACGCTTCCGGTTTCAATTCGGCCTTCCCCTGGTCGAACATCAGCTTCTCCAGCAGGTGGACGGTAATCCCTCTCTCGTCCTCAGTCAACATGGCATCGCCTTTTTTAAGCACGGAGCTGACGGCAGATTTAACTCTTCTATCGAGCTCTCGAGGTCCTGCAATGGACGACTGGGGCATCGGGCTCGAGAGAACTCCGTTCTGGCCCGGCATGCTACCGGACTCTCCTCCACCACCGAACACGCTCGCAAAAGCCGATACGTATTTCTGGTATTTCTTCATGTCGACCTGAGAGCTCGCGTAGAGTATCACGAAGAGGCCGAGGAGGAGGGTAATAAGATCCGAATAGGTTAGAAGCCACCTCTCAAGATTATCGTGCTCTCCTGCGCCCTTCTTCTTCATTACACCTCACCCTGTTTGCTGCTGGGCAGCATGGCCATGAGTTTTGCCTTTACGATTGCGGGAATCTCCCCCGCCTGTACGGCAAGAACACCTTCGAGGGTTACTTCCATCACGAGGTTTTCCTCTCCATGGATAGTCTTCAGCTTGTCGGCGATCGGAAGCCAGATTATGTTGGCAGTGAAGATCCCCCAGAGGGTCGCAATGAACGCGCTGGCGATATGATGGATCAGGTCATTCGGGTTCCCGCCGGCGTTGGCAAGGGTCACTATCAGGCCCATGACGGTTCCTATGATGCCCATCGTCGGTGCGTAGCCTCCCATCTTCGCGAAAATCTGCGCATTGGAAACGTGCCTCTCGTTCAGAAATCCCATTTCTGCGTCGGCGACTGCCCGCATCGTTTGCGGATCGGTTCCGTCGATTGCGAACCGGAGCATTTTCTTCAGGAACGTATGCTGGACTTCGTTCAACTCTTTTTCCAGGGAAAGGAGCCCTTCCTTCCTTGCCACGGTAGCGTAATGAACGATAGACTCGATCAACTTGTCGACATCATGCTTGGGCGGCATAAAGGCGATTATCGCAAACTTCCATATCCGGCTGAATTGACTGAAGGAGGTTCCTATCATAGCGGTTGCGAACGTGCCGCCGAAGACGATCGTCATTGCCGGTATCATTATTAGTGCACCAATCTTGCCTCCCTCCATAAGGAAGGAGCCGAAAATCGCAATAATGCCGAATGCAAGGCCGGCGACTGTTCCTATTTCTATGGTCTTCTTCATGCCCTATGGGAGGAAGTTAGAAAGCGTAAGTTGGATTACTCCTGCGCCGGACTGCAGCGCGGCGCTCAATGTCGTCTGCTGCTGCTGAAGCTTGATTACCGCTGCGGCAACGTCAGTATCGCCAAGATTGGATATTGTCGTCTGAAGAGTCTGGTTTTCGGAAGAGAGCTGATTTTGTATCAGTTGAAACCTGTTCATCATCGCGCCGGCCTTCGCGTTTGTATTCACCATCGAATTCAGGTAATTATTCACCGTCGTGATATCCGCCTGAGTAGGTGCATTGCCGGCGGCCATCTGGTTCTCGATTGAAATAAGGTCGTTGAAGATCTGGCCGCTGCCGAATGCCTCCGAACCCGTTATGTTGTACTGAAGAGTCATCTGGGAGCTTACGTTAAGCTGCAGGGTCCCATCTACTCCCGACGGATTTGCCGAAACTGCCGTCTGGCTGGCATTCATGAAGAACGGCTGGCTTGTGGTCTGCGTACCGCCAAAAATATACTTGCTTCCGTATTTGGTATTGGACAGGTCGAGGAGCTGATTTACGTACTGACCGAGCTGCGTCGCATAATTGCCCTGATCCTGCGGGTTCGTATCGTTTGCCGCCGCAAGCATCATCGTCTTGACGCTCGTCAGAATGTTTACAGCATTTCCGAGTGTGGCGCTTTGCTGAGTCAGGAAGCCCGACGCGTACTGGGCATTCTGGGTGTAGACATTGTTCTGGTTTACCTGCTCCTGCAGAAGCATGAGCCGCTGGTTCAAGGTCGGATTGTCGGAAGGCGTATTCACGAGCTTACCCGTCGAGATTTGCTCCTGCAGCTGGTCGATAGATTGCCGGTCCTGCCCTATCGAGTAGAGCATGTCGTTTATGACTTGCTGTTCATTGATCCTCATTTTATGACACCATTCCGATTATTGTCTGATACATTGAGTCGGCTGTTGTCACAACCTTTGCCGCCGCTTCGAACGAATGCTGGAACTGGATCATATTCGTCAACTCCTGATCGAGGGAGACGCCCGATATCGAAGTCTGAAAGGCCGTCAATTGGTTCTGCTGCATCTGAAGGGTCTGAACGCTGTTGGTAGCATTCTGCGAGGCGGTCCCGACCTGGTTGACCAGCGCCTCGTACGCATTCATTATGGATTGACCGTTCGACATCACGGGCGCCGTCAGGACGTTTGCCATCGCCGCCGCATTGTCACCGTTTCCCGGATCTCCGTTCGAGGAAGCCGCGATATTGTTAAGGTTAGACATTATGTCGGGAGAGACAGTTATGCTTCCGGCAGTAGTGCCCTGGAAGAACGTCTTTCCGGTCTGCGCAGGGTTTCCGCCCGACGCCAGAGTGTAGCCCGTCGAGTTGAATGAGTTGACTGTCTTGACGAGTGTGCTCGCTATTGTATCGAGCTGACTCGAGAACGATGGTATCGCCGTGTCGTAGGCATTTATCAGCCCGGCTATTTCACCCGAGGAGACAGTCGCGGGAATCGAGGAGTCCGACCTTCCTATAGTTATCCCCGTGGCGGTCTGTGTCATCTTGAAAGTAAACGCGTTACCTGCCGCGACTATTACTGCGCCTCCCGCGGTTACGTTCGTCACGCCGTTCGCATCCGTGACCACCTTTACATTCACGAGGTTGCTCAATTGCGTAACCGCATTGTTCAACTGGTCCTGCAGATCGGAAGAGTTCCTGGTAGTTCCTGCGTTGGCCAACAGCTGCTTGTTTATTCCCGCGATTGTCGATGCCAGTTGGTTGATCTTTGTAACGTCTGCACCTATTTGCTGGCCGACCTGATACTTCGCGTCCTGCAGCTGGTTGTTTATGGAATTGAAAGTGGTCGCTACGTTCTGGCCTGCCTGAAGAACCGTCTGGCGGAGTCCCGTATCCTCGGGGTTTTGAGAAAGAGTCTGGAATGAGCTGAATAGTGCGTTCAACTGTGCGACAAGTCCGCTGGAAGAGTTGGACGTCTCGTTGAATATTCCCTCGATAGTTGAATTCACCTGCTGACCTATGTTCGCCTGGCTGAGATCGGAGTTCATATTCGTGACCTGCTCATTGACGAAAGCGTTCCGAACTCCCTGAATCCCCGTGATGTTTACACCCGCCCCGAGGTAGCCGTAGCTCATCGGAATGGGAGCCGCCGCCGCCGTGTTGACTTCCTGCCTCGTGTAGCCATCCGTATTGGCATTGGCTATGTTGTGGGCAGTGGTGTCGAGCTCTGTCTGGCTCGTCATCAGAGCGCCGCTTGCTATGTTCAATATGCTTGTTATTCCGCTCATTGACTGCTAGGCCTTCTTGTCGATCAGCTTTCTTCTGCCGTCGTCCGTCAGGATGCGAATATTCTGTCTTATGAAACCGAGTGAGTGAAGTAGAAGAACACGGCTCATGTTGTTCAGCTGCAGGACTTTGGCAAATGCCTTCTGAAAATCGAGATGGATCCCGCGGTAAACGGCCAAATCGGCTCGACCCAATTCTTTCTCCAGCAGAGTCTCGTCGTTAAGGTCTTTTCCTTTGAGTCCGGCTTTCTTGAGGAGCTGACCGCGCTCCTTCTCGGCGGTGCGAACCCTGTTCAGGACTTCAAGTTCCTCGCCTACGATGTTCTGAATAGCGTCGGTGTCGAGTCTCGCTATAGCGGCATGTTTCCTGCTGAGTACCGTCGCCATTCTTCCGAATTCCGACGATTCGGCTGCAGTAATCTCCATCAAATGTCTTTTATCATCGTCCGTCATCACTCACCTCATTCCCATCGAACATGTTCAGATAGTTCATCACTCTCTTTATGTAATTCTGAGTTTCACCGAAGGGTGGGACGCCGCCATACTGCTGCACGGCTCCCGGACCCGCGTTGTACGAGGCCAAAGCCAGAGGAAGATTACCGGAGAATTCATCAAGTAAACTCTTCAGATACTTCGCACCGCCCATGATGTTTTCCTTCGGGTTAAACGAGTTTGCGACGCCCATTTCTTTTGCCGTCGAATCAACGAGTTGCATCAACCCTTTCGCGTTCTTCGCGGATACCGAATCGACTTTTCCCGCCGATTCTGCCGCAATCACTGCTTTTATAAGGTTTGGCTGCAAATTGTAAGTGCCTGCCGCTTCATTTATTATATCGGAGTATTTCCCCACATTCTCCAATACGGAGCCTGAGCTGTAAGCCTTAATCTTCTGCAATGCCCGCTGTTCCGCCGGTGAAGAGGGTAGATTCTGCATCAGTGTGTTGATTTCCGAGGTCGGGTCCGGCGGAGTCTGGGAGTCCATATTCTCGCCCGTGAACTCCTTGTAAAGCATGTTTCCGATGCCGAGATCCGTATTCTTGGTCATGTACTCGGCCAGCTTCATGTTGAACAAGCCCGTCATTATATTCTTTCCGAATCCCTGCCCGGACTGGTCCTCGCCGTCGATGTTTTCGGTCTGCTGCATCGACTTCAGCATGTACTGCATGAAAATAGCTTCGAAGCCTTTCACGGCGGCTTTCAGCTTGGCCTTCTGCTGGTCGGTCAGCTGAGGTTGTATCGGCGAAGTATTTTCGTTGATCTTGTTCATTTAGAGTGCCGGATGAGCCTTACATAATTACCAATTCTGCTTTCAACGCGCCGGCCGCTTTCAGTGCCTGGAATATCGCTATGATATCTCGAGGTCTGACTTTCAATGAGTTCAACGCCGTGGCTATACCCTGCACCGTTGCAGCTCCATTGATGGCCACCATGGACGTGCTTTCCTGGTTGACCTGCGCCGTAGCCGCCTGAGTAACCACGGTCTGTCCCTGCGAAAAGGGAGCTGGCTGGGATATCACGGGATAGGCTTGTATCTCTATGTTCAGGTTGCCGTGAGATATCGCGACAGGAAGAACGGTAACATTCTGGCCGACAACCACCGTTCCCGTCCTCTCGTTGATGACAACTCGCGCAACGACATCAGGAGAAACCTGGAGCGATTCGATTTGTGCTATGAACGGAACCAGCTTCTCTTTCGTCTGGAAAGCAGGCGGTACCTGCACGTTAATCGTGCCGCCGTTGATGGCGTCCGCAACGGTCGATCCGACGTTTTGGTTTATGGCATCCGCTACGCGACTCGCCGTCATGAAATCCTGCTGGAACAGGACGATCGAGAGTTTCCAGTTGCTGACGAAATCTATGGGGGGTGCTGCCTGCACGATTCCGCCGTTCGGAATCCTTCCCGTGGTCGTAAAGTTTCTCTGTATTTCGGTGCCCGCCGCGCGGATGTCAAAGCCGCCCACAGACAACGGGCCCTGGGCCGTCGCGTAGGTCTTACCGTCCTGCCCGATCAAATCCGTGAGGAGAAGAGTACCGCCCTGAAGGCTTGTTGCGTCGCCCATCGAAGAAACCGTCACGTCGACAGATGCACCATTGCTTGAAAACGGCGGTATCGAAGCGACGACCATCACGGCCGCCACGTTTCGCATCCTTATCTGTGATTGCGTTACCGTCACTCCGAATCTCTTCAGCATGCTGGCGACCGACTGCTGTGTGAATATCGACATCTGCGAATCACCGGACCCGTTTAGACCCACGACAAGTCCGTAGCCTATAACCTGGTAGTCGTTCACACCTTTGACGTAGGCGATGTCTTTGATGCGGCTTGCATCAGCGGCCGAAACTATCAGCAAAAGAATCAAGAATACTTTTTTCATGATAGACCTCAAAACAGCCAGTGAAAAAGTTTAGTCAGCCATCCCGGGCCCTGAGACTGGTTTATCGACCCGGACCCTTCAAATACGATCTTGGCGTCTGCAATCTGGGAAGAGAGTATCGAATTATCCGGCTGAATATCGGACGGCCGGATGGTTCCACTGAGCTTCAGCAGCTGCTCCTGACCGTTTATGGAAATCAGTCGGCTTCCCTGGATTTCCAGGTTGCCGTACCGGTCCACCTTGACGACCCGTGCGCTCAACGTTGTTTGGACGCTGCCGGTCTCGCTGGTCGAGCCCGCGCCCTTGAATTCATTGTCAGTCCCGAGAGTAAGGCCGCCTGAAGGCGTGCTGGCGGTACCGTACGATGCAGAGCCGTTCGCACCGATGGTGCTCTGCCTGCTCGTATTTGTGGAGGCATCCTTCGATGCTGAAGTTTGTTCCATAACCACAACGGTGACTGCATCGCCCACCCTGTACGCTTTGTAATCTGAAAACAGCGAATTGCCCGGATTTTGCATAACCTGGCCATAAGCGGTCCCTGCAATCAGGAACGCGACAGCAGAAAATAAAAACAGTGCCCTCACTTCGAGCCTCTTCATAATATCAACTCCATCCTAAAATCTATTTCCGTTAATTCGTTCTGTCATTCTTCAATTCACAAGGAGGACTTCGCCTTTGGCTATGACTTTGCCGCGAAGGTTGTCCTTGTATTCGTTTGTTACTCTTATGATCTGGCCAAGCGTACCGTTTTGAAGCGAAGTTCCCTGGTCGCTGACCACTATGTTATTTGACCTCACCACAATCGTCACGTTGTCTCCATACTTGACGAGCGGCATAGGAGCGAACATGTCGAATGTCAGTGCCTTCCCGCTCTGTATCCACCTCGAACTCCACTGGCCTTTGAGCTGGCTGAGGCCGGATACCGGATTCATGATATCCGTTGTCTCCGTTCTGACCGAGCTCACCTGGTCCGGACTGATCTCCGTGTTCGGCTGAATAGTCTGCGTGGAGACGAGGACATCCTGGAACGTTCTGATCTTGACGGTTACCGGAATTATCTGCGTAAACCCGTTTTCCCGTCCGGCCGGGAGGGCTTTTACGAGAAACGTAACGAGCCCTTTCAGGGACACCGAGTTGGCAGAGGTGACCTCCAGCTTCACATCCTTGTACCCTACCGCGTAGCTTGACTTGAGCTGCTCGAACTGAAGAGACGTTTCAATTGACGAGTTCGATGCCTTCCTGATATAGTCGGCTACCGCGTTCTTTACACGCTCACCGGTCACCGACTGTGCCTGGGCGGCTGCCGAGCCGACGATAAAGACACTGATCAATACTAGAAACAAAGAGCCAACGCTTCTCATTTTATTATCCGCTTCCTTACGAGGTCTTGATATTATCTGCCAGCTGCATCATCGTGTTGGCTGTCTGGATCGCTTTGGAGTTCAGCTCGTATGCTCTCTCCGCTTCGATCATTTTCACCATCTCGGTGACTATGGAAACATTTGAAGATTCCAGGTAGCCCTGCTCGATTTGACCGAAACCTGTCGTGTTGCCGTTGCCGAGTATCGGGGTGCCGGAAGCGACGGTCTGCTGGTACAGGTTGTTGCCTATGCCATGGAGGCCGGCCGGATTGACAAACTTTGTAAGCTGCAGTTGGCCGAGAGTTACGGGATTGGTCTGGCCTGACACCGTAGCCGTCATGGTGCCGTCAGTCGATACGGAAAGGCTCGTGGTGTCCTGAGGGATCGTGAATCCCGGCTCGACAAGGTACCCGTCGGACGTGACGAGGTTGCCGTCTCCGGAGACTTTGAAGGAACCGTCGCGCGTGTAGGCCTCGGTGCCGTCGGGCATCCTCACGGTGAAAAATCCGTCTCCCTGTATTGCAAAATCCAACTGGTTCTGAGTCGGCGTCAGCTCGCCCTGGGTGAAGTCTCTCGTCGTCGATGACGGAACTGTTCCGTCGCCGACTTCAAGTTCTGCGGGTGCCGCAACGCCGTTTTGTTCGGGAACTCCTGTCGCCCGAATTGTCTGATACATAAGGTCCTGAAATTCGACCCGTGTTTCTTTGAAAGCCGTTGTGTTCACGTTGGCGAGATTGTTCGCAATCGCATCTACGTTCAGCTGCTGCGCATACATACCTGTCGCAGCAGTCCTCAGTGCTCTGTCCATATTTCCCTCCGGTTAGTGATTCTCAAATAAATTCTTCCTGCCATTCGCTCATCATACCTCATTACGTGACCCCGATCGGTTGTGCCGAACCGGTCGGCGTTTTGACATCAGGCGAGACCCGGTTTAACCCGTTCATACCTGTCCTACCTGATTTGCATCGCTTAGCGAGGTGTTCTGGCTGTCGATTGCCTTCTGCCCCGCTTCGAAATTCGATTGAAGTTGAATCATGGCGACCATTTCATCGATCGGGTTGACGTTCGATCCTTCCAGGTAGCCCTGCTTCACCTGCGTGACGGACGGGTTTACTTCTTCCAGCATTCCGCCATTTTTCATCTCATAGAGGTTGGAGCCCGCCTTTGCGAGTTCAGCAAGGTTGGTCGGGGTGACGACCTCGATCTGCCCGTAGATTTGGTTGCCCGCCTTCACGACGCCGTTCTGGTCGATGACGAGGTGGCTGCTCTGCAAGTTTTGAATATCGGAAATCCTGATCGGTCCGTTCAGACCCATTACCTGATATCCGTCGCGCGTAACGAGAGTGCCGTCCGTAGAAAGTGTAAACGACCCGTCGCGCGTCAGCATGACCCCCTGGCCTGTCTGTACGGCGAAGAAACCCGTGCCGCTCAGTGCCACATCCAGCGGGTTGTTTGTCTGCTGAAGAGGGCCCTGGGAGAAGTCGGTGTACGTTTGCTCCTTCAGGTTGCTCTCACCGGGGTCCACGGTACCGTTTTTGAAAAGTTCGTTTGCCGAGATAAGCTGATTAGTGAACGCATCGTCTCTCTTGAAACCCGTCGTGTTGACATTTGCCAGATTATTGGCAATGACTTCGAGCTGCTTCTGGAGAGGTATAAGTCCCAGCGCACTTGTATATATTCCTCTTATCATTTCAATTTCCTTTCGCGTGACTGGACCGTTCTGTCTGTGCCCTGCCCATTGTTTCCGCCGGAGGATTTTGAGTTTGCGATCTTGCTCTTCTTCAGAGCGAGTATCAGCTCGAGTTCTCCTCTCCCCATGTTGAGCCGCCGTGCGAGGACGTTCAAATCAGAGTCTTCGCTTATCAGCGAGAATGCTTCCTTGAATTTCGATCCGCTTTGCTTGGCCGCCTGTGAGGCGTAGGAGATTGCGAAGTTGAGGCGCTCCGACTCAAGCCGGTTGGTTCTTGCCATCTCGTGAATAGCCGCACCCGAATCCAGTTTCCCTTCGTTGTCTACATAGTAGCTGCCCGGCGCGGCATCAAAAGCCTTGCCCTTCTCGACTGCGATCTGGTTCAGGATTCTCTCGATCTCGGTTTTGGAGATAGTGGGGGGACGCTTGACGCTCATGCGCTGTTCATCGGCCAGCTTCTTTTTTTGTTCCTTCGCCATTCTTCGATAGCGGAGTACGAGCATCGTGAATATTCCCGCCATTACCAGGATTAAAGCAAGCTCCAGGATCAGGACAAATTCGGAAACTCCGAAGACCCTCTGCGCCAGACTCTGTCCGGCGGCCGTGGGATTGTGGAGCGCTGCAGAACGGATGTCCTGCGATACCAGCGCTTTTATATTCACCGTAGTGGTGTCCGGTGCCAACATCATCAGCAGTGCTGTCATCATTTCCCTCCAAGAGGTGAGGTAGCGTGCTTCTTCGAAGGTAGCATTATCGAAAAGGTCGTTCCGCGTCCCTGGACGCTCTCTACCTTTATTTCCCCACCGAATTTTCTGACAATTCCTCTCGTTATCGGCAGTCCCAGGCCCGTGCCTTTCCCCGGCTCTTTCGTTGTGAAGAACGGATCGAATATCTTCTTAAGGTCTTCGCTTTTTATGCCCGTTCCTGTGTCGGAGAATCTCACGATTATTTTGTCGTCGGCTAACTCCGTTGCAACCAGCATCTTTCCTCCGTCCGGCATCGCATCCTTCGCGTTCAAAAGAATATTCAAAAAAGCCTGCTGAATGTAGTTCTTGTTCGATTCCAGCGGTGGCAATTCCTGGGAATAACGCAGGTCGAATTCGATCCCCCGGTTCTTGAATTCGTAATCCACAAGCGTCACTATCTCGTCGACCGCCCAATTCACATTGATGAGCTCATGCTGAAGCTCCTCGGGCACGCTCCTGGAAAATGAAACAAGCTGTCTGGTGATCTGAGCGATTCGCTGGACCTGGTTCTTTATTATTTCGATCCGGTTCTGGATATCCTTCCCCTGCGATAGCAGTGCGACGTGACCGAGGAGGATTTGCAGTGGATTGTTTATTTCGTGGGCTATGCCGCCCGCGAGCTCGCCGACGGACGCCAGTTTCGCAGCATGGAGCATCTGAGCCTGAGACTTCTTGACTTCTTCGCCGGCGTCGCGTAGTTTCTCGATGTTTCTCAGGTTCTCTATGCCGACGGCGGCCTGGTTGGCGAGAATTCCGAGAAGTGTCAACTCGTGGTCGGAAAGCGACCTTCCCACTTTCTCCGTCCGGATGATATACACTCCTATAGCTTCGTTCCGGAGGGTCAGCGGCACGACGACGAAAGTTCTTTCGCCGGCCTCTCCCAGGGAGGAGTTCAGATCGGGGACGACGGTCGTCTTCTTCTGCTCGATGACCCAGTCAAGGATGCCTTCCTCGAGAAGGTGCTGGGAGTTCTTCATCATGTTGTTGGTACAACTCGACAGGAACGGCCTCACTTCGGATTTTTCAGTACCGACTTCGAAGATCATGCTTTCGTCGACCGGGATCACCTGGCGCGTCAAATCCAGGAGCGAGTCGATTACCGAAACGGGGTCGGTCGCGGTTGAAATTGTATTGCCCAGCCTCTGCATCGCGATCAATTCGTCGAGGGACTGCTTTATGTTGTTCTCGGCCCGCTCGTGAAAATCTATATTGTTCTTCAGGGCCCGGATCGTGCTTTCGAGTGCGTGGATGTAACTTTCCCGCGTCTCCATGAAGCGCTCGATAGCCACAGCAGCGTTTTGGTTCACCGTGCTGTCGGCCACGCTCTTTTCTTCCTCTTCTGCCATCTCAAGTTTCCTCATCTAACTCTCCAGAATCCTCTTTAGATTATACTCACATAAGTGCGTTCCAGATCCTCACGCAGCTTCGTGCCGAATGAGTCATAGAAAGCCTGGGTTATCTCCGCCTCAGACAGGTTCAGTATTTCAAGCGCGACAGGATCGTAAGTGTCGACCTTCTCGTATGTGAAATCGCCCACCTTGAGTTTGTGGCACAGATAATCCACGAAATGGATAAGAGCGGCCAGCTGCGGATTCTTTTCCGCCAGTTTCGGCTTGTGATGATACTTGATTGCCTCTATCAGCTGCTCTGGCAGATTCCACCGTTCTGCCAGCCATCCTCCGATCTCTCCATGCGTTGCCAAAAGGACGACCTGCTCCATATCCTGAAAAGTCGACTTACCATCGTCAACCGCCCCGACAATTTTTTTGTACTCGTCATGAAAATACTGGTGCGTCACCAAAATCCCGATATCGTGCAAAAGCCCCGCCACGAACGACTCTCCGCTGATCCTGTAGCCTAGCTGTCTCGCCAGAGTGCGGGCGGCAATCCCCGTTGCAAGCGCATGCTGCCAGAATTCCTTGGAGTCGAAATACTTGTCCTGTTTCTTCTTGAACGAGCTGATGAGAGAAATACTTATCAGTATCTCCTTGAGTGAATCGAAGCCGAGAACCATGATCGCAAAATCAAGCGTCGATATCTTCCTTTGAAACCCGTAGAACGGAGAATTTGCAATCTTCAGCACCTTGGCCGTCAGCACCTGGTCCGCCGAAATCACTTCCGTCAGCTTCGATACGCTCGTCTGCGGGTTGTCTATCAGCGACGCTACCTCCACCGCAATGGTAGGCAACGCAGGGAGCTGTATTATGTTTTGTACTTTTTCTTTTAGAATTTCATTTTCCATTGTTCCAACCTGTTTGTCAGTATTGCACGTTCCGCCATTTGCTGAAGTGCAGCAACGGCGCCTTTGTAATATTCTGCGACTCTTGGCTCCTCATAGCCGAGTACCGTCGCTACCTGCTTCATGTCCAGTCCCTCGTACAGCTTCAGGGTCATGACCAGTCTTTCCATAGCTGGCAGGAGTTTAATGGCGTCTTTGAAGAAGCGTTTGAGCGTCTCATCATCGAGCTCTGCTGTATCTACCACCTTCGCATCTTCGGGCTGTTCCTGGTCCGGTTCCTGCAGCGCGTAGTCGAAGATCGGAACTTTGACCTTCACCGTGGCGGATAAATCGTCGGTCATGTACTTATCCGCAAGGGCCTTGAATGAGAGACCGAGCTTATCCATTCCGAGCAGCTGCACGGCTGTCGGATCCACCTTTATCGGGAGATCGGAGCACGAATAACCCGTCGCAGACGCAATCTGATTTGCAATGTGAACGACTGCAGTCAGCTGCGGATTGACTTCGGCGAACGCAGGATTATGATGATACCTTATTGCCTCTACGAAGTGCTTCGGGAAATTCCACTTGTCGGCGAGCCACGCCCCAACGTCCGCATGATTTGTCCCGATGACGATCGCCTCGGCCTGGGACTGCGGAAGGCTCTGCTCGTCTATGAGCGTCTGAATCTCTTCGAAATCGTCAGGAAAGTACTTGTAGAGGACGAGGATCCCGATATCATGAAGTAGTCCGACCGCATAAGCTTCCCCGGGGCGTCTTAATCTGATCTCCTTCGCGAGAGAACGTGCCGAAGATGCCGTGTCGATGGCATGCTTCCAGAACCTCCTCGGGTCGAAGTGCTTGGCTGCTCCCCCCTTGAACAGGTCTATGAGGGTGAGAGAAAGGACCGTGTCGCGCAGGGTCTCGAAACCCAGGGCGACGATCGCCCATTCGACGGTCGAAATCTTCCTTGCAAACCCATAGAACGGGGAGTTAGCGACCCGGAGTATCCTGGCCGACAAGGAAGGGTCCTTCGATATGATTTGCGCCAACTCAGCCGCGCTGCTGTCGGAGTCGCTCGCGAGGCGCATCACCTCGAGGGCAGTTGTGGGAAAAGTAGGAAGCTCTCTTATAGATGATAACCTGTCTGTCAATTGTCCAACCTCTATCATAATTCGACTTCCTTCTTGAAAAGCTGCTTCAACTTCGCAATGACCTCGGAATGGATCTGGGAAACTCTGGATTCGCTTATACCCAGGGTCTTCCCGATTTCCTTGAAGGTCAGTTCCTCGTAGTAGTACAAGGTCAGGACCATCCGTTCCCGCTCAGGGAGCTTCTTGAGGGCCACGACAAGTTGTTCTTTCATTTCCGCATCTTCGTACATCTCAATCACTTCGCTGTCGCTGCTGATGACGTCCTCGAGAGTCATGTCCTCACCGATGCTTCTTGTCAGCGAGACGGCTTCGGCGTTCGCGAGATAGCCCTTGATCTGCTCGAACTCACTGACGCTCATGTTGATCGCCCTCGCGTATTTCTCACCGTTGACGGTATCCATGTTCAACTCGCTCAAGGACTTGGAGGCCTTCTTATACTTGTCCCTGATGGATCTCGGAAGCCAGTCGATCTTCCTGATTTCATCGAGCATGATTCCACGAATCCTCTGTGAGGCGAAAGTCTCGAACTTCACCCCGCGCCCCGGGTCGAATCTCTCTATCGCCTCGTTCAGCCCGATTATTCCGATACTTATCAGGTCGTCGTTGTTGAAGACACAACGGGAAGGCAGGTTTATGGCTCTCGCGGCGAATTTCACGAGGCTCAGGTAGGCCAGAACGAGCTCTTTCTTCACCGCAACGGTTCTTCGCCTGGAATACTTTTTCCACAGTTCTTGAGTAGTCATACGCGTACCTCAACTTTCTTTCCCTCACTGTCGTGAGCGGTAGATTGCGAATCATCTAATCTGTTTGTCTGGAGTGTCAGGAAGAACATCAATACGAGCGTAAACACGAGAATAATCAGGGCCACTCCGAAAGCCAGCATGAACGACCTTACTACTGCATCTACTGCGCCGAACCCGACGGACATGTAGTAGACGACCGCCAGGAAGAAGATCAACATCGGTATTTTCAGCGCAAGCTTTTCCATTATTTTCTCTTCGCTATAGTTTCAGCAATCATTTCAATCGCACGGGATGCCGGCGCATCGGGAAACTCCTCCATCAGCGGAGTCTGAACGTTGACCGCCTGTTCCATAGATTTGTCGGAAGGTATGAACCCGGCATAATCGATCTTCAGATTGAGGAAATGTTCGCTGACGAGGTCGAATTTAGTCCTGACGTCTTCGGCTTCCTCGCGGCCTTTCGCATTGTTTATCAGAAGCTTCAGGCTCGCGCTTGAGTTTATCCTCTTTATAGCCTTTACCAGCACGTAGGCATCCATGACGGCAGTCGGCTCAGGCGTGGATACGACAAGGACCTCATCCGAAAGAAGTGCGAGCGAGATCGATTCCTGGATGATTCCTCCGGCGGTGTCGATCACTGCATACTGGAAAAGGGGCTCCATGGATCCGACCTCCCTGAACAGGACTGCCGCATCGCCAGAGCCGAGCCTTTTAAGCTTACCGTCCGACGTCCCGGCCAGCAGGAACACGTTCGGCGAAATTTCCTGAACTGCATCCTTGAGTCTCGAAGTACCGTCGATCACGTCAAAGAGACGGTACGACGGGGAGACACCGGAAAGGATGTCGAGGTTCGATAGATTCACGTTTCCGTCGATCAGGAGTACACGGGCTCCGCCCCTGGCCAGGGCAATTCCCAGGTTCAGGGCGATAATGCTCTTGCCGACCCCTCCCTTGCCGCTTGCGACGGTTATCTTATACGGCAGTTTCCCTATCGGCACGACTTTCGTCTGTGCTTCTACCACTTCTCTGAGTTTCACTGCCTGATCAAGCATTCGTTTCGACTCCGATTTTGTCACGAAGTGATCCAACTGGATAGATCATGTTTGCGAGGTGATTCCCTGAAGCGGGTTCGATATCGTCGGGGACGCTCTGCCCGGTTGTGAGAAAGGAAAATGGGAGTCTCGATTCGCGGGCCAGGCTGAGAAGCATACCCAGCGATACGGCTTCATCTGTCTTTGTGATTAGCAATCTGTTGGGTTTCAAGCTCTTGAACTTCTTGTACACGTCGCGGGCGGTTGCCAGCGAGAAGTTGGCGCTGATAACCAGGTGAACTTCGTTCGGATCGGAAGCATCGATGAACCTGCAGAGCTCCACAATCTTGTCAGAGCTTCGCTGGCTCCGTCCGACCGTGTCTATATAAATCGTATCGTAACTGGAAAATTTTCTTATTGCCGCTATCATCTCATCCGGCGTGTACACAACGGCCATCGGGATGGAAGCTATGTCGGCGAAGGCTTTCAGTTGATCTATCGCCCCGATGCGATACGTATCCGCCGTAATGAGAGCCACCCGCTCGCCTCTTACCAGCTTCGCAATCGACGCAAGTTTTGCTATCGTCGTCGTCTTGCCGACACCCGTCGGTCCGACCAGCGCGATGACGTAACCCTTCCTGCCGCCCCGCCTGACGGGAGCTTCCGTTATCCGCTGGGCTATCGACTTCGCGACGAATTTGTCGACCGACAGCTGGTTGTCTATCTCGGCGCCGCCGAGCTTGTGATTACACAACTGCACTATCTCAAGCGCGATTTCTTCTTCGACTTCGGTCTCGAGAAGGGAGGAGTAAACGTTCTTGAGACTCTCCGAAAGAACCGGCATCTTCGAATGCTTGATATGCTGCGCGATCTCTCCGAGGGCGCTCTTTACATCGCTGAGCTCCTGCTTGAGGATCTCGCTGTCATAATTCTGCGGCTGTTTAGCCGGACGCGGCGGTGCAGGCCTCTGCGGCGGCTCGACCTTCCTTCTCTCCTCAAAACTCGAGGTGAGCTGCCGGAGACCGTTCAAAACATCTTCCTTCTGGTCGATGCTGACGGGTTTTTGACCGGGAGGCAGCTTCGACGGCGCATTGACCGGGGCTTCGTCGTAAGCGGCTGTGACCTCGAAATATTCCCCGCCTCCTATGCCGAGGAGCCCGCCTTTAGTCACCCTTCGTGTGTTGAGTATGACTGCATCTTCACCGAATTCCCGTCTCATACTGTCGGCGGCCTCTTTGGCGGTTGCCCCGGTAAACTTCTTGATTCTCATTGTGATACAATCCTTCCAATGATGTCAATCTCGGTGCGCGACGGCAATTCCGTGTATGACGTCACCGCTACAAGCGGGAAGTTTACATGGATTAGCCTGTAGAAATACAGCCTCACCGTCGCGGAGCAGATCACGATCGGGTCATACCCGAAGGTCTGCGCCTGTTCTACGTTTTTCGAAACGCTCTGGTTGATAGACTTGGTAACATCGGGCGAAAGTCCGAGCGTATTTGTTATCTCCTTTTGTGTCTGCAAAGACGCCGCGAGGATCTGTTCCACGCCGGGATCGAGCGCGATTGCGTGTATCACTCCCGACGGATCGGCAAACAAGGCGGCGATAGTTTCCGAAAGAGCGTGCCTCACATATTCCGTCAATACTTCCGGGTTCTTGGTGACTTTCGAGTAGTCCAGAAGCGACTCGATTATCGTAACGAGATCCCGAATCGGCACCCGTTCCTTCAGCAGATTCTGAAGGACCTTTTGAAGCGTCCCCATCGGAAGAACATCGGGAGTTATTTCATCGACGAGCGCCTGGTATTCTTTCTTCAGATTATCTATCAGAGTCTTTACTTCCTGCCTGCTCAATATCCTGTCGGCGTTTCTCTTGAGAGTCTCGGTGAGATGAGTGGAGAGAACCGCTGCGGCCTCGATGACGGTGAACCCGAGTACTTCAGCGTTGTCCCTCTGGGATTTCTCGATCCACACGGCCGGCAGCCCGAACGTCGGGTCGGTCACGTAAAGTCCGGGGAGATCTCCTTCCTTCATGCTGGGACTCATCGCCAGGTAGCGCTCCACATAGATCTCGCCTCCCGCGACCTGTACTCCCCTTATCTTCACGACATACTGGCTCGGCTGCAGCTGCAGGTTGTCGCGCACGCGAATGGGCGGAACGATTATGCCCATTTCCAGCGCAATTTGCTTTCTCAAAGTCGTTATGCGCTGGAAGAGGTCACCTCCCGCTTCCTCATCGACCATCGAAATAAGCCCGTAGCCGATTTCGACTTCTATCGGGTCGACCTGCAGGTAAGATTCGATCTTTTCCTCTTTCTTTGCGGCATCAGCTTCCTCCGTTTCGGCATCCATCTTCGGCTTCTGCGAGACTTGAGTGCGCATGTAACCCGCGGCTACCATGATAGAGCCGAGGGCGAGAAACGGTACAGTCGGAAGGCCGGGGATAATCGCGAAGAAGCCGAGCGTTCCACCGGCTATGTAAAGAGCTTTGGGTCGCGAGAAGAGCTGGGTTTTCAATTCCACATCGAGCTGGTTTCCGGCTGCGCTCCTTGTGACAACCATGCCCGCCGCGGTTGAAATGACCAGCGCGGGGATTTGCGTTACGAGGCCGTCGCCGATTGTCAACAGTGTGAAGTGAGCCAGAGATTCCTGCAGTGTCATTCCCTGCTGTACCATTCCGATTATGAATCCGCCGACGATGTTGACGACGATTATGATAACTCCCGCTATCGCGTCGCCTTTCACAAACTTGCTCGCGCCGTCCATCGCGCCGAAGAAGTCAGCTTCCTTCTGGAGCCTCATCCGGCGGTCACGAGCTTCCTGCTCGGTTATCAATCCCGAGTTAAGATCTGCGTCTATGCTCATCTGCTTGCCGGGCATCGCGTCAAGAGTAAATCTTGCAGTGACTTCCGCGATCCTGCCCGAGCCCTTTACTATTACCACGAACTGAATCGTCGCAAGAATGATGAAGATGATGACGCCGACCACGTAGTTCCCCTGCACGACGAACGATCCGAACGCATGGATTACCTCACCGGCATATCCGGTGCTGAGGATAAGTCTGGCGGATGCGACGTTAAGCGATAGCCTGAACAACGTAAGAATCAGAAGAAGACCCGGGAAAGCGGAGAGATCAAGAGGGCTGGTCACGTACATTGCAACCATCAGCAGAACTATAGAGAAAGTGATGTTTGCGGAAATCAGGGTGTCCAGCACGAACGGCGGCAGCGGTACGATCATCATGGCAAGGATCAGTATTACCAGGCCGGCGAGGGCGAGATCCGTGTTGCTTCCCAGGAATTTGTACGCTCTGCTGTTGGATATTCTATCTACTGTCGTCGCCATATCAGTTTCTTCCGTACGCCGATTTTACTTTCTTCATCCTGTAAATGTATGCAAGTATCTGAGCCACCGCTTTGAACAGCTCGGGGGGTATCTGTTCGTCGATATCGACCGTGCGGTACAGGAGCTGGGCCAGCGGCTTGTCTTCCACTATCGGCACGTTGTTTTCCGTGGCAATTTGTTTGATCTTCTGGGCGATAAGGTCCTTTCCTTTCGCCACAACCTTCGGAGCCGACATTACCTCCGCATCGTACTTGATAGCAATGGCGTAGTGGGTCGGGTTCGTTACAACCACGTCGGCTTTCGGCACCGCGTGCATCATCCTGGTCCGGTGACGCTTCACCATTTCGCGCCTGATCCTTCCCTTTACGTGCGGATCGCCCTCCTCCTGCTTCTGTTCCTCCTTAACTTCCTGTTTCGTCATTCTCATGTCGCGATTGAACTTCTTCTTCTGAACGAAAAAGTCGATTGCCGCTAGCAACAGGAAGGCGGCAGCGATCTTAATGGACACCGAATATGCACTATGCCCCATGTAAGAGAAGATTGTGGAAGGAGAGCTGTCGACAAGCTTCACCGAATTCAATATGAGTTCCTTCACGGCCACATATCCCAGGATCCCGACGAGGGTGACTTTCAGAATACTCTTGCTCAATTCTATGAAGGCCTGCTGCGAAAATCCGAGTTTCTTTATCCCGGTAAGGGGATTCATAGTCGACGCCTTCGGCCGGAGCGGCTTGAACGTGAAAAGGAATCCGAACTGTGCCACGTTTGAACCGACGCCAACGACCATAATGGTCAGGATTATCGGGGCAGTGATGATTCCGAACCGGATAACGACCGCATTGAAAATGTTCACTGCGTTTGCCTGGGTCAGATCGCTGCCGTATGAAAGCGTCAGATAGGTCTTCATTACGCTGCCGATCTGACCTATGAACGAACTCCCGAACATATAAATGACGATTACTGCGGCCATGAGCACCGCCGCTGAAGGTATCTCCATACTCTTGGGGACTTTTCCTTCACGCCGCATTTCGCCACGCCGTTTAGGCGTAGCTGGTTCTGTCTTATCCTGAAAGCTTTGCTCCGGCACTTTACATTAACCTTATCAGTTGAACGACATCGAACTCGAACGATTGCAGCAGCTTGCCGAAAACGAACACGAAGAACGGCAGCGATGCCATCAGAGTGAATATCCCGACCCCGATTGAGACCGGCATTCCCACGAAGAAAACGTTTATCTGAGGAACCATTCTGGAGACTATTCCCATCAGAACGTCCGTAAGAAACAGCGAGATTATTACCGGAGCGCCTATCTTAATGGCCGCCACAAAGACAACTCCGGTCATATGAATGAAAAGGGTGACCGCGGATCCGGTAATGTGAAGTCCGGAGACGGGCACGGCACTGTAACTCATCGCCAGGGCTTCAAGAAGGAAAAGATGTCCATTGAGGATGAGGAAAATGAAGATGGCCACGATATACTCGAACTGCCCAACCACCGGAACGTCGAAGCCGTTCTGCGGATCGATCAAACTGGATATTGAAAAGCCCATCACAATCCCGAACAGCTCGCCGGCATAAACGACCCCGTGAAAAATTATTCCGATTGAAAAACCTATTACCGAGCCGACGACAATTTCCTGCAGGGCCAGAACAATGAGCGATCCGAGATCGAGGGGAACGTGAGCGGTCTGCGCGGCGATAACGGGAAGAAGTGCGTACGCAACAAACGCCGCCGCCCATACTTTCACTTGCGCGGGGATTGACTGATTTCCGTACAGGGGCGCCGTGGTAAACATTGAAAGCGTCCTGATGAAAATCAGGAGGAAAATCACGAATTTTTCCGCGTAGAAAGTCATCCCTATCTCAAGTTTGGAATTATATCGAAGATGTATTTCGTGAATCCTATGAACTTCTGCATCATGAACGGAAGGAGCAGGATGCACACAATGCCTATCGCGATGATCTTGGGCACGAACGTAAGCGTCATTTCATTAATAGAGGTCGCAGCCTGGAAGATCGAGATGATCAGGCCTACGACGATGGAAACTACAAGCACGGGCGCCGATACCAGAAGAATGGTGTAGAACGCGTTCCTGACGACTCCTATTACGAACTCTTGTGTCATATCCTTCTCACCTGAATCCTTGAACTAGTGAACCGACGAGCAAATACCATCCGTCGACAAGAACGAACAGCAATATCTTCATCGGGAGGGAAATCATCATCGGCGGGACCATCATCATGCCCATCGACATGAGCACGCTTGCCACAATCATGTCTATCATCATGAACGGGATGAAAATGAGAAAGCCTATTTCGAATCCTATTCGCATCTCGCTTATCGCAAAAGCCGGAATGATAACGTAAGTCGGAATATCGTCCGGAGTTTCCGGGCGCTTGAGGTGTGCGAGGTGAACCATCATAGCGAGATCCTTCTCCCGCGTCTGGCGCAGCATGAAATCTCTGATCGCCTTCACCCCGATCGCATAAGCGGAATCAAGAGTGATCTTGTTCTTGAGGTACGGCTGAAATGCTTCGTCGTTTACCTTGCTCCAGGTTGGCGCCATAACGAAAAACGTCAGGAAGAGTGCGAGACCGATCAACAGCTGCGAAGGGGGCATGCTCTGCGTCCCGAGCGCCTGCTTCAGGAAATAGAGGGCGATGATTATCCTCGGAAAAGCCGTCGTCATTATAAGGATTGCCGGAGCAAGGCTGAGGATAGTCATGAAGAAAAGGATCTGGAGCGTAACTGCAACGTCCTGTGGCTTCGAAGCGGTTCCGACCCCAAATGTCACCTTGGGTATCGGAACGGTTGTCTGCGCGTGCAGCGACGGGACAACCGCGAAGAGGCACACGAACAACACTCCGAAAATCAGCACCTTTTTCATCTTTGCGAAAAGCCTTTCAAAATCTCTGCGAACCCTTTTGCCTTGTGTGCCTCTCCAGCCGCCTCAATCTTCTGCAGAACGTCGGAATCGGTTATCTCCCCAAGCGGCGCAATCGTGCTGTCACTTACGCCGACGAGCATCACCCTTCCGAAAACGTTGACCAGGTAAATCGCCTTCTTCGGCTGCAGGTTCATCGTCATCAGAACTTTCATATTATCATTCATCAGGCGCGGCTTGGCGTAGAAATACTTCTTTACGACCAGCAACAGGACCACCATCAGTCCCACGATGAACACCATAGTCATGAACGTCTTTACAATGAGCCAATCCATTACTTCTTGAGTCCTTTCAGCCGCAGCGAAGGGTCGACGAGGCTCGTGACCCTTATTCCGAAATGTTTGTCGACTATGACAACTTCGCCTTCGGCCATCTTTCGGCCGTTAACGAGGATGTCGACCGGTTCACTGACAAACTTGTCGAATTCTATAATGGAGCCCCGGCCCAGCCCGAGAATGTCTTTTATCATCATCGAAGTTCTGCCCAGCTCAACGGTAACCGCCAGGTTGAGATCGAGGAGAAGCTCGATCTTGTTTTCATCGTCGCCTGCTGCCTGGCTTGCGCCGACGAGGTTTTCGAACGCCGGCTCACGTACCGCGTTCTGTTCAGCTTCGTCGACCTTGGTGTCCTGTTTCGTCTCTTCTGCCATGTTTATTCTCCGCTCTGCTCCTCTTCGGAAGCACCTCTTATAATTTTTACCGCTTTATGCCCGTCGTGGATGCCGGGCTTTGAAAAGAACTTCGTCCTGTTCCCGATCTTCACCGGGAGGAGACCGTCCTTCCGAGTGTCGAGGACCACTACGTCTCCGACCTGAAGCTCGACAAGGTCACGCATTGGAACCATCGACCTTCCGAGCAGGACGCTTACGGGAAGAGCGGTGGTTGATATGCTTCTTGTGATCGCGTCCGACTTCGATTTCTGCGTCCCAGAGTTGGGGCCGGCGGGTGCACCGCGCTTCAGGTTCATCTGCTGAATCACGTCTTCGAGAGAGAAGGTCGGGAAGCACAGGTTCATGAGATAGCTTCCGTTGGATATCTGGACATCGAAAGAAACTACCAGTACTATCTCACTGGCCGGTGCGATCTGCAGAAAGTCTGCTTCGCTTTCGAAACGGTCGAGCGCAAACTTAAGGTCGCTGACCGACTTCCAGGCGTTCTGTAAATCCTGCAGGCATTTGTCCACCGTACCCCTGATGAGGGTCTTCTCGATTTCAGTGACGGCCCTGAGCTTCTTTGCGGGGTCGCCGCTTCCTCCGCCAAGCAGGCGCTCCACGATCGCAAACACCAGCGTCGGGGAAAATTCCAGAACGCCCCTTCCTTCGGTGCTTTCGATGTTGAAGACGTACAAACAAGTCGGGCTTCCGATCGAAAGCTGGTATTCGGAGTAGAAGAGCTGGTCCACGGAACTTACGGCGATGGAAACCTGCGTCTGCAGCTTGGAAGCGAGATAGTAGCCGAACATTTCGGAAAAAGTCTCATGGACTGTCTGAAATATCCTGAGCTGATTTTTGGATACGCGGTTAGGCCTCCTGAAATCGAAACTCTGGATATCGCGGTCGCCTTTCGTAGCCTCTTTCGTTTCCTGCGCACCTGCTGCCGGATCCTTGCCGATTCCTGCAAGGAGATTGTCGATTTCCGATTGTGAAAGTACTTCTGGCATTCCTATCTCATTGAATTATGAACTTGCTGAAATACACGTTGAGCACAGTGCCCGTCGTCAGGTCATGGTTGATCGACCGCTTGATCTGCACCTTAAGGCTGTCTCTGGATGTGATGTCGTCAAGTTCGGGAAGCGTCTTGCTTGTAAGTATGTTGATGATTACATCGTGGATCTGGACAGTCCTCTTCTCGAGCTCCTGGACCGTCGTTTCCGATGTGACTTCCAGACCGATGGTGGTAAGCAGGAACCGGAGACCATTTGTGCCCGCAGGGTTGACTATCATGTCCTTCACCACGAAAACATGATCGAAATTCGGGTCGCCCGTCCCGTCACTCTTGTGTTCGACGGTCGTCTTGCTGGCAGTCGCGGCTTCTGCAGGCTTTGGATCGGCCCCCCGTTTCAGAACGAATCCTACGAGAAAGTATGCGACCACAAGCTGCGCCATTACCACGATTCCGATTGTGAGCAGCTTCTTAGACTTCTTAGCGGGCTTTTTTTCCGCCACTTCTTGGGTTGCTTCAGACATTTTCGAATCAAGCCTCTTCTTGATGTTTATTAGAATCCACGTGTCACTAAACTCAAGCATTATGCCGGCATCACCCCTCTAATTCGGCGTGTTTCCAGGGGTTTTACCCCGACCGGACGGATCGCCTGCTCAATATTGAGCAAGTGGTTAATATTATTAGAGGTCTTTTGAACGTTGGCGTGCTACTGAATCCCGGCGAAAAAATTGCCTATTCGGGGGCTATTCCCGGGAAGGGCTTTCAGAAAACGAAGAACAAATGAGGATTGAGATGACTAGCCCCTGAGGCGGTCTTCAAGGTTGGCCGAATTTACTCGCCGCCGGTACTCGACAACTTTCTCAATGATGTCTTCGAGCCCTTCTTTCACGCGCACTTTGCGGGAAGTTGTGAGAGTAAGTATCGTGTCATGAGACTGCTCAATCGTCTCTATCAGCTCGGCATTGATTACGATTGCCTCTCCGTTAATCTGGGTCAATGTCACCATATCTTCCTCCTTTCGCGCATCTTGTACTGTTAAGGGCGCAGTCCTGTCTGCGCCCTTAACTTATTTCACTATCACTCTATTGGATACTGTTGACCAATGTGTTCAACAAGGTGTCGCTTGTTGTGATCACTTTGGCATTCGCCTGGAATCCACGTTCGGCGACGATCATGTTCGACAGCTCAGTTGCCAGGTTGACATTTGACTGTTCGAGAGATCCGCTGATTACCTGTGTCGGAATGGCGGTTCCCGCTTCTCCGATTATCGGATCTCCGGTACTGGCGGAGGTACCGTACAGGTTGTTGCCTTCGTTTATAAGGCCGCCCGGGTTGTTGAAGGTTGCAAGCATGACCTGCCCGAGCGTGCGCGTCGTCCCGTTCGAGAACTCACCGATAATGTTCCCGTTCTGGTCTATCGATTCGCTGTTCAATATTCCGAGGCCGTACCCGTCCTGCTGTCCGGATACAGTCGTCGATGCACCGCTCATCTGTGTCAAACCCGCAAAATTGCCGGATCCCCCGACGTTCAGCTTAATGCTCATCAGGTCTGCGCTCAGGTTGGCCGAATTGCCGGCCGCACGCGGGTTTATCTGTAGAGTGGTCGAGCCGTCGTCGAAAGTGAAGGTGTTCAATGAACCGTCGTTGTTGAAGACGGCCGTGCCCGACCCGCCGCCTGTAATCACTGCAGGGCTGCTCGCGGTGGCCTTCCAGGTCCATGTGTTCGGCCGGGTTACATCCCTCGTGAAGGCCAGCGTGACATTATACTGGTTTCCGAGAGAGTCGTAAATCGTGGTCGAGATGTTTTGCTGAATGTCCGTGGCCGCCTGCATCTGGCTCCAATCTCCCGGATTTGCGCTGAAGACGTTGTTGAATTTCGCGGTGGCCGTCGTGCCGTCCGTTATATCTATGTTGGACACTGAATGAGCCGTGCCGCCGTCCGCGTTGATCGTCAGCGCACCGGTTTGCGAATCGATCGTAGTGCCGGTGGCGTTCGAGATCCCGAATGACGAAGTGACACTGTTTGCCAGATCTCCGTAAGTGGTCTGGGCTGAATTCACCTGCAAGACCCCCTGTGAGATGGCTGTTCCGCCGATTTCGCCGTTGATATCGATGTTGTCGCCGTTCGCCAGACCAAGGCTCCCTCCGGTTGCATTTCTCAGATTGACGAGTAGGTCATTAGCCGTCGCTACGTGCGAGAATTGCTGGGTCGTAAGCGTCCCCGTGGTTGCAGCAAGAGTATTGGGAGTCGGATCGTTCATTGCAGTCTGCAGGACAGGGTTTGTACTCGTAATCTGCAGGGTATGCGTGGCGCCGCCGGTATTGGCAAAAGTAATCGAACCGTCGGTCCCCATTGTGGCGGATATCGGGGAGCTGCCGCTGAACTGCTGATTGAGGCTGTAGTTCATTTCGTTCAGGAGATCCTGAAGGGTGTGGAAGTCTCCCTTTCCCGTGCCGGAATCCGTCGTAACGTAGGTGTAAGTGTAAGCGGTTCCGTCCACCGTCATCGTAAGAGTCGTCGAGTCGGGGACCATACCGGTTATCACATGATTTCCTCCGCCTCCGTTATTGGCCGCGAGAAGGTTGTTTACGTCCGTCTGCCCGTTGTCCACGGCATAGACGGAGTTGGATTCCATTATTGTCCCGAGCGGAGTCTGCGAAGAATCCAGGTTGCCGGTCAATTTGATGTATGAAGTCGCTTTCGCCGGAGATTTCTGACCGAATGGTATTGTAATGTCCGATACTGCCGAGCCGACGGGGAGATTGCCCTGTGCATCCGCAGTCTTACCCTGGACTATCGCGCCCGTGCCGGGGTCGATCAGTCTTCCCTGAGAATCAAACTGGAATGCGCCGGCCCGTGAGAAATACTGGTTGCCGTTCAGGTTCACAATGAAGAACCCTTGTCCCTGCAGAGCGAGATCGGTATTCTGTCCTGTCGTCTCCAGGTTGCCCTGGGTCATTTGTGTATCGATAGATTGGATGGCCACTCCGAGACCCACCTGGATCGGGTTCGTCCCACCGCTGAGATCGCTCGGTCCGGTTGCATTTCGAAGTATCTGATCGAACGCCTGTCCGAGATTGACACGGCTCGACTTGAATCCGATCGTGTCAACGTTGGCAATGTTGTTCGCGATTGTGTCCATCACAGTCTGGTGGCTTGTCAGACCGGATATAGCGGACGTAAGAGAAGCGCTAAAAGGCATTTTAACCCTCCTAGAGTTTTTTTTGTTTAAGCGCGTCAGTCGGTCGGCGCTTAAGAGGGGCTTCCCCGTGTCCTTTAGCCGGACACCGGGGGCCGGCCCTGTTTATTTGTTAATTAAAACCGCACTGTCGATGTTTGTAAATACGTTTTCGTTCATGTTTTCACCGTCAACCGCCGTAACGACAGTGCGATTCTTCACGTTGACGATGAAAGCTACGTTCTTCATAAACACCAATGAATCCTGAGAACCTTTCTGGCCTGCACGGTCGACGGCATCGGAAAGCTGCTTGAGATCGGAATCGGACAGGGTTATGTTTCGCGATTCGAGACGTGTCTGCGCGTGGTGAGAAAACTTCACGCGGTCCAGTTCTCCGCGAAGAACCTCGTCGAACGATTTCCCCTGCGGCTCGTTGATCTGCGGTGTGGACTTGAGTCCGTCTACTCCGCCGATCGGGACAAAGGGTACTTTTATTCCTTCGATTTCCGGTGACATTGGGTTATCTCTCGCTCAGCTTCCGAAGATTTCCTGAACTGCCGAGAAAGGTACTTCCGCGCCGCTAACCAGAAGGCTCGGGCCGTTAGAATCGAACTTCACGCCCTGAACCGTTCCAAGCTGATACGCCGTCGAAGTAACTGTATTTCCCTGCGCATCGGTTGCGATGACGGAATAAGTGTAATTTCCTGCCGGTACGCTTGCTCCGGTGTCATCCTTTCCGTCCCACACCATTGTGCTCGTGCCAGCGGGTTTTGAACCTTCATCGATCGTACGGATTGTGTTCCCGTTCGAGTCCGTTATCTTGACCTGGACATCTGCCGCGGCGCCGCTCAGATCAACACCGATTGTCGGCTGCGTGCTTCCGTCGTAACCTATAGTCGACGAATTGACCTGCACCTGCTTTCCGATGAGCGTCGCAGCCATCGTATTGCTTATGGATTGCGTCATCACCAGGTTCGCATTGGTCGAGCTCTGCACGCTTTGATTCAACGTCTGGAGTTCACTCACGGAGCTGAATTGGGCGAGCTGGGCTGCCAGGTCGGTACTCTGAAGGGGATTGGTGGGATCCTGATTCTGGAGTTCCGTCACCAACATCTGAAGAAAATCGCTTTCGTTTAGAGTGTTGTTGGTAGCCGTGTTTAACGACTGGCTGCTGTTGGCGGCGGAGGACGATGACGTCGACGACGTGCTGGTTTGCGAAGTCGGCACCGACGATGTTATTTGGTTTAACTGCATGTCTCCTCCTATACTTTTATTTCCATTGTGTTGTACCCGAACGTTCTCAACGCCTCTTCCGAACCACCCGGCATTGCCGCGTAGTACTTAGGCTGATGCCTTTTCGGTTGGTGCTGCGGGTGGCCTGATTGCGATTCGCCTCCCGAAAGGCTGACTGTCAGATGAGATAGTGAGATGCCGTTCGTTTGGAGCATTTGCCTCATTTGCGGTATTGAGGCTTCAAGAAATGCCCTCGCGTCCGTTGTTTTGACGTTGAACTGCGCACTGATCTTCCCGCTCTCGCTCGATACCTGAAGTGCCACCGAGCCCAGCGACTCCGGCTCCAGTTTCAGAGTCACGGTTGTCTTCTTTCCTTCGTTCATCATGTTGACTCCGCGAAGGATCGTCTGCGCCACCTGGAGAGTATCAGGCTTTGCAGGTGCCGAAGTCGGTTGCGCTGCGGCCGATAGTACTTGTTTGAAGGCACCTACGCTGTTGCTGCCGACAGTCGGAGACGAATAGATCTCAGCCGCCTTACCGTCTGTCGTGTCGGTCATTTTGCCTTCTGATTTGGAGGAATCTTGTCTGCCCTGGGCCAGTGAAGCCGAGATTGTCCGCGCCCCCGTGTCTGTGATCACTGCGGTCGCTTTTGCTGTTTCACCGCTGCCCGAGAAGGAAGATGAATTCGCCGCCTTTGAAGCAGCGGGCGATGACGCTTCCTGGGCTGCGGAAAGACTGCCGGTCGGATTACCTGAGGCCGACTGAATCACGCGAGATTCCACGACCTTGCTCGAAAGCCCTTGCAACACAGACTTAGCAGCCTGAACCGACGGGTCCGCCGGATCGGCTGGAGTTCGACTGACCTGAGCCGCATGTTGCAATTCGACGGGCAATCCGTTCGTCAGAGTGGAAGTACTCTTGCCGGTAGAACCGCCGGATAAGACGCTAAAAATCTTCTTAAGTTCTTCCGCTGTAGAGGAAGCAGCGGAGCTTTCGACGGCGCCGGTTGCGCTTCCGTTCGTCTTCGAATTGGCTGCCGAGTTTCCGGTTTTTGTATCCGCCGTCGCGATCGCAGCCTTTGAATTCAAGGAATTGACACCGCTTAAACTACCAAGGACCTTCTCAAGGACTGTCTTCGATGATATTGTCTGATCGGATCCGGGTTGCGATCCAAAATTCAAAAGACTCTGGCCGAGTTTTGCGTTCGAACCCGATTCAAGTTCCTGAATTCTCGAAAGAAGTCCCTGCAATATCACTGTCGCGCTGCCGGAACCGGAATCGCCGGATAGAGCGTCAGAAAGTTTTTGTATGTCGGACTGAATGGTCTGATCTGCAAGCAGCTTTTCCAAACCGCTGTAGCCTTCTGTGCCAGTTGATGCCGGTGCTGATTTCCCTGACTGAATCAGCGTGGACAAAATGGTGATGTTAGAATTCGATGCGGCAAGGCCCCCACCCAGCAGCGAGGCAATTTCTTTCTGGATCCCCTCACTTTCCTTCTCCGATTTGCCGGAACCCGTCGTGCCGGTAGATTTCGAATCTTCGGCGGCGGTGCTCGATTTCGACATCTTGAGAAGCAGCGTGACCAGACCCGCGTAGTAGCTGGCCCTGGCTTCCGAAGAGGATTCGCCCTGGGTCGCCGAAGAAGAAGCGCTAGTTCCTTGCTGGCTCGGGCTGCCGGTGGAATCCGCAGTTTTGTTTGAAATAGCGTGTGCGGGGGTACCGGGATAAGTGCCTGAATACATGGACTGGAGAAGTGCTGCGAACGGTTGCGCACCGGCGGCATTGCTGCCGGCAGCTGATGAGCCTCCCCCAAACTGCGAAAGGCCGCCGGGCAGGCCCTGCGGAGTCGATTCGATCAGCAACTGAAGCGCGCCGTTCATTTCCCCTTCCCGAGATTAGTCATGAGTCTGGCAACACGCACCGGATCCAGCTGTCCGAGGATTTGTGCGGCCTGCTTCTTCTGAATAATGGATAGGATGAAAATTATATTTCTGTCGTCCAAATTTTTCATGATTTTTGCGGCAGCAGTCGGGTCCATATCGTTATAAGTGGAGGCAAGGTCTTTCCTCCGCTGACTGTCCCACGAATTTACCTGGTCCTGCAATTTTGCGATCACGCTTTTAGAATCGGAACTTTCCCTGCGAAGTTGAGTCACAGTCGAGTCAAGGTTATGGATAACCGCGTCTTTGGCGGAAATCGAGTCGTTTTTCGCGGCAAGCATCTCTTTCAGAGTCGTGACAACCTCATTCTGACTGCTCGTGGTATCTCCAACCGTGCTCCCGGCTATTCCTCCCGGATTTCCCGATGGCAGCGAAACTGTCGACTTCAATTTCGGCTCATTCTTGTCGTGTGCTTGCGACGTCCCGAACATCCACGGATAATTCCTCGAGAGCACGTACATTCCACCCGCAATGACGGTGAATGTCACGCTGAATCCGAAGACGTATGCCAGGATGGTTTTCATTCTTGACTACTTAACCTCTGAGCTACAGCATCGAGGAGGATTTGCTCTTTCCGATCCATATCGTGTTTGAATTCCTCGAGGCGTTTTTCTCTGAGATGCTCAATGGCTTCCTTGTCTTTCTTGGCATCGAGCACCTCGTCTCTTTTTTTGTCTTCCGATCGCGACAGGTTCTCCAGTTTCACCCTTTCAAATTTGATTTCGTCGGAAATCTTCCTCAGGTAATCCTGGTGTGTGACCATGTCGGCGGCTTTGATCTTCCCTTCCATCGGGGAAGAAGAAACCAGCTTCTGGTGTTCGCCCTGCAAATCTTCCAGACGGGCTTGTCCCTGAAGTATGTTTTTCTTGATCATTGCCAGTTCCCGCTCAACTTTTTTTTCTTGTATTTCTTTTATCTTGATGACTGATTGCAGTCGGAATTTGAACTTTGCCATTGCCAGCCTGGTTAAGTTGTTGTAAGTTCATTTAGCCTTTTGATTGCATCACTTAGTACCGAAACCTCATCGATACCCTGTTTCAGAAAAGCTCTTATTCTTTCGATCATTGAAACAGCCTTGTCGATTTTCTGGCTACTTCCCTTGACGTATGCTCCTATATTGATCAGGTCTTCCGCTTCCCGGTACGTTGCCATAAGGTCGAGGACGTAACCGGCCGCCTTTCTGTGTTCGGGCGTCGTAACGTCGGGCATGACACGGGACACACTTTCGAGGACATCCACTGCCGGATAATGGCCGGCCGATGCGAGTTTTCTCGAAAGAACCACATGCCCGTCCAGGATGGATCTCGCGGCATCGGCGATGGGCTCGTTCATGTCGTCGCCTTCGACAAGCACCGTGTACATCCCTGTTATGCTCCCGCGTTTCGCATTTCCTGCCCTCTCGAGGAGGCGAGGCAACAGCGCAAATACGCTGGGGGTGTAGCCTTTGGTAGTCGGCGGCTCGCCGATCGCAAGTCCGACCTCTCGCTGGGCCATGGCCACCCTTGTAACCGAATCCATCATCAGAAGCACATCCAGCCCTTTGTCCCGGAAATACTCCGCAATAGTTGTTGCAATCAGCGAAGCTTTCACACGGATAAGTGATGCCTGATCGCTGGTTGCCACTACAAGGACACTCTTTTTGAGCCCTTCTTCTCCGAGCTCTTTTTCGATAAAGTCTCTTACTTCCCGGCCCCGCTCTCCGACCAGGGCGATTACGTTGACGTCGGCGCTTGAATTCCTGGCTATCATGCCGAGGGTCACGCTTTTGCCGACTCCGCTCCCCGCGAATATTCCGATTCTCTGCCCCTTCCCGATTGTCAGGAGGGAATCTATTGAACGTATCCCGCTGGAGATCGGAAGCGATATGCGCTTTCTTTCGAGAGGATTCGGCGGAGAGCTGTAAATGGAACGTACTTCTTCAATTCCAATCTGCCCCAGTCCGTCCATCGGCCTTCCCAATCCGTCGAGGACTCTTCCCAGCAGATCCATGCCGACCCCCACGGAGAAAGTCTTGCCGCTTGCTACGATTTCACTTCCCGGGCTGATGCTCGAGGCGCTGCCAAGTACCATCGAAAGGACGCGGTTGCTCCGGAACCCCACCACTTCTGACATGCAAATCTCTTCGCCGTCCCGGGCCCTGATGCTGCAAACATCTCCGAGAGAAGTAGTCGGACCGACCGACTCGATTACCAGTCCGATCACTTCCGAAACCCTCCCGTTGACTTTCACCAGGTCGAGCCTCTCAAGATGATCGATATATTTGTCGATGACTTCCAAAACGGCACTCATCTCTTGACTAAACCAAACAATGCTTCTTCGACCAGATCGAACTGTGTGGAAAGACGTGCGTCGATGTTGCCAAGCTCACTTTCTATTATGCAGCCTCCTCGCTCAACCTTCTCATCGGGTTCTACCGCGATCTCCCGAACGGAATCTGCATATGTGCTTAAATCATTCTTGTGTTTTCTTACATACTCTTCATCGGCAGGGCACACGTGAATCTTTACTTTTTCGACGCCGATGATTCTCTTGAGCGACTCTCTCACCCGGGTCAGGACCGCACCTTCGATGTCAATGTCGTGCGCCACAATCCTACGGGCCACCGCCAACGCGAGAGTTACGACAGCCTTGTCGAAATCCTGCTCATATCTCCTTACCTCCTCTGCAAACTCCCTGATCACGGAAGTGAGGCCGCTGACGGTCTCCTGAACTTTCCTGTCGTATTCCTGCTGAAACAATTTGGCCGATTCGTTCTTGCCTGCTTCGAATCCCTTCTCAAAGGCGATCGTGAGCGCCGACTTGCTCTCGTCGGCAACGGCAGCATCAGTTCCCCGCGCGCCTGCAGCATCAGTAATGTCGGGCGCAATTTCCTGCGGCCCGGTGACCAGGTCTTCCGGAACAAAACCGGCATCGGCACTGATCTCTTCGATCACCTGCCGGTAATCGATTATCTCCAGCTTCCTCACCGGCGAGTTGATCTTAATTACGTTATCCCGACTATGCTTACGGATGCTATTAGACGAAGACATCTTCCGGGCTTCCTCTTCCACCAATCACGATTTCCTGGTTCTCTTCCAATTGTCGTACAACCTCGATAATCCTTGTCTGTGCGGCTTCCACATCCCGGAGACGGACCGGACCCATGAACTGCAGCTCTTCCTTGATCATATCGGTGGCGCGCTCGGACATATTCGTAAATATCTTCTGCTTCATCTTTTCGTCCGCAATCTTGAGCGCGAGCGTAAGATCCTTCTTATCCACTTCTCGCAGGATTCTCTGGACACTCCGGTCGTCGATGTAAAGTATATCCTCGAACATGAACATGAGGCGCTTCACTTCGGCAGCGACCTGCGGGTCGCGCTGCTCGATGGACCCCATAAGAAATTTGGCCTGCACCACACCCACCTTGTTCAGGATTGCCGCCATTGCCTTGGCACCGCCGGTCGAGGTGCTGTTTTCATTGATGACCTCTTCCGCAACCTCATCGACCACGGTTTCGATTTCACCCACAAGGGTCGGTGCCACCCTTCCGAGGGTGGTTATCCTGAATGCAACGTCCGAACGGAGCTCCTCCGAAAATTCCTCGAGGACATCGGCGGCAAGCTCGGATGCAAGGTGACTCATAATCAACGCGATAGTCTGCGGATGCTCCTTCTGGAGGAAGTTCGCCAGCTGTTTCGGCTCCGCTTTCTTCAGGACCGAGAATCCCTTGACGGTTGTGAGCTCCTTTACCTTCTCTATTACTTCGCCGGCCTTTGAGGCGCCGAGAGCCTTTTCGAGAACCGAGTGGGCATATTCCAATCCGCCCTTGACGATATACTCCTGGGCCAGGCTCAGCTGCTGAAACTCTTCCATTACCTTGTTTATCACCCCGGAATGAACGCCCTGCATATTGGTAATTTCTACCGTCAGCTTCTCGATTTCTGTCTGGTCAAGCTGCTTGAAGATATGCGCGGCGCTCTCGACGTCCAGCGCGATCATGAGCACGGCCGCTTTTTGCCTGCCGTTCAGCTGGTCGAATGTGATGGATCTCGAAACTTCTTTTCCCATTACTCCGCGCCCTCCGTCAGCCAGACTTTCAGGAGCTTAGCGGCATCCGTAGGCTTTGTCTGAATGTAGTTGCTGACATCGTCCCTGATTCGGGTCGCCCTTAATACGTCTTCGTTGTACTCGATAGCCTGTATTCCCTCCAGGCGCTCGCCCGGGTGCATCTCAACGTGCTTGCCCTGCGGACTCAACGTGGTTGGCCTGCTGTTAGACAGCACCGCCACGGGTTGGGCAGCTTCAGATTCCTTCTTCTTCAGTCTCTTGAATATCGAAAGGAAAACTACGATTGCACCGATCATGGCCGCAAGTATCACGAACTTGTCTGCATAGTCCATTATGTGAAAACCCGGCGCCTGTTTGAGCAGGAACTCCTGGTCGCTGTTCTCGAACGGGACGTTGACCAGCGAAATTTCATCACCGCGTGTGGCATCGAAGCCGATAGCGCTCTTTACTATGTTCGTTAGCTGTGTAACTTCCTGCTGGCTCCTTGGAGTGTACTCCACGGTTTGTTCCTTGCCCTTATCGATCGCCGTGTATTTCCCGTTCACGAGAACGGCGACCGAGAGTCTCTTGATGTTGCCGGTGCTGCCGACAATCTTCTCTACGCTCTTGCCGACATCGTAGTTGGTCACCGTGTTGGTCTGGGATGATCCGGTCGAGGCCGTGTCGCCCGGCACAGTGGCGTGGTTCTGCATCGTCTGTTCGCTCAGCACCACGCTGTTTGGATCATAAGCCTCGGTCGTCTTGTCGACCTGGCTGAAATCGAGATTGGCGGTCACGCGGACAATTGCATTGCCCGGACCCAGCACCGCATCGAGCATCGACTGAGCTTTGGAGGCGAGGTACGAATCGACCTTATCCTCGACATCGTATTGCGCCGAGGTAAGCGCGTCAAGTCCGTCGCTCTTTCTCGACAACATGTTTCCGCGTGCATCCACTATCGTAACATTGTTTGCATCGAGCCCTTCGACGCTTGCGGCAACAAGATGCTGGATGCCGTTGATTTCGCCCCCGCTAAGATGAGCGCCGTCCTTAAGTTTAAGGAAGACCGACGCCGTGGTCTTCTGCTGCTGGCTCTCGAAAAGCGCCTTTTCGGGTATCACAATATGAACGCTCGCCCCCCGGACTTCCTCGAGCTGCAGGATCGTCCTCTCCAGCTCGCCTTCCAGCGCTCTCTTGTAGTCGACCTTCTCGGTAAAATCGGTCATCCCGAACGTCGGCTTGTCGAAGATCTCGTAACCCACGGTGCTTGTTTGCGGGAGGCCTGCGCCTGCCATCTGCAACCGAAGCTGGTACACCTGGTCCTTCGGGACAAGTATCGCTTTGCCGCCTTCTCCGATCTCGAAGGGGACGGACTGCTGCTTCAGCTTGTCCATTATCTTCGAGGCGTCTTTTGCCTGAAGGTTTGAGAATAGTACGCCGTAAGTCGGCTGGTTCGCCCATCTCACCAGCATAATAAGGGCGACGATTGAAATCAGGACGGAGACTCCTATGCCTGCTTTCTGCTTCAGCGTGAGCTTCTTGAATACCGAACTGATCTGGGAAGAAATACCTGAAATGGAATTTGCCATGTCTCGTTAATTCAGACCTGCATTTGCATTATCTGTTTGTAAGCATCGAGCATTTTGTTTCTCACCTGCTGCAGTAGGTCGAAGCTTACCTTGGCCTTTTCCATGGCTATCTTTACTTCATGCACATCGGCAGCCTGTCCGGATGCCATCTTGTCGATCGCATCGTTTGCCTTGTTCTGCAGGTCGTTCACATTGTTCACAAATCCGTCAAGAGTCTGCTCAAAACTCGTTGTGGCATCTTTTGCACTCTTGCCCGGCGAGATGTCCGGTGACATCTGGCTGAGCATCGACTGAACATCGCCAACCTTCATATTACACCTTTCGGTTTATTATCTGCCCCGGCTCGACTGAATTCTGAATGCCGCTCGGGGAATATGTCTTGTGTGAATTGATCTGCGAGACGGAATCCGGGAAGAGTCTGGCGAAAAACGCCCTCTCGGCACTCGTCAGCCCGGTATGAGACGAAACGCCTGCCGTCTGACCGGAAGCCTTTTGCGGTGCAGCAGTCTGATTTCCTCCGGCCGCGGATTGTTTTCTCGAAACCTGAGAGGCATACGAAATGTTTCCTGAGATCGAACCAACCTTCATCATTCACCTCAAATGTCGATTGAGTCTTTGATAATGTTCTTGGAGGCATTTATAGCAGTGACATTCGCCTCGTAGGACCTGCTCGTGGTAATCATGTCAACCATTTCAGTCACGACATTTATCTTGGGTTCGTCTACATAACCGTTTGCATCGGCGTTAGGATTCGATGGATCGTAAACCATCTTCGTAGCGGTCGGATCCTGTACAACCCTTCCGGCAACTTCCCTGACCGTGTAGTCGGGGATTGCAAATGTCGGATCTGCGACCTGCATCTGACCCGGTTCGGTAGTCTTCAGCGGGATCATCTGGCCGCTGAGCTGATCGCCGAAGGAAATGGCTTTGCCGGGAAGAGACTGCACGACCTGTCTTTCATAGGGCTTGCCGTTCGCCCCGACTGTGTCGGCGTTGGCGAGGTTGCTCGCTATCGCATCCATGCGCTTCCGCTGCAATGCCAGCCCGGATGCGCTTATATCTATTGCTGAAAACATATCTCCGATTTTCATTGTCATTGCCCGTTAATGCTCTTGTCTATGAGACTCAGCGTATCCGACATAAGCCTTGCAGCCAGCTTGAACTGGAGCTGATTTTTTGCAAGGTTCGCCATCTCCTGTTCTATGCTGACATTATTGGCGCCGCTGGCGAGGAAACTGCTCGGGTCAACCTTCAGCTCCGGCTGGACTTGCTCGACATTTTGGCTGAGGGATATGTCGTTATTCGAATCGGCAATTGCGTTCGAGAGCTGGTTCTGAAAGCTCACGTACACGCGCCTGTACCCCGGTGTTCCAATGTTTGCGATGTTGTTCGCAATCGCCTTATTCTGAATTGCGAAGGCATCCATTTCTTTCTGGAGTAGAGGCACCCTGCTGCGATCGAAGAGATTTATCTTCATGGTCATATTCCCAGGTAGCTTGTTGTCAGATCATCATCGAGACCGTCGACATGACTACCGACTTCGGCTTCATCTGCCATAATAACCGCTAACGCGGATACGGCAGCGACCACGGCTAGAAGAATCCAAACATTTTTCATTCCAACGCTCCTTTCTTCCTGCATCTTGTTCAACGTTTGTGCCAACCCGAAAACAAAAATCCGCGTTGGATTGGAGGCTCCTGCAAATACGCTTGATTAATATTCTCCATCGCTGTCCACTATTCACCAGGGGTCGACCAACTCAATGATTATCGCGGACTTCTGCTGGTTCCATATCGGGCTGATCCGGACAACGATCGGATGTGGGATGACACCGCCTCGGACATGTGAGTGGGTCATGACAATCGCCTGCGGGTGACTATTGTTCAGTCTTCTGGCTAATATTCGGCAAGCATGGGGCCCGGGTTACTGTTAACTGCAGAAAACGCCGCAAAATCCGAAGAAGTGATGTGGCACACCAATTGTCATTAATAGAAGCGAATGCCTATGAAAACAATACTTATATATGAACCCGACACAGAACTCTTAACGGCCTGGGCAAGTTACCTGTCAAAACGCGACCTGGCGGTATTTACTTCAGCCGATCCTCTCGAGGCGGCGGAAATTGCCTCGGTGGTTAAAATCGACTCGTTGGTTATCTCTTCAAACGACCCGGCCACATTTCTCCTCATGGCGGGAGTCTTGAAAAGCAGAAAGATGCCCATTCACATTGTAGCCTTGTCACAGATCCAGTATTCTGCCATTCGAATGCTCCTCGACACGGAAGACTTTGTCAGGCTGGAATCTCCTTTCACATTTGGCGCACTCGAAGAAGTAGTCAGAGACGCCAGACCAAAACAAAAGGCGATGCAAAATGCACTTGTTTAGAAAAGTCTACCTTCCGATTGTTGCGACAATCGTTCTACTCACAGTGATGCTGGGTACACCGCAGGCCGCCGGGACAAACGCGACACCCCTACAGTCTCTTTATATGATGAAACAACTCGTTCCAAAAGCAACCACCGTCGGCATTATGTGGAACAAATCGACGGTCGATGCCTCGACACTTTTACCGGAAATCAACCGCGCTTCGCTGGCGGTCGGCCTCAAAGTCGTTATCGAAGATGTTGAACAGATTCAGGACGTATCTTCCAAGTTCAGGGATCTTGTACAGAACTACCATATCCAGGTTCTCTGGGTAATTCAGGGAAACGATCTCTACGGATCTTCTATAGTCAAAGGTTATCTGATAAAGAATACGACACTCAGCGGTGTTGCCCTCTTCGCACCGGGCACCGATTGGGTCTCTGCCGGCGCGTGCGCGGCGCTAATGTCGGAGGGCGGCACCGCGAAGCTCTTCGTCAACCAGAAAACCCTCAACGCGCTGGGATTGACAGTACCACAACAATACACTCAGGCGACTCAATTCCTCGCAACGAATTAAGAGATGCAAATGAACACGAATCAATTCCTTATCAACGCAAAGCTGCGTAAGAAATTCTCGGTCCTACTGGCCGGGATTATGCTTTTTGCATGGGTTCTTCTATTCGCCTACTCGAGGTATTCGCTGAATGTGACCGAGCAGCAGTTCAACCAGAGAGCTACTCTCCTCGCGGAGACCATGGGCGCACAGTCGCAATACGGTCTGATGATGGGAGATTCAGGCGGGCTATCCGAATCGTTGAAGAACGTCATTTCTGCCGGCGACGCCATTGCCGGCGCATTCTACGACCAGAACGGGAAACTCCTGGCCCAGGTAAATTTCAATTCCATCGTCTGGACGCCGCCAGTCTTTTCTTCCCTAACAGAGTCGACACAGTACTCGAAAACGACGAGTGGAGTCCCCGTGATCATTGCGGCGGAAAAAATCGTAAACACCTCCACACACCAGACTCTCGGTTACGTTGCCGTCGCTACGTCGTCTCAATCGCTCGAAGCCGAGAAAGACAGCGGCATGATCGTTTCGATTGTCACGTTCATCATCTTCGCGCTGTTCGGCTGGGTCGCGCTCCTGCTCCTTAGCAAGGCAATTACAAACCCCGTGAATGTTCTCAAACAATCCGCGCAGAAAGTGGCATCGGGCGATTTCGATGTAAGAGTCGATCTCAATCAGGGAGACGAGATCGGCGAGCTTGCCGCAGCTTTCAATATCATGATAGAAAACAGCAAGAAATCTATGGATGAAATAAGCCGTAAGACCGGGCAGGCAGAAGAAGCGCGAAGTCTGGCGGAAAAGATGCAGAAGGACTCCGAAGAGCAGCAGGCGTACCTCAAGAAGCAATTCGGGATGATTTCCTCCGTGATCGAAGCAGTCACAAAAGGGGATCTGACCAGGGAGCTCGAAGTCGAGAGCAGCGACGAAGTCGGCGTATTGATGCTGAAAATAAATCAGATGATCCACGACCTGAACTCCCTCATAGGGGAAGTTCACACCGCAGGCAATTCTTTGGCTCAGGCATCAGGACAAATTTCCTCTGCCGCCGAGGAAATGTCCACCGGTGCCGGCGAACAGGCCAGCCAGACTCATGAAGTCGCCACCGCCGTTGAAGAAATGTCGAAGACGGTGATCGAATCGTCAAAGAACGCAAACGAGGCGGCCGAAATGGCAAAGAAGGCATCGGACCTCGCGAACACCGGTGAAAAGGTATTCAAGGAAACGATCAGCGGAATGGCAAGAATAGCCCAGCTGGTCAAGAAATCCGCCGAGATCGTCGACACTTTGGGCAAATCCAGCGCACAAATCGGCGAAATCATCCAGGTGATAGATGACATCGCAGATCAGACCAACCTGCTCGCACTCAACGCGGCCATCGAAGCTGCGCGCGCCGGCGAGCAGGGGCGAGGGTTCGCTGTCGTGGCGGACGAGGTTCGCAAGCTGGCAGAACGGACCACCTCAGCGACAAAAGAAATTGCCGGCATGATCAAAAGAATACAGCAGGAGACCACGCAGGTTGTCCTCGCGATGACCGAAGGAAATACGGAAGCGGAGAACGGGACGAAACTTGCCGACAAAGCAGCCAATTCCCTCTCCCAGATCATCTCGTCGGTCAATGGCGTGGTGGGCATGATAAACCAAATCGCGGCTGCAAGCGAGGAGCAGTCTTCTGCAAGCGAACAGATTTCACACAACGTGGAAAGCATCTCTAATGTCGCAGGCCATGTTTCTGCTGCGACCGTCGATCTCGCACGAACGGCTGAGAATCTGAACACTCTCACCGAGCACTTGAGAGTCCTGATCGAAAGATTCCGGCTCGATTCGAGGCTCGATCGGAGGAGTTCATATGCCGTACGGGAAAACGGCAAGATCGTGCCCATGCATGATAATCATCCTAACGGGACAAGAAGGAGTTAAAACGTGACTGCTAATAACCAATCTAGTGAAACCATTTACCAGCTGGTGAGCTTCGTCGTCGAGAACGAGGAGTTTGGAGTGGATATCCTGAAAGTCCAGGAAATCATCCGCACCGTCGATATCACCCGGGTTCCGAAATCACCGGATTTCGTGGAAGGCGTAATAAACCTCCGTGGAAAAATCGTTCCGGTCATAGACCTCAGGAGGCGATTCGGAGTCGAGAAACGAGAAAGGGACAACGAAACAAGAATCATCGTCGTCGAGTTGACCGAAAAGGTCGTCGGTTTCCTCGTCGACAAAGTCAAGGAAGTAATTCGGGTTGAGAAGGACATCATCGAACCTCCTCCCGAACTGACAACCAGTATCAGTTCGAACTACATTACAGGCGTCGCCAAGCTTCAGGACAGGCTGCTGATACTGCTTGACCTGGACAAGGTGTTGTCCGGCGACGAACAGGAACATCTTTCTGAAGTCGAAGCGGGCACGGATTCAAAGTAGCGCCGGCTCAACCGCTGTCCATACCAACTTCAGAAGATTCCGGAAAAGAGGCGGGCAAACCTATGCACTGGATGAATAATATCCGAATATCGACGCGCACCATTATCTCCTTCGGCATCGCTGCCGGCGTCCTGGTGCTATGCTCCATCTTAACGACGGGCTCGTTTGAAAAATCCTCAAAGAGAGAAAGCAACAGCCTGTTTTCGGACGTGGCGCGACTTCGTGCCTGCAGTGAACTTTACGACTGTTCCCTGAAGGCCGAGTCATCAGGGGAAGATGCGATTCTCAAAGGTGCTTCTGCTCAGCCGGCCTACGAGAAGGCTGCGGGTGAATTCACACAGAAGCTCGAGTCAGTCATGAACGAGGGGGTCGGATCCAAAGACGGAACGCTTCGGGAAATATCACAAATTTGGAGCGGCATTCAGCAACGAGAGACTCAGCTCCAATCCACAGCACTGATTCGAAACGGCAGAACCCGGATTTCCCTTGCAGGAGACCTGAGCCAGCAGTACTCGATCCTTCGGGCTAAGATTTCTTCGTTGACGGAATCGGGAGACAGGGGGATTTCCCGTGCCGCCGCATACGAGATGAACTCGGCGGCGGGACTGGTACAAACGACTTGGCTTATCACTGCCCTGTTCGTTCTTGTGATATTCGGCATCGGCTTCCTCTTTTACCGATCCCTGATAAGCCCGCTCAGGCTTTTTACCGATGTCACCAGGAAGATTTCTGCCGGCAAATTCGGCTCACAGGTAAACCTTAAGACAAAAGATGAGTTCGGAGTCCTTGCCGAGTCATTCGATACGATGTCGATGGACATTGCAAAGCTAGTAGCTTATCTGAATGAGGTCGGAAATCCAGTTTATGCAGTGGATAAACAATTCACCGTTCAGTTCGCCAACTCGGCAGCACTCATGTTTTCAGGCGAAACATATGACGACGTGGTCGGGCGGAAAAAGTGTTACGACCTTTTCACACTTCCGTTCTGCAGGACCGCCAGCTGCCCGGTGTCCAGAGCGTGGGGCGAAAAGAAGATGATCACCGGCGAGTCCACGGCCGCACAAAAAGGCAGAAGCACACCCGTCCTCTATCAGGCTGCGTCCGTCCTCGACCTTCAAGGAAATGCAATAAGAGGCGTCGAGGCGCTGACTGACATCACCGAGATGAAGACATTTGCCGACAAGCTCGAAAGCCAGCGCCTGTATCTTTCCAAGAGTATCAACAACCTGCTGAAGGAGATGAGCAAACTGGCCGAAGGCGACCTGACCGTTGCAATGAAAATAGAGGACGATGATGAAATAGGAAGGCTCTTCGACGGATTTAACAGGGCGGTCTCTAATTTCAGATCGATCATCGAACAGGTTATCAAGTCCGTGCGCTCGACTGCGTCGGCCTCTTCGGAGATAAGTAATTCGACGGAAGAACTCGCGGCCGGTGCGCACGAGCAATCGACGCAGGCCGGAGAAGTCGCTGCGGCTGTGGAAGAGATGACCAGGACGGTGATCGACAATGCAAGAAACGCCTCGACGGCCGTTGAAGCTGTGACCGAGAACGGAATGGTCGCTCAGACCGGAGGCGAGGTCGTCCAGAAAGCGGTCTTCAAAATAAAAGAGATCGCAGAAGTCGTCAGAAAGTCCACCGAAACAGTCAATCAACTCGGCAACCTCAGCGGGCAGATCGGAGAGATCGTTTCAGTAATCGACGATATCGCCGACCAGACCAACCTGCTGGCCCTTAACGCCGCAATAGAAGCCGCCAGGGCAGGAGAGGAAGGACGTGGATTTGCAGTTGTTGCTGACGAAGTCAGGAAACTTGCGGAGCGGACCTCCCAGGCAACCAAACAGATTTCGTCCATGATTAAGAATATTCAGGCAGGAACTAAAGAGGCTGTCGAGACAATGCGGCGCGGAAACGACCAGGTCAACGAAGGGATCATGCTGGCGGACCAGGCGGACGATTCATTGAAGAACGTCGTCAGAAACGCTCGAAGTATCGTCGATATGATCAACCAGATCGCCGCTGCTAGCGAGGAACAGTCGTCGGCAAGCGAACAAATTTCCAGAAACGTCGAGACCATCTCCAAGGTATCCTCAGACTCAGCCAAAGGGATATCCCAGATCGCGACCGCGGCCGACAATCTCAACAGACTTACTGCCGACCTTCAGAAGCTAACAGACAGACTTACCGTAGAACAAAACAGGGACATTGCGTACAGCTCCCTGAAATAGGAAGAGACTTATAAATACATGACCAGGAAGCGATGAACAAATTATCAAACATAAGCATTGCGACAAAAATTGTTTCGGCGGTATTCTTCTCCGCCGTACTGTCGGCAGGGGCTTCCCTGTCCGGTGACTATACATTGATGGCGGTCTCGTTATTCATCTGCCTTGCATTTGCAGCACTGCTGGCCGCCGGAATAAAAAGAGACATTCTGAAATTAAAAGAGGGGGCCGATCTCGTTGCCTCCGGAAATTACGATGCGAACTTCGAGATGTCGACGGACACGGAAATCGGAAGGCTGTCCGTTTCGCTGAACAATATGTCCGCCCGATTCCGTGACGATCTTGCCATGTCACACAGCATCCAGACTTCGATACAAAGCCCGCTTTTCACCGCCGACCGAAATACCGTTTTGACTTTCCTCAACCAGGCGGCCGCGGAACTGATGGATGTGCTTCCGGAAGATGTGATAGGCAAGAAGACGACCAAGGAACTCTTCGGTTCGGACAGGGCGACCCGCAGTGCGCTCTCCGGCCAACCGATGCCCGCTTACGAAGTCAGCATACGAAATCACAAGGGTGAGTCCATCCCGGTGATAGCCAGCTCCGGACCTATAAGAAACGCCAGGGGAGAAATTGTCGGCTCATTCCTGACCTTCATCGATTTGCGGAAGAGCATGATCAGGCAGAGAGAATACCTGGAACAGCAGGTGAAACCGATCGAAGAGGCTGTGATGGCGGTGGCCGAAGGCGACCTGGCGGTGTCCGTTCAAATCGGCAAGGACGGCCAGCTGTACGAGCTCGGCAGAAAGGTTCAGCAGATGATAACCGACCTGCGGCAGACTCTGCTGCACGTATCGGAGACCTCAAATTCCGTAGCGAGCTCGGCTTCACAGATAAGCAGTTCCACAGAGGAACTTGCCGCCGGATCCCAGGAGCAGTCCGCGCAAGGGAGCGAAGTAGCTGCCGCCGTCGAAGAGATGACGAGAACTGTGATCGAGAACTCCAGGAATGCGGCCAATGCGGCCGAGGTCGCCCGGACAAGCGGGGCCGCTGCAAAAGAAGGGGGAGCGGTCGTCGAACACACCGTAAAAAAGATTCGTGAAATCGCAGATGTCATTCAAAGCTCCGCATCGACCGTCGAACGGCTCGGAGCATCCACAGATCAGATTGGAGAAATTATTTCAGTAATAGACGACATAGCGAACCAGACAAATTTGCTTGCGCTGAATGCGGCCATAGAAGCGGCCCGGGCGGGTGAAGAAGGCCGGGGCTTTGCGGTCGTCGCCGACGAGGTCAGGAACCTTGCGGAGCGGACCACGCAGGCCACAAAGCAAATTGCCTCGATGATAAAGAACCTGCAGGCCGAAGCCGCTGAGGCGGTCAGATCGATGAGGATCGGGAACGAAGTCGTCACGGAAGGCATCAGCCTGGCCGACAAAGCCGGCGTCTCCCTCAAGTCGATAGTCGAAAACACGGATCGGACGGTGGACATGATCACGCAGATAGCAGCGGCAAGCGAACAGCAGTCTGCGACAAGCGAGGAAATCTCGAAGAACGTCGAGTCGATCTCGACCGTTTCGAACGAATCCGCGGCGGGAATATCACAGATAGCAAAAGCGGCGGATGATCTCAGCAGACTTACTGAAAGCCTGCGGAATCTCGTTTACCGTTTCAGGCTCGACCGGGAATCTGCTGAACTTATTCCCAATGTGGATCCGACAGGGAGTGTATTCGATGAATCTTCGTTCCGGACGGCAGGAGTCCGGGAAATAAGGAGGAGTTGATGGTAGACGTGATTGCAAAGGGAATCAAGATCGAAATATCCGAAGACAACTACGAAGCCAGTATTGTCGTCGACGAGGGAGAGCTTCAGGCATCCGACATCCAGGCAGCCCTCGAGGCCAACGGAGTCGTTTACGGCCTCGAAAGCAATGCCGCGTTCGAAGCGCTGAACAATCCAGGCAAGCAAGTTCTTGCGGCAACAGGCTCACGGCACACCGACGGAAACGACGGGTGGTTCGAACGAATCAAGAAGCGACAGGAAACCGAAGGCGAAATCAAGTTCGGCATTTCCAACATCTACGCAGGTGAGACTTTCGGTGTCATCCACAAACCCACCTCAGGCAGCGTGGGCATTGACGTTTTCGGCAAGAAGGTACAGCCGAGATCGGGCAAGAACATAAGCATCTTTACCGGCCCCAACATCAAGCGTGTCGAGACCGACGACAGGATCAGCCTCGAGGCCACGGTCGACGGCAATCTCAAATTGGGAGGCGCCAGCGCGGAAGTGATAACCGAATACGTCATAAGAGGAGACATAGACTATTCGGATGGAGAAATAGAATTTGCCGGATCTCTCAAGATACTTGGAGACGTCAAGGGGAGCGGCGCCCTGAAAGTCAAACACGATGTCTACATACAGGGCTCGGTCGAAGACGCGAAAATTATCGCGGGAGGGACGGTCAAGATTAAAGGGAGTTTTGTGGGCCGGGGAGACGGTCTTGTCAGAGCAGGCGGAGACGTCGAACTAAGCGTGGTACTCAACCAAACGATCGAATCGGGCGGTTCGATTACAGTGCTGAAAGAATGCGTCAACGCCCACCTGATTGCAACCGAAGACATCGTCGGACACAGTGCAACTATAATGGGCGGAGTCGTAGCTGCCGGAAACAAGATCGAAGTGCGGATCCTCGGCGGCGAGCTGTATTCGACTACGAAAGTCAAACTCGGAACCCTGGAGCTCCTGACCGAAGATATATTCGCCATCAACAAGGAGATCGATCTTCAAAAGAAGGCTTCGGAGCAGCTCAAAAACGAAATTTACCTCCTTGTCCGCGACAGGATCGACAACAAGAACTTCACCAATGAAAAAGAGGAACTTCTGAAAACCCTCCAGGCGAGACTGCAGGGGCAGAATGATTCGATCAGGGAATTGAACGAACGGAAGCAGGACGCTTCTGCCGTTATCAGCCGGAAGAGAGATTGTGTTCTCAAAGTTACCGGCCCGGTCCATCAGAGCGTAGTTGTCGAGTTGAACGGTCTGCGCTTCGCCCTCAAACAAGGCTACAACAATGTGACTTTTATGGAATCCAAAGGTGAAATCGTTCGGACAAACAATGTGTGATATGAAATGCTAGAAACGATATTCGAACAACTTAAATCTTCCGACCCATCGGAAAAAAGGATGCTTCTCGAAGCGCTATACGACCATCATGAGCGGGAGGGAGTGCTCGAGCAGGCTGCATATTACCTCGCCGACGAAGACCGCGGAGTTCGGGAGGCGGCGGCTCACCTGCTGGTACTTTCTTCAAGCGAAAAGGCTGCCGCTCTGACGGCTTCGCATATATCCGACGCAAATATCGCCGCCAGGAACCTCGCAGGTGATCTTCTCGTCAGGATGGAAAGTGCCGCTGTAAACGCGGTCATCCCGTACGTCGACTCTCCCGACAAGGATACCCGGAAATTCGCCATTGATCTGCTGGCACAGCTTCCGGCAACGCCGGAAGCCCTGAGCCGGATCGCAGCAAGGCTTTCCGATTCAGACCCGAACGTCGTCTGCGCATCAATTGATGCACTCGGAGCCCTTCGAGCAAGGACGCAGCTCGACCGCCTTCTTACACTATTCGACGTTGCGCAGTATGCGAAGCCCAACATAGTCAACGCCGTAGCCAGACTCTCGGGCAAACAGGAATCGAATTTCTTCCTGAGAGCCCTCGGGGATGAAGACCCTGTGGTCCAGCTTTCTGCGGCAGAAGCCCTGGCAGCAAGGAAAGACCCTTCTGTTCTTGAAGCACTTCTCCAGAAACTCGAATCTGTATCGGGACTTGCAAGGCCCGTCGTTCTGCACTCGATCGTAATTCTACTGGAATCTGTAGACTACGTCGGGCATCTCTCGGTCAGGCTGAAGGACAACCTTCTTGAAATGCTTGACGACATCGACCCGGTTTATGTACGTACCGCCGTGCGGGGGCTGAAGCACTTCGCAGGCAGCGACGATGACGTCCTTTTCGCCCTGATCGACCACGCAGGCAAGGCCGACTCGATCGACCGTGCAATCGCATCGGTTATGGAGGAGTATCCGGACAGGGCGGCGGCATTCGCCTTGAAGCGAACTTCTGGCGAAAGGATAAGACCTCTAATCAGGATGCTTACCGCGATGATCGACAACCTTTCATCGAACGGCCGGGCGGAGCTCCATCCGAGACTGTTGGACGACGTAGCTCAATGTGTCTCCCGAAACTTTCCGGAACTCGATGTCGATACGAAGACGGCATCACTCAACACGTTCGGCAACCTCACTCTCCCATCCTCTGTACACGTGGTAAATACCGCGCTCGGCGATCCCGAACCGGCGGTCAGGAGCTATGCCATCGATCTTACCGCTAACCTCGGGGCCCAGAATTTTATTCATCAGCTCGAAACCCTCGCGCACGACTCCGATCAAGACATATGCGAAGCCGCCGAGGCTGTTTTAACAAGCTTTAAGCACAACGATAAGGAGCAGGACTAGCCAGATGGGGTACATCCAAACGCCTGATACTCTTTACCCGCAAAGCACGAAGCTTTCCGAAGAGACCTTCCAGCTCCTCAGGAAATTCATATACGAGAGGACAGGCATCTTCTTCGCGGACAACAAGAAGTACCTGCTCGAGAGCAGAGTCGGGAGGCGCCTGTCGGCACTGAAGCTCGACAGTTTCCCTGACTACTTCAACGCGCTCATGAACGGAATCGGCACGAGCGAGATGCCTCATCTCATAAACTCCGTAACGATAAACGAGACTTCCTTTTTCCGAAACGACCCGCAGTTTGCAGCAATGGAAATGCTGATCCTCCCGGAGCTCATTAAAAAGCGAATCGAGCAAGGTATATACAACATCAGGATCTGGAGCGCAGCCAGTTCCACCGGCGAGGAGCCATATACAATCGCCCTCATCATAAGGGAAAAATTCCAGGCAAGATATCCCGCCGTCAAGTTCGAAATTATCGGCACGGATATAAATACGCAGGTCCTCGAGACAGCCCGTCGGGGAATATACAAGGAATACTCCGTAAGGAACGTACCCGCAGACTATTTGAGCAAATACTTCGACTTCAGGGGCGATCAGTTCATTCTGAAGGAAGAAATCAAGAAAATGGTCCGGTACACACAATTGAATCTGTTTGACAAAGGGCTGATGCGAACCATGAAGAATGTCGACATCGTGTTCGCAGCTAATGTGCTGATCTATTTTGATTTCAATTCGAAGCAGGCTGTGGTATCGTCAATTTACGACAGCCTCAACAAGGGGGGATACTTTTTTGTCGGCTACTCGGAAACCCTTTATGGCCTGACACAGGCGTTCAAGCCCGTGCATTTCGAGAAAGCAATCGCGTATCGAAAGGAGTGAGGAAAGTTGGCAAAAGCTGTAATGGTCGTGGACGACTCGGAATCCATCAGGAAGTTTCTCGTGTATGCACTGCGCGCACAGGGCATAATGGTAGTTGCTGCACGGGACGGCATGGATGCACTGGAGAAACTCTCGCTAAACAGAGTCGATCTAATCATAACGGACCTCAACATGCCGAACATGGACGGGTTCGAATTTCTAAAGGCGCTGCGTGAGGACCGCGAGTACTATGAAGTCCCGGTAATAATTCTGTCTTCCCTCAGCAGCGACCAGGACATCGAGAATGGGATGAGACTTGGAGCAAGCTCATATCTCGTCAAGCCATTCGATCAGAAGCGAATTCAATACGAAGTAGCGAAGTATATAAACTGAGGAGACAGTAGTAGATGAAATTTCTCGTAGTCGACGACTCACAAACAATGCGCAGAATCGTAACCAACGCCCTTAAGGGAATCGGTTATGACGACATTATCGAAGCGGAGGACGGCAAGGACGCCTTCGCCAAACTGTACATTGAGAAGGTGGATTTCATAATCACGGACTGGAACATGCCGAACATGAACGGCCTTGAACTCACGAAGGCGGTTCGCGGCGACGGCCAATTCGGCGGCCTTCCGATACTCATGGTGACCACGCGCGGGATGAAGGAAGATGTTATGGAAGCGCTGCAGGCAAAGGTCAACAACTATGTAGTTAAGCCCTTTACACCTCAAGTCCTGAAGGAAAAAATCGACCTGGTACTGAAAACACTTTAAGAGAGGGCAATATGGACTCAAAGAACTTAGGCGGAATACTTGACAAAATAAACGAGCTGCGTGCCCTTTTCATTTTCGGGCAGCGGGTAATCCCGTTCCTGGAGGAACTGTTTTACTTCGTGCACGACATCGTGCCCGTCCTTGAAGAGATCAATTCTTCGATCTATGAAAGCGCAAGTAAAATGCCCCGGGCATCCTCACAGCTTAACAAGGTGACTCAGGCAACCGAACTCGCTACTACCGAAATACTGGACAACCTGGACGGCGTCATATCGAGGTTGAACGCGATCGACTCGCATTTTCAAACCGCGACAATCGACCTCGTCGCAATCGACAAGCTCGATACGGCCGCCCTAGGCTTAGTCCGATCATCTCTGAACGGAGGCCATCTCAAAGAGCTGGAGAAAATCGAAGAGCTACATGAACAAAAGAGATCGCATATAAAGGCGGTCAGGCTGAACGCGGCCGGACTCGAACAGAGTCTCAAAGAGATCCGGGCGAAATCCAACGACATCATGATCTCCCTGCAGGTTCAGGACATAACGTCTCAACAAATCGCATCTGTGAACCATCTGATCGGGTCGGTTCAGGACCGGCTGTCGAATCTCATCGAAAGATTCAAAATCAGCGGCTCCGAATTGATTGACGAAATCGAAAGAAGCGATCATCACACCTTCGATCCGAACGCCTCTTACGACAGATCAAGCGAAAGGCAAAAATCGGCGGACGAGATTGTGAGCAGGAAGACCTCAAGACCGGGAGGGTCGGGCAACGGGTCGGCGGACCCGGCATCGCAGGAGGAAATCGACAGACTTTTTGGAAAGGGGGCATAACACACATGGCTGAACATCCGATGTTTTCGGAGGAGCTGAAGGAAATTGTCGACAGCTTCATTGTAGAAACAAACGATATATTCGAGAAGCTCGACAACGAGATCCTGGAGCTTGAGAAGAGGCCGGAAGACAAGGACTTGATCAACTCGATTTTCCGGGCGGTTCACACAGTAAAAGGTACTTCGGGCTTTCTCAGTTTCGAACAGATGACTGTAATCGCGCACAGGTTCGAGGACGTTCTGAACAAGCTCCGCCGCGAGGAGCTCAGATTCCAGCCGGAGATGCTCGACGTCATGTTCGAAGCATTCGACCAGATGAAAGCACTTCTGCAGCAGGTCGTCGATCACAACATACACGATATCGACTTCTCCGCCACAATAAAGAAGCTGGAGTCGCTTTCGAAAGGGGTCATTCCACAGAAAGGCAAACGGGTGGAATCGAAGGAATCTCAGGCGATTCCATCCCCCGATCCGGCAGCCGCGGGCCATGCCGGAAGACCGGAGTCAGGGCAGAAGACACCCGAAAAGGAACAAGAGCCCGCTCCAAAAGAGGCTGCGCAGCATGAAACCGCGCAGAATCCGACGCAGTCATCTCTGTTGCAGCGACAGGACAGGATTACCGATACGACCATCCGGGTCGACGTTGCAAGGCTTGACCATCTCATGAACCTCGTCGGAGAATTGGTCCTGGGAAGGAACCGTCTTTCCCAGATCGTATCATCCTCAAAAGAAGACGAGAGGAACGAGGAATTTTCACACCAGCTTTCCGAGACGAGCGCACAGATAGATTTTATCACGACTGAGCTGCAGACGGCAGTAATGAAAACAAGAATGGTGCAGATAGGGAGAGTGTTCAACAGATTCCCCAGGCTGGTTAGAGACATTGCGAGGGAATTCGAGAAAGACATCGATCTGGTGATAGAAGGCGAAGAGACGGAACTCGATAAATCCATCATCGAAGAGATAAGCGACCCGCTCGTACATCTGATCAGGAATGCCGCGGACCATGGGGTCGAGGCACCGGACAAAAGGGAAAAATCGGGAAAGCCGAGGCGCGGCACGATCCGCCTTACGGCAGGCCATGAGGGAAATCATATTATTATCGAAATCCAGGACGACGGCGCAGGCATGGATCCCGAGATACTCAAACACAAAGCCCTCGAAAAGGGCATCATCACGGCGGAAGAAGCGCACGAGATGAAGGCGGAAGACGCATACAACCTGATATTCATCCCGGGCTTCAGCACCGCACAGAAAGTCAGCAGCGTATCAGGGAGAGGCGTCGGCATGGACGTCGTCAAAACCAACATTACCAAGCTGAACGGAATAATCGCCGTGGAATCGGGCGTCGGCAAAGGGACACGATTCGTACTCAAGTTGCCGCTCACGCTGGCGATAATACAGGGGCTCCTCGTTTCCGTCGGGAATGAGACATTTGCGATCCCGCTCAATTCGGTTCTGGAGGTAGTTCACACATCGAAGTCGGATGTGTCGACGGTCAACGGTCGCGAAGTCATAAGGCTCAGGGAAACGGTTCTGCCGCTCGTAAACATATCGGAGATCCTCGACGTGCCGATGCAGGGAGAAGAGACAAGTAGTTTCTATACCGTTGTCGTAGGAGTTGCCAATCACAAATTCGGTATCGTGGTTAGCCGCCTTATCGGGCAAAAGGAAATCGTGATCAAGCCGCTGGGAGCTTACCTCAGGAATATTCATGGAATAGCCGGATCGACTATCCTCGGGGACGGCAGAGTAATAATGATACTCGATGCCGGGGAACTCCTGAGGCTGGCACAAAGAGGAACGACTTTGAAGGTTCCGACAGGCAGCGAGGTAGAGCTGTAGGATGTCGATAAGAGTACTGGTTGTAGACGACTCCGCTTTCATGCGGAAGGCAATCTCCATGATGCTTGAGAGCGATCCCGAGATCCAGGTGATCGCGACCGCCAGGGACGGCATCGAGGCAATAGAAAAAGTCAAGGAACTAAAGCCCGACTTGGTTACGCTGGACGTTGAAATGCCGCGCATGGACGGCATAACCGCAGTAAAAAAGATCATGAAGGAGAACCCCCTTCCGATTTTGATGGTCAGCTCGCTGACACTCGAAGGGGCACGGGCTACCATAGATGCGATGGCGGCAGGCGCCGTAGACTTCATTCCGAAGCAGCTCTCCTATGTCTCGCTTGACATCACCAAGATCAAAGCCGATCTCATTTCCAAGATAAAGACTATAGCCAGAGACAGGTCGAGAGCCTTTTCCCGGGTTCTATCGGCAAAGACCTTTGCTGCGAAAAAAGCCTCACCCTTGAAATTCCCGGGTGCACAAATAGCAGTGATTGGGATTTCAACGGGCGGACCGTTCTCGCTTCAGAAAGTCATTCCCTTCATACCCGAGGGTTTTCCGATTCCAATCGCAATTGTGCAGCACATGCCCCCGCATTTCACCCGGTCCCTCGCGGAGAGGCTCGACTCAATCAGCCGCATAGAGGTCTGCGAAGCTGAAGATGGCATGGAGCTGGAGAAGGGGAACGCATATATCGCCCCCGGCGGTCTTCACTTCAAATTCAAAAGAACCGGCGGGAAAATCCTCGCAGCGATATCGAAAGATCCCCCGGACACCCTGCACCGTCCTTCCGTGGATGTGATGTTCAGCTCTGCTTTTGAGATATTCGGCGGAAAGATACTTGCGGCAGTGATGACCGGGATGGGAAAGGACGGCCTTGAGGGAGCAAGACTCATTAAGTCGGCCGGAGGCAAAGTCATAGCCCAAAATGAGGAAACCTGCGTCGTTTATGGAATGCCGAAAGCGATCGTCGATGCGGAACTCGCAGATGTTGTTCTCCCGCTCGAGGAAATTGCCCCTGCGATCTCAAATGCCGTTTCTATCGGTTTAACATCCCCGGCGTAGCCGCGGAAGGGTCAGGTTTCAGTCCGGCAGTATTATCGGACCCTGAGGGACAAGAATCAATCAGGCCTCATCTTCATTCGATTTTGAACGAATAGAAGGGGCCAGAGTCTTCTCGCATTGATAACAGAATTTGGAGAGAGGGTTCTGCCGAAGTTTGGAGAACTCTATTTCATTTCTACAGAACAAGCAATAACCATAATTCCCCGTAAACAACTTCTGAAGAGCGTCGAACAGATCCAGCAAATCTTCGTCGGCTTTGAATGATTCGAACCGCCTGATCTCCCTGACGGCGGATTCCGTCTCGGATTTACCCTCAACAATCGAAGTGGGCACAAACTCGCCGTATCTTTCGGATAGAATCGAGCGAACCCTGGTAAAAATCTCGCTCTTCAGTACTGCCAAATTCTTCTCATCCATCATCATGCCCTCCATTCCTAAAAGCTCATCCCACAACAGCCTTCACATCGATTCCAGAAAACCCGACCCAGCCGTTCTTAGCGTCCGGTCTTCCGGTCGAAGACTCGATATCATCAGTCTGTAGCAGGAAACTCTTGACGCTGGAATCAGCAGGATTACAACTATGGCAGAAGGTTCAGACTAGGCATTCCGGCGATTATTCTTACAAATAAAATGTCGGACTTTTTACGGTTAATGTCAACCACAGTGGAACACGCGGGACGGAACTTGACATTATGTACGTCCTTGATTAAAGTTCTGACGTCTCTGTAGAATGAGAACCTCTCTGTCCGGTCGATTTTCCGCATTAACTTTCCGGGCAAAATCACAAAGTGGGCATCGTTAAACTAAATTGGGGGGCGAGAAATGGAAGAGACAATCAGAGATTTTGTCCGGTTGAAACGATTCGCCGTCGTTGGTGTCTCGCGTAGTAAAAACAAGTTCGGAAACGTGATTCATCGGGAGTTGAAGGAACGGGGCTATGAGGTCTATGGAGTAAATCCCGCCCTCTCGGATATCGGCGGCGAGAAATGTTACGCCCGCCTTTCGGCACTCAGGGGGAAGGTGGATGGAGCGATTGTGTGTGTCGACCGGCACTCGGTGGACGAGATACTCCGCGATGCGGCCGATACGGGAATACACCACGTGTGGCTCCCCAGCAGGGGGCCGAGACCAGGGATAATGTTGAGCTCGCGAAATCCCTGAGCTTGAGCGTCGTTGCCGGAAAATGTGTTCTCATGTATGCAGAACCCGTTCGCTCATTTCACAGCGTTCACCGTTTTTTCGTGAAGCTGTTCGGCAGACTCTGACTTAGCCTGCGTGTAGATTGAAATCCTCTCCGGGAGTACATCTCTCTCCCTTCCGCAGTGCTGGCTGCACGCGTCATGGCATCAATCGTGTCTTGAGATGCGGCTTCTGCCTTGAAAAACGGCATCCCCTTTCCCCTTCATTCAAAAAGGCCTGACTCCGGGCCCGAGTTTACCTTTAAAGCAATGCCCTCCAGTTCAGGGAAATATTTTATCACCGTTTCCGGCATGCGGACCCGTTCCTGATTGCGCACCCTCTTGATCAGCTCGAGCGCGTTGGCCACCGCCTTCCCCATCGGGTGGTTGTTTGCAACCACATATATCCTTTCACATTTTTCCTTCACCGCCAGGATCTTCTTTTCGATCTCGTCGAGCTCGATGCCGCTGTATAGGTAGTTGTACCGGGCGTTCCGGTCGCCTTCCTCCCGCCCGGTGGTAGAGGCCATTGCATCCTTTCGGCCCAACTGGCGACGGCTTTCCTTCCACATTTCCGCGTTCCGCCCGTGAAGTCGTATGTAGCCTGTCCTTCCCATCATCCCGGTGTCGAAACCGACCATCCCTTCGAGCGCCGGCTCGTCCACGGCGACAACATTCGCACCGAGGCCCTTCACGAATTCCTTCCCTGCTCCGCTGTACCATGACCCGTGTCTCAGCTCGAGAAATAGCTCAATATTTGCGAAATTATCGAATAACCGTGAGATTTTATTTCTCGAACTGTCGCTGTCTCTGAAGAACTCCGAGAACTGCACGAGAACCCCGCCGAGCTTCTTCCTCTCAATGAAAGGTTCCAGAAAAGACAGGACAATTCTCCGGTTCTGCTCGAAGTTGTCCTCGTACTCCCGGCCGTGTGTGAATTCACGGAAGAGCTTGATTATGAAAACGAAGCCCGGGTTATTGTCGACTTCAGTAAGCCATTTTTCTCCGACGTCGGGCGTGAAGTGGCGGTAGAATGTACTATTGACCTCGACACAGTCGAGGAAATCGGCGTAAAACGTGAGCCGGGAAAATCCCCTTGAAGTCTTCTCGGGATAGAACGGACCCACCCAGTCGGGATAACTCCAGCCTGATGTCCCTACTAAAACGTCAGGCGGCCGGTCATTATTCAAATCTGTCATGATCCTCGACCAAAAATCCTCTTCCGGTTACAGGCTTCGTGAGTGACATAATAATCAAGAAGGTCGCGCGATGAAAGGCAGCACCGATGCCGCGCAAGCCACGACCGCCACTGGCATGCCAGAACGAACAAATCATGAAGAGCTGCTGAAGGAGCTATTGCTGCCGGCTCCCGACCCGGACTTCAGAATGGAAACTCGTTGATCGCGCCCGAGGCTTTCGGCTTCACGATCGCCGGCTTATTTGCAGTCCCGTGAATAGGTTTTGCATTCACGACTATTGCCTTCTTTGGAAGCACCGGGCATACGTTCTCGCAGGCACCGCATCCTATGCAGAGTTTGTCATCGACTTCCGGCAGGAGGAGAGTGCCTTCATAGGGGACTGTGTGCACGGCCTTAGTCGGACAATGCTCAGAACACGCTGAGCAATCCTTTTTATTCTTTACCACGACACATTCGTCTTTATCGAGTTTGGCCGTGCCAATCTGTATCCGCCTCTTCACTTGAATATTTGTCCGGAGGATGGCTCCGGTCGGGCACACATCGCCGCACACCGTACAATCGTAATTGCAGAAACCGGCTTCATAGTTCATCACAGGCTGCGACATTCCCGCCAACCCGTACTCGAGAAAGGAAGGCTTGAGTACTCCCGTCGGGCAGGATGTAACACACAGGTGACATGACGTGCACAAGCTGGTGAATCGTTGCACACTCACCGATCCGGGCGGAGACGCCGGCTTCCGGCTCCCGGAAAATACGATCCCGCTTTCTACAATCCCCGGCGCGACCAGCAGCGCGGCCGCGGGCATCCCGACATTCCTGATAAACTCACGCCGACCCGGGTCGACCGCAGCCGGCAGGGCATTCGTCTCTACTCCCAGCCTCCCCGAGTACACTATCGCGTTCGTAGGACAGGCCCGGAGACAATCGAAGCAACTGACACAGGCGCTGAAGTCCAGCCGTCTTGCCTTGCTGTCTATGCATTGAGCCTTGCAGACTCTGTCGCAGGCGCCGCAGTCGTTGCACGATTCGTCCTTTATCACGAAGCGAAATGCCGAGACCCGCGAAAGAAGGCTAAGGATTGCTCCCGCGGGACAGAACGAATTGCAGAACAGGCGTCCCTCCGTCATGCTCAGATATGCGGCAGTAGCGAGAAAGAGGAATGCAAAAACGAGCATTCCGATCTCATGAATATGGATGGGTATATCATAGAAGAAATAAACCCCGAAGTGTCCGAGTAAGGCTGCCGCAGCATTATTCACCAGAAGGACAACAGGAAGTGCGAAACCGGCAACGAGCCTCCCGTAGTTGCTGAAAGGGTCGAGCAGGTCGGCCACTATCATGCTCCCGCCTATGAGCGCCGCGGCGAGACCCGCTCCGAGAAGCGAATACTGAAGCCACTGCGGCGGCTTATGGTATCTGAACCGCTTGCGAGGGTCGACAACTTTCGCAAGTCGAATGAAGATATCCTGAAGGGTACCGAGCGGGCAGATCGTCGAACAAAAGACACGTCCGAACAGAAGAGTAAGCACCCCCACGAAAATCAACCCGCCAAGAGCGATAGCCCCACCGGCAACAATGGTCTTCAAAATGGCCGGGATTATTTGAATCGACGTCAGATAATTCACGACCACGGCAGGGACAAGGTGCCAGGGATCGAGGAACAACGCGGTCGTCAGTGCTAGAAAGGAAAGCGAAACGACAACGCGCACCTTCCTGACGGTCTTCCAGCCGCTCTTGGTCAAACCGTTATTCGCCTGATATTAAGGTCTTCAAGATCTTCACGGCCGATCTTCATCTCCGCCGCGATGCGGATGTGCCGCACATCGTTGGGCTGGATGCCGAAGAGTTTCGCGCCGGCGACATCGAGCGCCACTATGTCGGTCGAAAGCAGCTGAGCTTTCATGGTCACGACATCATTCGTCGAGATACCTCTCGGGCCGTTCTGCTTCATTACGTAGTAAGCGTCGAGAATGTTGAGTGTCGGCTTCCTGTAAGTTGCAAAATCGGCAATGCATTGATGAAGGTCGGTTCTGTGCCAGTACTCGCGGTCCCAGACATTCCCCATCAGATTCTTGAGCCCGGCGGTGAGTCGCGACCCGCTGTGGCACTTGAGAATCGGTACGTTTATGAAAACGTCCGAATCGAGAATCACCTCGTGTTCCTGTGCCGACTTAAGGTCTTTGCCGTTTTTGACCGAAACATTGTTGTAGTAGCTCGGGCTCGCACCTGGAACCATCTTGCCGCCGGCTTCCTTTACGGCCTTCTCGATTCCACTGTGAGTGTAACAGCGCTGCCATTCATCACATGGGTGGTCGACAACGCTGACCTCCTTCGCGCCTGCATCCAAACAGTGCTGCACGATCCTCGAGACCAGTTTCGGGTTCGTATTTCCACCGCGCTCCGGGGAGACATCCCAGCCGATGTTCGGTTTGACGACAACTTTGTCGCCCCGCTTTACAAATGATTTCATCCCCCCGAGTGCCTTGATGCCCTGATCAAACATTACCTCCGGTTCTCCGCCCTTCACCGCAACAAGGTCGTAAGGCAGCGGCACCGCATGCATCGCCCCGAGCAATCCACCCGTTTTCATCATTGCGCCGAAGGCAATAGATGCACCGAGCCCGTTTTTCATGAATGTTCGTCGATCCATAAACAGCTCCCTTTATTCGTTCTAGGTCAACGCTTCAAAATATTTTGCAATCCGTCATTATTCAAGCACGAAAAATCGTAGGTGTTAACTCGGGTCGAGTTTGTCAAGCTACTTCGTTCTCGTCGACGGATCAGCGACCTTGAGAGCAGGGCCGCATCGATCTTCAATTGCGCAAGACGGCAGATAATTCATCGTTTCCGGAATTGACGGGCTCGGAGGGAACGCCGCACTCCTAGAGCTTAGCGGGGAAACCAGGGAGATAGTGATTATGAAAATGAATGGGTGACAACAACATAACGATCGCGCTGTTTGTAGTGTCTGTCGTCTCGAGCTGTCGACTCAGAGGAGATGGCCCGACGTAGTGGAGAGAACAATCGATTTCATCCGGAGGGACTTCAGCCCTGGATAAGGTTGTATTCCTTGATCTTCCTGTATAGAGTCTTCCGGTCGATTCCGAGGATTTGTGCCGCCTTCGACTGGTGCCAGTTTGTACGCTGGAGTATTTTGACGATGTACCGCTTCTCAACCTCCGACAGAGGCATGTTGTCGGCGGCGAGGTCGTCGATGAGATCGGTTGATTTCATCTGGAACAGGTGATCCGGAAGGTCCTTGCAGTCGATGGCTTCACTGCTCGAAAGCGCTATGCTTCGCTCGATTACATTTTCAAGCTCGCGAACGTTGCCGGGCCACGTGTAGCGCATCAGGCACGACATGGCTTCATGTGTCATCTGGATGTTTGGCTTTCCAAACTGCTCGCCATATTTCTTCATGAAGTGTTCTGTCAGGATCTGGATATCCTCGGTTCTTTCCTTAAGGTCCGGGACCTGTATGGAAATAACGTTCAGCCTGTAGAAAAGGTCCTCCCTGAACTGGTCGTGTTTGATCAGCTCTTTGAGATCCCGGTGAGTTGCCGCAATGACTCTCACATCGACCTTTTTCACGTCATCGCTTCCCACCGGCCGCACCTCTCCCGTCTCAACTACTCTCAGGAGCTTGGCTTGCGAGCCGAGCGGCATATCGCCGATTTCATCGAGAAAAAGGGTGCCTCCGTTTGCGGTCTCGAACAGGCCCCGCCTCGAAGTAACCGCGCCGGTGTAGGCGCCTTTTTCATGACCGAAAAGTTCGCTTTCCAGCAGCGATTCGGGGATCGCGCTGCAGTTCACGGTTACGAGAGGCATTGCCTTGCGGTCGCTGTTATAGTGAATCGCTTTCGCGATCAATTCCTTGCCTGTTCCGCTTCTTCCGATTACGAGCACGTTGCTTCGGGCATGCGATATCCGTTGTATGAGTGAAAATATATCCTGCATTGCCTTGCTCTTGCCGATGATATTTGAGAAGGAATACTTCCTCTCGACTTCCTGGCGGAGAAACTCGACTTCCCGCTGCAGCCTTCTCTGCTGGGTAGCGCGTTCGAGCAGCGAAAGGATTTCGTCGATGTTGAACGGCTTGCTGACATAATCGTAGGCACCGGCCTTCATCGCATTGACGGCAGAATCGACAGATCCGAAAGCGGTTATCATGATGACCATCGTGTCTTTTTCCAGGTCCTTTATACGCTTCAAGAGATCCATCCCGGATGCGCGCGGCATCTGGATATCGGTAATTACAATGTCGTAGTTCTTATCGTCGACGAGAGACATGGCTTTTGTACTGTCAGAGGTCGTCTCAACTGTGTAACCCGCACGCTTGAGAAATTTCTCGAGCATCGCGAGCATGTTTACGTCGTCATCAACCGCTAGAATAGAAATGTCTGCTCTCATAACTGTTTCCGATTGGATCCTTCCAAAGCCGTAATGTTGTAAACTGGAAAGCTCAATTTAAACGTCGTTCCTTTTCCGACCGAGCTTTCGACCGAAATGGTACCCTTGTGATCCTGTATGATCCTCTGCGTAATCGCCAGACCGAGTCCCGTTCCCTTCCCTACCTCTTTCGTTGTAAAGAATGGATTGAAGATCTTTTCGAGGTTTTCCTCGGGAATGCCGCAGCCTGTGTCGGAGATATTCACTTCGACCGACTCCTCGTCCCGTCCGACCTCGTGCTTCGACGATATCGTCAGCTTTCCGCCGTCTTCCATGGAATGAACTGCATTCACTATTAAATTTACGAAAACTTCCTGTAGTTGGGGAGCGTCTCCGAAAACATAAGGCAGGTTATCCCCAAGCCGAAGTTCGAGCTTGATTGCCGATTTGTCGAGTTGATTTTTCAATAGCTGCAGGACGCTTTCTATCTCGGTGTTCAGCATTATCGGTTTGGAACGCAGCCGCTTCGGCCTCGCAAAATCGAGAAGCTGCTGGATTAATTTTGCTATCCTGTTCGTCTCACCGACAATCGCCTTCAACTCGTCATAATTCCTCTCGCCTGATTTCATATCCATCATCAGATACTCTGCGTTGCCCAGGATTATGTTCAGGGGAGTGCCGATTTCGTGGGCGATACCGGCAGATATCTGGCCTATAAATGAAAGCTTCTCTGTCTGCCGGAGTTCCATTTCATACTGCTTGATCTGAGTCACGTCTCTCATTATGAGAGCCGTACCGATGGAAGTCCCTTCCTCGTCCTTCAGCACGCTTCCCGTCAGGCTGACTATTACCCTTAGACCCGACCTTGTAACCCCGTCGAGCTCGAGATTCTTGACGACCCCCTCATTCCGTATCCGGTCCAGAATCACCTCGTCGTCACCGATAAGCCTTTTTTCCTGCGGTAAGAGTATGGAGAAGGGCTGCCCGATCGCCTCGTCCGGCTGAAACTCAAAAAGGAGCGTAGCCCCCTTGTTCCATGTAACTATCATCCTGTGCGTATCGAGTCCGACAATTGCGTCGGCCGAGTTGTCCGTCAGTATGGAGATGTAATGTTCCTTTGAGGTTACCTCCTCCTCAAGGAGGAACCTCTTGAGACCGTACCCGAGCTGGTCCGCCATCGCGAGGAATACGTTCATATTCTCATCCTGGAGCTCCGGGATGGTGCTTTCCCGAAGGGGGGCCGACGGATACGCCAGCAGGAGAAGGCCAATCAGAGAATCACCCGCCGACACCGGAAGCATCAGGACAATTCTGCGGTGACCGAATATCTCCTGCATTATCGCATAGCCTCTCCTCGCGCTCGATTCTCCGGCAAATTGATTTCCCAGACCGTCGATATATCCGCCCTGCCTGTCACGGTTCGACGGAGCCGGGCTGGGTGCGCCTTCGGGAATTGCAGCTTCGAATACCAACCTCTCGATCTTCTGATCGTAGGCAAAGAACTCGACCGAGTTTGCATGCGACTCTTCTTTGATTAGTGCGACCGCTGCCCTCAAGGCCTCGCCATATTCGCTGGCGGACCCGATTACATCCGTGAACCTCAGCAGCGTCTCACGTTGACGCTCAATTACCCTGCGCCTCGTGATGCTGACTTCGCTTTGATACGCCTGATATGCATTCGCATACTGGTAAATAATCTCGTGGAAACAACCGTCTACTCTTCTCGAATAGCGGTAGATATCTTTTTCCTCCTGCATCTTTGCACGCACAACCGAGATTATGGCGTCCTCTCCAAGCAGAAAAGTCTCGTGAACAGAGGTAAGCGTCAACAGTCCGTTATAAGGAGGCTTAACTATCCTCTCGGTGAATTTTATCAACCGGGAACCGCCCAGATTATTGAGCAGGTCGAGAATGCAGTGAAGAAGCTCGGTAATCTGGCTGCGATAGAAAGGGATCTGGGTGCTGCCGGAATACTTCGGTATGGAATTTATCGATGAAACCCATTTTTCGGCTATCGCATCGAAATTATTAGTAACTATCTGTACTAACTCGTCCATACACTCTCTTCCAACGACGGTGACCGAATGGAATCACCTCATTTGCCGACTCATCGGCTCTTTCTCCATCAAAGCTCAACGGATTATCCCTTGACCCCGAAGTATGCGGTGGCAATTCCGTAGGTCAAAGGTATCGACTTGACACGCTTGAATTTCGCACTCGTCATGAAAGTCTCGAATTCGTGTCCGTCCGGAAACGCCGACACGGAGTCCGGGAGGTAGTTATACGCACCCGGATCTCTCGAAACCATTTTACCAAGCAGGGGAAGGATTCTCCTGAAGTAGAAGAAATACAGTTGCTTGACCGGAAAAACACTTGGCCTTGAAAACTCAAGGACAACCAACCTTCCACCTTCCTTCAGCACCCGATGCATTTCCGCCAGACCCTTCTCGAGACTGCCGAAATTTCTTACACCGAAAGCAACTGCGATTACGTTGAAACTGTCGTCCGCAAAAGGGAGCTGCTCCGCATTCGCCTGGATGATTTCCACCTTCCCGTCCAGCTGCAGTCTCTCCTTCTTAATGCCGAATGTCCGGATCATGTTCTCCGCAAAATCTACGGAAACTATGCTTGATGGCCGGTGCTTCGCCGCCTCTATGGAGAGGTCGCCCGTCCCGCATGCGACGTCGAGAAACGAATCTGTCGGACCGAGGCCCGAAATTTTTATTGCTCGTTTCCTCCAGAGGCGATCTATTCCTGCGCTCAGGAAATGATTGAGAAAGTCATAGTGCCCGGAGATGCCGTTGAACATCCGGCGGACGTACTTGTTCTTTTCAGACGGTGATGACGGATACCCTGTCAGGGCGTGGCTTTCCTGTTTCATTTCGTCGGTCTCAGCGCATATCATTCGCTTTCGACCTCAATTCTTCAATCTTCTTCAGGTATACCCCTGCCTTCTCGGGCTTCTTCCTGATTAGTATCGAATATGCCAGCATTGCCGTCTTGATCTGCCCTTGCTGTTCAAGAATTGCCGCGAGCGTGTCCGTGACGATTTCCTGAGTCAGCTCGATACCTCCGTCTTCCTCCTTGTCGAGCGCACGACTATTTTCAGGTTTTATCGGACCCGCTGCCTCAAGTTTTCTCGCAATAATCTCGACGTCAAATTCCGGCTCTTCGTTCCCCGGAATCCGGGTCGTGTCTTGATGGGCCTTGTTCTCATTCTGAGGAGGATCACCGGGCATGCTCCGGCCGGGCGCCTCCGATTGTGGGGTCTTATCTGCAAATTCGCGTGCCACCTTGTCGATTATTGCACGTGCAGTACCTGAGTCTGTTCCTTTGTCAGCACGGCTCTTTTCATCTTTCCCGGCGGCTTCCTTGGACTTGTCCGCTGCGATCATCCCCTTTGCAAGACTCGCTTCAACCGGTGATAGTTCCTCCCCGACGATCGCATCCAGGCCCGGTATAAGCAGGTCTTCGTGGGAATCGGAAGCCGGTTTCGACTTGAGTGTTTCTTCGACGGTCTTCATTATGTCCCCGCCCGCAGACGCGTTCTTGCGGTACTGCTCCGCAAGTTTCCTCCCGATCGAATCTGCCTGCTCCTGTTTCTCAAGGTCCTCTTTGAGTCTTCCGATGATTTGCGAGCCCGGATGAAGCTGCTCGGCTTTTGCCAGCTCTTTTCTCGCATCCATGTAGAGACCGGCGCGCATCATTGCCATTGCGAGAACGGCATGGCCGGTGGAATAATTCGGGTGCGCGATCACACCCCGCTGGGCAATAGACAAAGCTTCGCCGATTCTGTCGACGTCGAGGTAGAAATATGCAAGCATCGCGAAGAATGATGAGGCAGGGTTTTTCCTGACTCTCTCCTCGAGAAATTGAAGAAGCCTGATATCTTTTCCGCCGTATTGATAATTCATGTCAGCCATAGGTAAAGACAGATTAACATTCCGTTCCGCTGGAGACGCGCACCGACGGATGTGAAATCCGGTCAGTCACCAACCCGATCCGCAGCAGGCCGGGCGCTCGGGACAACTCTGACGGCCGCTTTCTTCGCCAGGACTGCCTGTTTGATAGACATATACGATATGGTTCCGAACCCGACGAAATAGAGCAACTGGAAAGGGACTGCCGCGATCTCCAGGTCTACGATCGACATCACTATTCCGGCAAGGCAATACAGGGCGAGCACAACCTCGGCAATAGACACCCAGTTGATTTTTCTCTGCGTGTATTTCTTGTCGGCCCAGGATCCCTGTTTACCGGTCATGCCGTACTTGGGCGTTCTAACAAATTCTGTTTTCTTGTTCATCAAACCTTCAATGACAGCCTTTGTGTTATTTACCGAGAGCCCCATGCTTCCTGCCATAAAAACCGGGAAGAGATATATTCGTCTTCTCCAATCACTGTAGACATCCTTCTGGCTGTAAAGATAGAAGACGAACGACCCGAAGAAAGCAAATACGAAGCCGCTCATCAGCATGAAAGTAGCGTCGAATTGACCCTGGTGTTTGATGAATACCATCGGGACCTGCAGAATTCCGATCAGAAGGACAAAGGGATAAACCATGCTTGCAGACAGGTGAATAGTGGAATGAATCTTGACCCTTAACGGCTCCTTTGATTTCCAGACTCGCGGGAGGAGTTTCTTGGAAGCTTCGATCGAGCCCTTCGTCCATCTGAATTGCTGGGAGCGGAGTCCGTTCACATCTGCCGGGAGCTCCGCCGGTGAAGTATATTCTTTCATGAAAACAAATTGCCAGCCTTTGAGCTGCGCCCGGTAGCTCAGGTCCAGATCCTCAGCGAGAGTGTCTGCTTCCCAGTTGCCGGAGTCTTCTATACAGCTGCGTCGCCATATCCCGGCGGTGCCGTTGAAGTTGATGAAGAAACCGGCCTTGTTTCGCACCTGCTGCTCGATCACGAAATGGCCGTCGAGCGCGATAGCCTGCGCGCGTGTCAGGATCGAATAGTCGCTGTTTATGTGTTCCCATCTTGTTTGGACCAGCCCGACTTTCTGGTCGGCAAAATAAGGGAGGGTCTTCCTGAGGAAATCCGGCCTCGGTATGAAGTCGGCATCGAATATCGCGACGTACTCGCCCTTGGCCTGAGGGAGCGCATGTTTGAGTGCGCCCGCCTTGTAGCCCTGACGGTTGTTCCGTCTCACGTGTTTGACGTCGTAGCCCTCCGCCGATTTCTCGATGATCTTTCTGGCAATAATGGCCGTCGTCTCATCCGTGGAATCGTCCAGCACCTGGATTTCCAGTTTGTCTTTTGGATAATCGAGCGCGCAGATAGCGTCGATGGCGCGATTCACGACGTAGAGTTCGTTGTAAACGGGGAGTTGTATAGTCACGCTCGGAAAAACCTTCAATTCTCCCGCCTTCGCCACCTGCCTGTTCCGGTATTTGAAGTAATAGAAAATCATCAAAAAGCCGTTCGACCCGAAAATAAACGGGAAACTCAGAACGACTATGTACAAAACCAACAATGCGTTTTCAACGCCCGTTGACATATTGAATAGCTCCTTTAGTATTTACCAATTCGTTACCAGGGCAAGAAGTACATCGTCTGTCAACTTATCTTCTGCCTGTGTTAGTCCAGCGTCTCTGTTCGACGGACCCTGACTTGGGTCGTATTCGCCCCAGTCGGAAAACTCTTTGGTCCAAATAATCTTCTGCGTCTTAAGATTCTGAAATTTGACCGACACATTGATTGTGATTCGCCATCGGCCGACCTGCTGGTTTCCGGTCACGGAGACAGGTTCCGTCGTCACACTGTTCACGACGCCGATCACGGCCGCGTTTGCATTGGACATGCTCGTGACCTGATAAGTATTGTCGGCAACAAGTTTTTGCGTCAACATGTTCGTGAGATTTGTCCTCAGGTTAGGGTCACCGTAGCCGCTCCTGTCGTCGAAAGTCTGCACGGCAACGGAATGAACGCCCGGTGGGAGCGAAGCGCCCCGGAATGAGTAGGTACAGCCAATGAGAGTCACTGCAAATGCCAGAATCGCGCAGTATTTCATCAAACATCCCTTAATTTATATTGTTGCAGCTTCCGATACAAAGAACGCATGCTTATCCCCAGAGCCTGCGCCGCCATTTTTTTGTTCCCGTGATATTTCCGTATGGCGCTTTGAATCATGTATTTCTCCATTTCTTCCAGGTTCAGTTCCCTATCGTCCGCGGAACCATCGTCTTCGTCATGCTGCGCCGGCACAAACTGCGGAACCGGCAGCGCAAGCTTCTGCTCTGGTCTGTCGGACTGCAGGAACGACTTCAAATCGACTATATCGTTCTTGATTTCCCATAGCGCCCTCAGGATCAGCTCGCGTTCCGATTCTTCTGGCGTCTTGTCCACGCGTACCGGGAGAAACTTGCTTGTAGTTTCTCCAGAGATAAAGACTCCCGTCTTCGGCAGGTACTTTTCGATTGCGGCCGTGTCTACCTGGTTGCCGCGCTCGAGGACAATCACACTTTCGACCAGGTTTCTGAGCTCGCGTACATTTCCGGGCCATTCGAGTCCGCTCAGTATCTCGACAGCTTCCCTGGAGAAGCCTCCGAACACTATTTTGTTGCGGTCGCAAAAGTCCTTCGAGAATCTCTCGATGAAGATCGGAATGTCCTCACGGCGGTCACGAAGCGGGGGGATATGAAGAGTCACCGACCGAAGGCGGAAATAGAGATCCTGCCGGAAATATCCCTTCGCGACTTCGTCTTCCAGAAACTTGTTCGATGCTGCAATAACCCTGACATCCGACTTCTGAGTAGTCGAAGATCCGACCCTCATGAATTCACCGGTCTCGATTACGCGGAGCAGCTTCACCTGGAGCGGGAGCGGCATATCTCCTATCTCGTCGAGAAACAACGTCCCGCCGTCGGCAATTTCGAAGTAGCCTTTGCGCGATTCGACGGCACCGGTGAACGCACCACGCTGATGGCCGAACAGTTCCGACTCCAGTATTCCCTCCGGAATCGCACCACAGTTGACCGCTACCATCGTCCTGCCGGCACGTTCGCTTGCGCCATGTATGGCCCGCGCAACAATTTCTTTTCCGACCCCGCTCTCGCCGTTAATCAGCACCGTCACGTCGGTCGGCGCGACTTTCATTATCGTGGAGATCACCTCTTTCATTGCAGGCGACGTGCCCACGATCCCGAATTTTTCCTGAAATTCTTCTGCTGTCATAATCCTTTTACACCGTCAGGATTTGTCCGTCCCGAACGACGTTCAATTCCTTGATCCCGAATTCGGAGCGGAGACGTTCTCTCCACTCGCCCCCGTTCTCGAGTTCCTGTGGTATGTGGGTGAAGTAAACCCTGTCGCCGTTCCTCCCGGCCAGGGAGGCAATTTCCGCCAGCGACGGGTGAGTAGTTTCAATCAGCGAAACGGAATCCCGGATGTGATCCTCCACTTCCTCCGCCGAGCTGATGTCACTGCTGAAAAAGAAATTCCCGTTCCCTTCGTGAACGGCAACAGAAAAACTGACCGGTGATATTCCCGCCGGTTTCAGGTGCTCCGCGTACTTGTCCAGATGACTTGTCCCGAAAAACTCCATCCTGACGTTTCCTTCTAAAACAAGCTCTCCTGTCAAGAGTGGCAGCAGTGATATGCCGAATGACATCCTTTCGTCGAAGATGAACAGGTTGGTCAACCATACCCGCACAAATTCCAGTTGAGTGAACGGCACATAGACCTCGACTCTTTCTTTCCTGTCGAGGACGTGCATTGCAGTCAACACAGCCGGCAAACCGCCGCAGTGGTCCGCGTGCATATGCGTGATGAAGATTCTCTTTATCGAGAACAAATCGACCTTCGATTTCTGAATTGCGCGCAACGCGTCGGAGCCGCAGTCGATAAGGAACGCCTCGTTGCCGGCTTCGACAAGATAGCAGCTGTTGAAACGGCTCGAAGCCGAAAAAGACGAACCCGAACCGAGGACCGTTATCTTCATTTCTGAACCACAATACAAGAGATGGAACGCTCTTTCAGGCGCCGCGCGACTGCATCGGCGGCTTCCCTCGTGGTGAAATCGCCCGTGCTCACAGCATACAGCGTCTTCCCTCCGTCAATTTTCGTGAAAATGTCGGCCGCTATCCCTTTGTTCTTCAAACTTGCGGCGAAGTTCCTTGCATTCTCCGATGTCGAAAAGGCTCCCAGCTGAACCGTAAATCGGACCATTGGCCCGGCCTCAGGAGTAACCGAGGCAGGCGCGGCGGAAGCCTGAGGCATCGGCACAGGAGGCGGAACATGCAGCGTGTCCGCAAAACCGGCCGGATCGACGATCCCGTCCATCGCGGGAGGATACTTCTGAAGTTCAAGGTAGTCGACGTGGGCGGCTGCGTATTCTCCGGCAGCATAGTGATACTTGTAAAGTTCGAGAAGCGCCTCTTGTGCGATGGGCTTGCCGGGGTATTCGGCCACGATCTCTCTGTAGGTATCTGCTGCTTCAACCGCGTCCGGGGTCAGCGCTGCCCGGACGAAAACGGCAAACGGATCCGAAGGATCGGCCTCTATCAGGAACTTTCGCGCATCGCTCAGGTTGCCCGCCTTCAGGGACAGATATGCTTCCTGAGCTTTTTCATCACCGGCAACCACTGAACTCTTGACCGCATCTGTGTCGCTCCGGCTCGTAAATCTCTGTGCGAACGCAGAACCAGCCGTCACGAGGAAAGTAATCGCAATGAAGGGTATTGATGAAGCGACGATTCGGTTCATGTCAATCAGGAATGCCTACCACCTCTCCGAACAAAGTTGCCATGGAGGCTCTTCCGATCTTAACCCTGACGACCTCCCCGGTTTTGAAGGGGCCTCCCGGGAAGACCACCGTCTTGTTCGAGTCGGTTCTTCCGCTGAACTGCGCCTCGGATTTCCTGCTCGTGCCGTCCACCATTACTTCGAAAATCCTGCCGATCACCGATTCATTAATTTCATAAGAAATCCTCTGTTGAAGGGAAATTATCTCGCTCAGTCTCCTCCCTTTCACTTCATCCGGCACATCGTCGCCCATCTTGTAAGCCGGTGTTCCCTCACGCGGTGAATACTTGAACATGTATGCACCGTCGTACCGGACCTCTTCCATGAGGCTCAACGTCTCGGCATGTTCAGATTCGGTTTCGGTCGGAAAGCCCGATATTATGTCGGTCGAGAGAGCCACGCCGGGGATTCTCGATCTGATCTTCCTTACCAGCCCAAGATAGTCTTCCCTTGTGTATGTCCTGTTCATCGCATCGAGAACACGGGTCGAGCCCGACTGGACGGGAAGGTGAATATACTTGCAGAGATTGCCGTTGCCTGCAATGGTGTCAATCAGCTTGTCCGAGAGATCCTGCGGATGAGACGTGGTAAACCTCACACGAACCGACCGGTCAACTCTTGCCACAGCGTCGAGAAGGTCGGCAAAATCGTAATCGCCGTCGCGGTACGAATTGACATTTTGGCCCAGGAGCGTGATTTCCCTTATGCCTTGTTTCGCCAGCTGCTCGACTTCACCCACGACGCCGGCGAGACTCCTGCTCCGCTCCCGTCCTCTTGTGAACGGTACGATGCAAAAAGTGCAGAACTTGTCGCAGCCGCGCATGACGGAAATCCATGCCGATATGCCTTCAGCCCTGAACGGGAGTATGTCATCGTATGTCTCGGTCCTTGACAGCCGTACTCCCAGGCCCTGAGTCCCGGCCAGTGCTCCCTCAAGAAGCTGGGGAAGTCTTCGGTACTCGTCCGGTCCGACGACAATGTCGACCTTTTTGCCGTCGAGAAGGTTTGAACGAAGCCGCTCCGCCATACACCCCAGCACGCCGACGACCAGGTTAGGCTTGTTGACCTTCTGGCTCTTTATAGTATTAAGCCTCTGCCTGATCTTTTCTTCCGCGTGCTCGCGAACGCTGCACGTATTCAGGAGAACCACATCCGCATCGTTCATTGTATAAGTAGGCGAGTAGCCAGACTTGCTCATAATCCCGAGGACGATCTCCGTGTCTGCAAGATTCATTTGGCAGCCGTAGGTCTCCACGTAAACTTTCAATCTATTCTCAGTTTCAATCTGCGCCATTTTGTCACTAATATGTAAAATTTCGTCAACAATTTACTTTCGACGAAAGGAATAAGCAAACCATTCCAAAACCGAACAAGATTGTGCCCCAATATGCCTCAAAACAGATTCTGAAGGTTGGATCCCAATCCAGCTTTTTGGGGACCTGGATGCAATTTGGGTTACTCTGTTGATTCAGTTTCTAGATTCAACGTGAAGGTTTTTCCACCTCGAGCGGAGTGAGTTGCATTCGCTCGGTTCATTGAGATATAACAATTCGGTGCCTGTCGGCTGGCAACAGGCACCGTTCCGGAGCTGAAAGCTCCTTCGTTCCCCTATGTTAGTAGGGCATCAAATCAACCCCGATGCCATAAGTTAACAAAATGGGATCAAATCCAAATTGATGCTTCTCACTCAGTGAACCTGGCGCTGAAAAGGAAATGAGGGTGAATCATCAGGCATGAATCAGATTTATGCTAATCTGAAGCGCACATAACCTGTATCGGGCTCAGTCATCAACGAATCGACAAACGGCGGTGTTCCGGCTTGTCATCCGAACAGCTGACTATCCCCCGCACGGATTGTATTTTGGGCATCTCTTAAATAACTTGCTTGAAAATCAGGAGAATTAGTGAGAATCGCGGTACTGTTGGGCGGGAGTTCACCGGAGCGTTTCGTTTCGATCGCTTCAGGAAGAGGAATTGTGAAATCCCTCAGGGAGCTGGGCCATGATGTCACAGTTGTCGACCCTGCAATGGGACGCGATCAGCTCCCGGAAGTCGAAATTCTTTCACAGGGAGTCGGAGCCAATCCCCCCTCGCAGGATATACTGAAGAAGTTGTCGCACAGGAATTATCTCTCTTCCGTTGACTCGAAAACGTTCGACAACATCGATCTCGCCTTCATAATCCTCCACGGGAAATGGGGGGAAGATGGAATAATCCAGTCGCTTCTTGAGCTCCGGTCAATTCCCTATACTGGTTCGGGGGTCATGGCGAGCGCAATCGCGATGGACAAAGTGATGTCCAAGAAGCTTTTCTCACATCACGGAATACCGACTCCCGAGTGGTTCGATTACAGTAAGGACTCGTCCTCCCGCCCGGCGATGGTGAAAGAGAGGATCTCCAGGATAGGATATCCCAATGTGGTTAAGCCGAACGACCAGGGGTCGTCTGTTGCCATCACGATAGTGAGAGACGAGTCGGCATTGGATCGTGCGCTTGACGAGGCGGAACAGTTTTCCGATACCGTCCTGATCGAGAAATATATCGAGGGGGCCGAGCTGACGGTCGGAATTATCGGTGATGAGCCGCTCCCGGTCATCGAGATAAGGCCGCACGAAGGTTTTTACGATTACGAGCACAAGTACACGAAGGGCAAGACCGACTATATCGTGCCCGCCCCGATCGACGAAGCCTTCGCGCACAAGCTGCAGGAAATTGCGCTGAACACATTTGAGTCGCTCGGCTGCAAGACCTTCGGCCGGGTCGATTTCAAGGTGGGCCGCGATCTCGTGCCATATTGCCTTGAAGTAAACACCATTCCCGGAATGACGGAAACCAGCCTGGTGCCGAAGGCGGCTGCGGCGGCGGGCATCTCCTTCAACGAAGTTGTGAATAGAATCGTCGAGCTGAGCATCGAAGGGAAATGAACTTCAAGCTGTTCACAAAGTCCTTCAGGAAGATGAAAAGGCAGAAGGCGGTTATTCTCCTCATCTTGTCGATCGCCGTCGTCTATACACTGTTCGATTCGAGGGGGTTATTGCAGAGGATCAGGCTGGCCAGTAATAAGGCGACTCTTGAGCAAAAGATAGAACAGCTTCAGAAAGAAAATGCCTCCATGAGAGAGGAAATCCGGAAGCTGGAGACGAGCGATCAGGAAATTGAACGAATAGCGCGAGAGAAGTATTTTATGCATAGAAATGGCGAAAAAATCATCAAAGTTGAACCCAAGTAGAGGGGCTCAACCCGCGGGATTCAAGACTTCGTTGTCAAGGCAGGATTCGGGTCTCTTCGCGCCTCCTAAATCCGCAATTCCCCTCGCAGAGAGAGTAAGGCCCCTGAAGTTCGAGGACTTCGTCGGCCAGGAGCACCTTGTCGGGGAAAACGGGACCCTCCGGAAGATGCTTGACAGCGGGAATGTCCGTTCCATGATACTCTGGGGTCCGCCGGGCACAGGCAAGACCACGCTGGCCCGCCTGATTGCAGGAAGACTCCAGGCGGATTTCTTTCAAGTCAATGCCGTTTCGTCCGGAGTCCACGAGCTGCGCGAGATCATGGCCACGGCCGTGAAGTCGCTGGAAATCGGGCGCCGCACCATCCTCTTCATAGATGAAATACACAGGTTCAACAAAGCACAGCAGGATGCGCTGCTGGAGAGCGTGGAGAACGGCTCCGTGATCCTGATCGGTGCCACTACGGAAAATCCGTCGTTCGAGGTGATATCGCCTTTACTCTCGAGGAGCCAGGTCTATGTACTGGAAATCCTCGGTGAGAAAGAGCTCCTTGGAATACTGCATCAAACCATCGAGCAGGATGAGATTCTCGGCAAATACCGCGAGCAGATCGGCGGTCAGCAGCTGCTCTCCGGGGAAGCGGAGCAGGAAATTGTACGCCTGAGCGGAGGCGATGCAAGGGTGATGCTCAACGCGCTTGAAGTCGCGGTCGACCTGGTGGGTCCGGGTTCAGCCAATGCAAAGACCGGGAAAACTCCGGTTCAGATCAGCCGCGATGTCGTCCGGGAGGCATACCAGGTCCGTCATTATAAGTACGACCGGTCAGGAGAAGAGCACTACAACTCGATTTCAGCGTTCATCAAAAGCGTGCGGGGAAGCGACCCCGACGCTGCGGTGTACTATCTCGCCCGCATGCTCGAGGCCGGTGAGGACCCCAAGTTCATCGCAAGGCGGCTTATCATACTCGCGTCGGAAGACATCGGAAACGCAGAGCCTTACGCCCTGACGCTGGCAACAGCCTGCTTCACCGCGGTAGACTATATCGGGATGCCGGAAGCCCGCATCGTACTGGCACAGGCAACCACTTACCTCGCAAGCTGTCCGAAAAGCAATGCATCCTACATGTCCATCGAGAAAGCGGCCGCCGACGTCCGCGAGAAGCCTTACCTGCCCGTCCCTCTTCATCTCAGGAATGCACCGACAAAGCTGATGGAACAGCTGGGCTACCATAAGGGATACAAGTATGCGCACGGCTATCAGGACCATTTCGTGGAACAACAATACCTGCCTGACGAAATCAAGGATATCATATATTACGATCCGACCGACATAGGACGGGAAGCGGTTTTGAAAAAGTATTTGGAATCAATCTGGAACAAAAGGAAAAAGTAGCTTCGGCTGCTTTCGAAGAATCTCTTCGGGAAAGGATCTTTTGAATGAATTATATCATCGGCATCGACCTCGGCGGCACTTATATCAAAGCAGGAGCGGTATCGAAAGAAGGGGAGCTTCTTTACGAGGCATCGGCAATCCCTTCCATGTCGGACGTCAATCCCAGCGCCGTAGTGGGCCAGATCGAAAAGGCAGTGAACGAGGTGAAATCAAAATATAAATCAGACAAACTATTGGGCGTTGGAATAGGTTCGCCGGGGCTTGTAGATCTGGACGGCGGCACGGTCAAATATCCCCCGAATTTTGCCAACTGGACCGTTTTCCGGCTCGGAGAAGAGACAGCCAGGAAAACCGGAGAGCGGGTGGAAGTCGAGAACGATGCAAACGCAGCGGCCGTTGGTGAGATGCAGTTCGGCGCAGGCAAAGGGCTGAACAACTTCATAATGATCACGCTCGGCACAGGAGTCGGAGGCGGATTCATAGTCGACAACAAAGTCTTCCGTGGCGAGACCGGAGGTGCGGGCGAGCTCGGGCATATTTCGATAAACTACGACGGGCCGCACTGCAAATGCGGAAATCGCGGCTGTGTGGAAGCCTACGTGGGCCAGAAATATCTTTCACACCGCGTATATGAGCAGCTCAAGACTCATCCGGATTCGCTCATCAACAAGCTGATTAACGGAGACGAATCCAGGCTCGAACCCAAGGTCATCAGCGAGGCCGCCGACAAGGGAGACAAATTCGCCTTACAGGTGTGGAAGGAAACAGGCATGTATATCGGCGTTGCCGTCGCGGCGGCCTTCAACCTGTTCGATACTGCCAACCTGATAGTGGGCGGCGGCGTATCCAAAGCCGGCCGCGCACTTTTCGATTCGATAGAGGAAACGATCAGAGAGCGCGTCCTGCCGCCACTGAGACCGCGGATCAAAGTTCTACCTGCAAAACTGGAAAACTCGGCCGGAATAATCGGAGCTGCGGCGCTTATTGCATAGTAAAATCGTTCGTTTCGATCCGATGAATTCGTCCCTTGAAATCGATGCGTCGTGAAGATCGCGTCATTCTTAGCTTTGATCGTCCTTTTTACTTCCGGACTCCGCGCATCCGAAAAAGGGTCTTCGGGATCCTCACGTTTCTTCCTTCAGGATACGGTGAAGACGGCGGCAAAGTCGGTCAAGGACACGACATCGTCAAAAGCCGCTATCGACACCGTCGTCACTTACAGCGCCGCAGATTCGATCGTGTATAACATCTCCGATCACAAGATGTCCCTCTACACGAAAGGCAACATGAAATACAGGGACTTCAAACTTAACGCGGGACAAATCGGCATCAACTGGACCACGGCGATTCTCAACGCCGAGGGGATAAAAGACACGTCGGACAAGATAATCGAGAAACCCGTTTTTACGGAAGGAGGAGAGACCTACAATGGGTCACATGTCTCCTACGATTTCAAGACTCAAAAAGGACGCATCAGTCTGGCAAATACCGAATTGGACAACAGCTATTACCATGGCGAGATCATCAAGAAATTCGCGAAAGATGCGATGTATATCGAGAATGGCAGGTTCACGAGCTGCGACAAACCCAATCCGGATTACTATTTTCAGAGTTCCAAAATGAAGCTTGTCGTAAACAAGACAATCATCGCGGAGCCCATAATAATGTATGTGCAGGGAGTCCCGGTATTCGCCATACCGTTCGGAGTCTTCCCCGCCAAGTCCGGGAGGCGGAGCGGAATAATCACTCCGTCGTTCGGGGAAACCGCGAATGCCGGAAGATATCTCTCGCATCTCGGCTATTTCTGGGCAATAAACGATTACTCCGACCTTACGACCACGCTCGACTGGTACACTCGCGGCGGCTTCGACCTGAGAAGCGGTTTCAGATATGCCTTGAGATACTATTTCAACGGAAGCCTCTACGGCGCATACAGCTACAGGTACAACGGCGAGCCCGGCGACCCGACTCGGACGGTTCAGAAGAACTGGGACCTTCAATTCACGCATGACCAGACAATAGACCCGACCACGAGGATCGTAGCCAATGTCAGCATGAGTTCCAATAATTACTTCCGGAACACGAGCATCGACTACGGCCAGATACTTCAGCAGAACCTGGTCTCCGACGTAACCCTCTTCAAGAACTGGGAGGGGTCCGGAAACAGCATGTCAATAAATGTTCACAGAGATCAGAACCTCGGAACCGGTTCGATCAGCGCAAACCTCCCGAGCATCACCTTCTCTCACTCACAGAGCTACCCGTTCAGGAGCGCGGCACATGCCGATGCCGCTCCGAACCAACTGGCATGGTACGAATTGATAGGCTATTCATACAACGGGCAGTTCCTCAATTCCATGTCGAAGACTGTGGACACAACACAGCATACCGTAACGCGGTTGAATTCCTACGGGGCGCAGCATACGATATCGATCAGCGCGGCACCGAAGGCAGGTTATTTCACGATATCTCCCTTCGTTTCCGTGACTGACAAGATGTACGGCTCCCGGACGACCTACGGCGATATGCCCAATTCAGCCGGGCAGGACAGTGTGTTTTCACGAACGGAAAGAGGATTCTATAACGTCGGGTATTTCAATACGGGATTATCGGCGAGCACGAGGTTGTTCGGCCTCATGCAGCCTAACATGTTCGGAATAGCGGCGTTCCGGCACACGGTACAGCCGAGCCTGACGTTTTCTTATCAACCGGACTTTTCCACACCTTTCTGGAATTATTACAGCCATTACGATTCTCTGAACGGTCAGAGAGTAAATTACGACTATTACGGCAACTCCACGTTCGGCGGAGCGCCGGCGGGGACGTTTGCCGGACTCCAGCTCGCATTGAACAACACGTTCGACATGAAAACCATGCCGAGCGACACCTCCGGGGTCGAGAAGAAATATCAGCTCCTCAACCTCAACTTCGGGCTCTCATACAACTTCGCGGCGAAGGGTCAGACGCTTCCGCTTTCCGAACTGAGTGCCAATTACCACTCCAACATCGGCGGCGTGGTAGACATCGGCGGGAACAGCTCCTTCAACTTTTACCAGTACGACTACGCCCTCGGGAGGAGGATAAACAAGTTCCTGTTGTCCGACGGACAGCTCGCCGACATGACAAACTTCAGTCTCAGCATTTCGACGACCCTGCGGGGAGCGGGGAAGAAACAGGAGGGGGCAAGGGACACCCTATCGCAGCAGCAGAGCGACTCGCTGAAGGCCCTCCGGCAATACGACGCTTTTTACAACGAGACTCCGAGGCCGGATCTAAACATACCTTGGAACCTCAGCCTGGGCCTCGACTACGGGATTTCGAAGCCTAGCCCGGCGATAGTCAGCAAGTACGCCACCCTCCGGTTCAATCTCGGGTTCAACCTGACGCAAAACTGGAAGATAGGCTTCAACGGAGGCTACGATCTCATTCAGCACCAGATGACGATTCCGACGGTCACTGTTTACAGGGACCTGCATTGCTGGGAGATGAACCTGACCTGGAACCCGATAGGCTACTATCGCGGTTTCAATCTTGTAATAAGGATAAAAGCTTCTCAGCTTAGAGATATCAAAGTTACCAAGAGAGAGGATACAATAGTTGGATACTGACATAAAAATCCGCCGGGCAAAAGTCGGCGACGTGCAGCAAATCGTTTCATTGATAAACTCGTTTGCAGAAAAGGGGGAAATGCTCTTCAGATCTCAGAGCCAGGTTCTGCAGCAGGTAAGGAATTACTTCGTAGCGGCAGTTCCCGGAGAAAGGACATCACCGGATTCCGAACCGGAGGACACGATCCTTGCCTGCGGCTCACTCGACATTACCTGGAACGACCTGGCCGAGCTGCGGTCTCTGGCGGTCAGGGAGGGGAATCAAAGCCGCGGCCTCGGCAGCAGGGTTGTGGAGGCCATTCTTGAAGATGCCGTCGAACTTGGATTGAAGCATGTTTTCGCGCTGACCTACAAACCGCATTTCTTCGAGAGGCTCGGATTCAGGATAATCGACAAGCAGCAGCTCCCTCACAAGGTCTGGAGCATCTGCATAGACTGCCTGAAATTCCCTGTCTGCGACGAGGTTGCAATGCAAATCGAAATGAACGAGTGGGCTGAGAAGAGGGCTTCCGCGCCGGCGAAATAGAGAGACTCACTTCGCTATTTCGCCAAAGGGGGCTGCAGTGCTGAACCTCCTCTTCCTTGACCTGTAAGCCTCAAGCAAGTAGACCATTCCTATCATCAGCAACATCACGCCCGCGGCCAGCGCCACGGCCACCACCGGGTGCGTACCTTCGGGAATCAACTGGGCCAATCCGACATTCAACGGGGAACCGTAGACTATCATTAGATGAACGATATAGACCGTCAGAGAACTCTTTCCGATAGCCGGTAAAATTCTCGGGAAGCTGGTGATCCGCAGGCTAAGATAGCCGACGGTCGACGCGACCAAAGTAACCAGGCCGAACCTGAGAAGATTAACCGCCGGCAGCGCCTTCCAATAGACTGAATAAGGGGACACGAAAGCGAGCTGAATCGGGAAAAACACCACGAACAAAACGATCGAGACCAGAGAAGCTCTCATGAAGTTTTTCGATAGTGTGTATGCCCGCGTGTCGGCAGGCAGAGAGACCGCGACCGCCCCGAACGCCGCACCGGCGAAGAGATAGGCAGAAAAAGGAAAGAATGTGAAAAATGAGCCCGACCGATAAGTAAGGTACGCGTAGATGAAGGGAGATGTGAGTTTCTCCCATACGATCGGCTCGGTGATGGGAGCAATCGCCAGAGATAGGAATGCCGCTATCACGTACGAGCGTAGAAGAGTTTCCCTTCTCCTGGCCACTAGCGCAACGACAAGGATTACAAGAAGAGAGAGCGATATGATATGCAACGCATCCGCCACGTAGAAAATCTTCCATTCACCCGGTGTTACATCCGAAGAATTGTAAAGCAGCTGGATGGGGAAATGAAGCAGGTATCCCAGAGACAGGAGTGTGACTATCCTTTTGACCCGGCGGTATTTCGCCCTATTCGTCACACTCAGCAGGCCGCCGTTTTCCTTCACCGTCGCCACGACAAACGCGAGCCCGGCTGAAAAGAAGAAAAACGGCGCCGTCAATCCCCTGAAGAAAGTCCAGAATTGAAAAATGAGGCTGGCACCATCCTTATAAGCCGGACTCAGGACCGCATCGACGGTATGTCCCTCTATCATCAACATTACCCCGATCGCTCGGAGTATATCCAGAAGCACGAGTCTGTTCTTGCTCAATATCCTTATCCCTAATTAGTATCGGAAATCGTCGGGCTGAAGTGTCAGACGTATGAGGATGGGAAAGGTTGAATAGAGAGGCGGAGTGTCCCGCTCCGTCGATTCCAGCAAACCCTGCAGCTACAGCAGCCCGGCTGTCACAACTTGTGATTGTATATTACTCTGCGGTCACACCTTTTGACTTGAGAAATTGTTCGAATCCCATTTTCTGGTAGAAATTGCCGCCGATGAATTCCAGAACATTAAGGAACTTAGCGGGTCCCATGTATCCGGGAGCAGCGGTTATCGGATGTCCGTCCGACTGGAGGAAGATTGTCGTGGGATATCCGTTTACCCTGAAAGCGGACGCCAGCTGGGCGTCGGTGATCTCGGTGGTGTCTATCATCTCTTTGTCATTGCTCTCGGCATTCAATCTGACCAGGACAAAATTCTTGACGAGGTAATCTTTCACCTTCTGATCGCTGTAAGTATCGCTTTCCATCTTCTTGCACCAGCCGCACCAGTCGGTGTAGACATCTATCAGCACCTTTTTGTTCATCGCCTTCGCTTCTTTGACACCTTCCGTGAAATTCGTCCACTTCAAACCGTCGCTGCCATTTGTGCCCGGCTTTGCTCCCGGTCCAACAAGCAGGAAACCGCTCAGCAGCAATATCAACATCGAATTCATAAACACCTCTTTTGGTTCAGAAAATATCGTACTGATAGATAAACGGCGAGGGGGCCCTGAAAAGTTCATCGAGCTTCAGTGCAATACCCGGCTCCCCGCTGGCAAAACCGTATCTCAAAGCATCACTTGCCTTCAAAAATCCGGAATAAATCTGTGAAAATATCCCTATTTCCGTCTCAAATTGCAATGGCCCTTTTGCCGGCTCGACGACGGTCTCCCCGTTATGGAGATGTAGGTTGAGAACCTCCGAATTCTGCGGGAGATTGCCGTCTCTCACCTTGATGACTATATCGGCCGGAGACTCAAATGAATGGTGAAGACTTCGGAGAGCCTGCGGCACATTTATTACCCGCAGCATGAAGCCCGCTGCGAGAGTCGAAAAGGTTTTGTATTCGAAAAACAGTCTTCGGTAGTCTCGCTCACGAGGCTCCTTCAGGTAGATATGAAACGGATAATCCGAAGGCGCCATATACCTTACTCTCTCTGCCTGTTCGCCGAGAGCGCCGAGGAACCCCCACAGTCCGCGGTGGGCCGAAGCATCGAGTGCCACGAATTCCTTTATGTTTATCGCCTGTTCACCCGGCTGTCCGTTGACCGCCCCGGCTTCCTTGTAGAACTCGAGCACCATGTATCCTCTTATCTCGCCGGAGTCAAAGACGTACGCATCTTTGAATTTCGGAAGAACAACCAGGTCCCAAAATCCATCGCTTCGCACAGGGGTGAAACTTCCGTGGTCCTGAATCTCTTCCAACAGCACCTTCTTGATCTTTCCCCTGTCCGCTTTCGTGAAGGGACGCACGTTTGTGCGCTCTTCGAAGCTCTGAAGATTGTTCGGAGAAAAATCGTAGAGCATCATATTGCCGACATAAGCATACCCGAACTTCTGGTAGAAGTGATGCTTGAATGGGAAGAGCATCGAAACGGGGAATCCCATCTCGTACATCTTACGGATTGCTTCCTCCATCAGGGCTTCTGCAATCCCGCGTCTTCTCACCTCCGGCTGCACTGCGACTGCTGCTATCCCAGCCATGGACGATTTGATACCGCGGGAGTAAATCTCGAACGGAGTGATTCGCAGACATCCCGCGATTTTGCCGCTCAGAGTCCGGTCCTCGATCACGTACATATTGGACAGTGAATAACGTGGATTGTTTTCGATGCTTACACGAACGACAGCCGTGTCTTCAAGAAATGATTTCGATAGGAGCGTCGCAATAGAATCAGCGTCGCTGCCCGTAGCCTGCCGAATTATCATATGCCCCTTCCGTTTTGTTGAACAGTTCCTTAATTGCCTCAAAAACCGGTTGCACGGTAATCCCGTCGCCGTCTTCGCCGAATGTGCAGACATGCGGGTCGCCGGGACACCTGTTTTCGCAAAAATCCTCGGGCGGCAGAATCACTTTCGACCTATTACCCAACGGTCCCCAGAGCTTCGGGGAGCATGCCGTCAGAGGGCAGAACATGGAGACTGTTGGTGTGCCGACCGCCGAAGCTATGTGCATGGGGCCCGTACTTGAAGAGACCAGCGCGTCCAGCTGAGATATTACCGCCGCCAGTTCGCGCAGCGAGAGGTCTCCGAAGGATACCCGAACGCGTCCGACACCTTCCTGGTCAAAACTCCTGCCAAGAGGTATCTCCTTGTCGCTCCCGGTCACCAAGGCCTGGAAGCCGCCACGGGACAGCATTACTGCGAGCTGCCGGTATCTTTCAATTTTCCAGTTCGGTGCCGAATGGCCGTTGCCGGGATGCATTCCTATTATTGACCTGCTGGTGTCGAAGCCCTTCTCCTGAAGGAATTTGCGCGCCGCTGCCTTCTCCTCTTCCGCGATAAAAACCTCAGGCCTCGGCCATATATTCCCGGCACCTATCTTTTTCGCGAGGTCGAGCATATACTCCGATTCATGTCTCAGCGGATTATATTTTCGCCGGGAGACGCCATGCATTAGCGTGATCACCTCGTAGAGTATATGTCCTACGCCGACTCTGTAAGGGATTCCCGCGAGAAATAACATGTATGCAGTACGTTTCGTCGGCATGAGAAGGAGAGCCGTGTCAAAATTGTGCGAACGAATTTCCCGGACCTTCTTTAAAAAAGCTCCGGCCTTTTCCCGACTGGAATCGTCTGTTATGACGGCATCAATGTGCGGATTTCCCTGCAGCAGCGGACCTGTATAGGGTGATACGAGCGCTCCTACGTAGCATCCGGGAAACGAGGCCCTCAGTGTATGGAAGACGGGGGTTGAGAGGACCACGTCGCCGACCCTGTCGGGTCTAACCACAAGGATCCGCTCATGTTTTTTACTGAAAAAGCTCGGCAAAATCCGACTCACTAGGTTATGTCATTAATATAAGGATTACCTTTGTCTCTTCAAGACTCCCGAGTGATGTTTTCAGCGATAGCCTTCCGCTGAGCATCAATGGGTTACTTCACGGATTCATCATCTTCTTCCGGATCATAGTCGTAAACCCGCGCGACGTCAGCTTCAATGACGGGGTACCGCACCCTTCCTCGCCGGGAGGAGCGACTTTTTTTTACTTGCTTTAACAAAAACACAAACATATATTGATACTGAAGTTTGAATGAGTTTCGACGAGGATCCCACCCTACCCCAAGAATCCTCGGACTATCCGTACCGACCTGCTGGCTACCCCACAGCGGGTCGGTTTTTTTACGCCTGCCTGCGAAGGCGCCGCATGTTTTTCCCGGATTTTGGCCGTCCTGAAGCAGGATTAGCGCCATTTTGCTTCCAAGAACCGTTATTTTTTGAATCAACAGGATAGATTTCATATTTTGTTTAAAATCCCGGAGGAACCATGGAACTACAAAAGATTCAGGCCGCATTGGCCTCTTCAGGGCTTGACGGCTGGCTGTTTTTCGATTTTCATAACCGCGATCACCTCGGCTTGAAGATCCTCGGAATGGACCCCCACGCCATGGCGACAAGACGATGGTTTTATTTCATACCCGCAAAAGGTGAGCCTGTCAAGCTGGCTCACAGGGTCGAGCCGGTGAAGCTTGATCACCTCCCGGGACGGAAGATTATGTACTCGACCTGGCGGGAACTCCACTCGAACCTGAAGGAGATGCTCGGCAACCCGTCCAGGATCGCAATGCAATATTCCCCCATGAACCAGATTCCCTACATTTCGATTGCCGACGGCGGGACAGTCGAGCTGGTGAGGAGTTTCGGACACGAGATTGTATCCTCCGCCGACCTTGTTCAGCAATTCGAAGCACTGCTCGACGAGAAATCGGCCAGGTCTCATTTCAAAGCAGGTAAACTCGTGGACCAGATCCTTGACGAAGCTTTCCACGAAGTGAAGAAGTCATTGAAGAACAAGAAGTACAAGACGGAATATGAAATCCAGCAGTTTATCGGGAAGAGGTTCAGCGCGAACGGTCTCGTCACCGAGGACCTGCCGATAGTAGGGACGAACGATCATCCCGCGAACCCACATTTTGCGCCGACGCCGAAAGGCTCAAGAAAGATCAAGCCGGGGGACAAGCTCCTCATCGACCTCTGGGCGAAGCTGGACAAGCCCGGGTCGATATACTACGACATCACCTGGAGTGCCTACGTCGGGGACAATCCGCCGGAAGAGTACGTCAAGGCCTTCAACGTCGTTCGAGACGCGAGGCGGGCCGGTTTCAAGTTTCTTTGCGACAGACTCGAGGATGGACGTGAAGTGTCGGGCCGCGACGTTGACGACGTTTGCCGGGGAGTCGTGGTTCAGAGCGGCTATGGCGAGTACTTCACTCACCGCACGGGCCACTCGATCGGCGAGGAGGTGCACGGCAACGGCGCTAACATAGACAACTTCGAGACGCAGGACACGCGCATGCTGGTGCCGGGATGCCTCTTTTCTCTGGAACCGGGTATATACATCGAAGGAAAAATGGGCGTCCGCTCCGAGCTCAACGTTTACATCGACAGCTCAATGAAGGCCGCCGTCACAGGCAGAGAGCAGGACGAACTCGTGCTCATTTACTGAGTCGAATGGTAGAAAAGGAGAGAATTACGATCTCGCTATGCTAATTTGCGGAAGCATAATTTCTCTTTTTGAATTACAACATTTGACTTCTGAATTTTTCTCCGAGCTCTCCACTATTAAATTGACTGGTCATGTCTAAGCAAACAATCAGATTTGCCTGCCAAAATTGCGGATACGTTTCGCCACGCTGGACCGGACGCTGTCCGGAGTGCGGGGAGTGGAATACGTTTGTCGAGGAGCTTATCAGCGAACCGAAGGCCAAATCGGAAGCAAGAAGCCGCAGGTCAGAAGTCAGTATAAGTCCCCTGAGTGAAGTCGAAGTCGCCGAAGGAGAGCGCCTCTCGACGGGGATCGAGGAATTCGATCGCGTGCTCGGCGGCGGGCTCATGCCCGGATCGATCATTCTCGTCGCCGGCGACCCGGGTGTAGGGAAATCGACCCTCCTCATGCAGCTCGCGCGGAATGAGAAACTTGGAAAGATTCTTTATGTAACCGGAGAGGAATCACGCGCTCAGATCCGGGTGCGCGCACACCGGCTAGGCATAACAAATCTCGACAATATGTACGTGCTTGCCGAAACCGACCTCGATGTCGTCATGAAGGCCGTGTCTCAGTTCAACCCTCCCGTATTGATCGTCGACTCGATCCAGACCGTCTATCACCCGGAGGTAATGTCTGCGCCGGGAACAGTCAGCCAGGTCCGTGAATGCTCGTCGCGGCTTGCACAGCTGGCCAAGATGACAGGGACGGCCGTGTTCGTCGTAGGCCATGTGACGAAGGAGGGCATAGCGGCCGGGCCGAAGGTGCTCGAACACATCGTAGACGCGGTTCTGCAGCTGGAGGGCGAGCGCCATTATTCGTTCAGAATTCTTCGCGCTTACAAGAACAGGTTCGGATCGATTAACGAGATCGGGATATTCGAGATGCGCGAAAACGGAATGGTGGAGGTCGAGAACCCTTCCGAGATTTTCCTTTCAGAAAGAAGCTTCGGTGCAAGCGGATCGAGCGTAACGGCCGCGATGGAGGGAACTCGCCCGATACTGCTTGAGATTCAAGCCCTCGTCACTCCGACCGGATACTCGGTTCCGCAAAGGACGTCGACAGGGTTCGATTACAGAAGGCTGAGCATAATCCTTGCCGTAATTGAAAAGAGAATAGGGATGAAGCTCGGCGGGTTTGACGTGTTCCTGAACGTCGCCGGCGGAGTAAAAATCGACGAACCCGCAGTGGACCTGGCATCGGCGATCTCCGTTATTTCGAGCTACAAAGATGTCCCGGTTGATTCGAGCACCCTGATCCTCGGTGAAGTGGGCCTCGGCGGCGAAATACGAAGCGTGAGCCAGATAGAGCGGCGCGTTAAGGAGGCGGCGAAGCTCGGGTTCACGAGGGCCATCGTGCCGCACGCCAATTTCAAAGGGGCGGGCTCCGGCATGGGCATCGAAATCGTCGAAGTGAAAAAGCTTTCTGAAGCGGTCAAGCTCCTTGTATAGCGGATCCGGCCCGATGAAATCGCAAACCTGCTTCTCCCTTCACACAGTTCACAGAAGTGATTAAAAGAAATGAAAATCATAGGACTAATCGGACTGATTGCGATCGTCGCCTGCTGGATTCCTCAGACATTCGACGTATTGAAAACAAGGCGTGCGAACATGAGGCTGTCTTTTCTGATCCTCTACTTCCTTGGAAGCATTGCGCTTACTATTTACGCGCTCGGGGATCCGATCTTCGTTACGCTTAATCTCCTGACGACCGTCGGAAGTGCAATCAATCTGTATTTCAAAATATTTCCAGGAAACCCCGAAC